>NZ_JAFBEV010000006.1 GCF_016908935.1 Sporolactobacillus spathodeae | reverse complement strand
ATCGAGCAAAAGTCGCACCGAATTTCGAAAAAGTCGCTCCTAAATCAAGGAAAGTTGCACCGAATTTTGAGAGTTGCACCAAATCGAGCAAAAGTTGCACCGAATTTCGAATAAGTCGCTCCTAAATCAAGAAAAGTCGCACCAAAAACAAGCCAAATTTTTCGTAGCATTCAATCGCGCTCTTTTTGGAAAAATCAAGGGAATAGAACGGGATTATGCGAGCCAACCTAAGGACAGACCGATGACAAAGGAAGTGTTGCGGATGTCCGGGTTATTAATGGCAATTTTGTTTTGGTGTGCGGGAATCGCGCTGCTTATCGGTAGCTACTCGATTACCAGCCGTCTTCGAAAAGCCAGTGAAGAGCTTTTGATGCACTCCGAGCATGAAAAAGGGAAGGACAACTCGGCGAGCATCGCGCTACGAATTGAAGGCAAAATACTCGACTATATTCCAAGTTATCTGTTTCAGATTGCATTCAGCGTCTTTGGCAGTTTGTTGATCGCTTTTGGTTTTGTTGCGCTCGCCTTCTTCTTCGGCTAATCTAAACAAGAGAACGGATTTATCAGGTGGGAAAAATTGTGAAAAAGGTTAGTCAAACTTTGCCGAGGAAGAAGCAGTTTATCGTTGCGACAGACGAGACAGTCAGCGCCTGCATTGACCGGATGGATCGTGAAGGCTATGCGCCGATTCGTCGTATTGAGAAGCCTGTTTTTCGGGAAACGGCAAATGGACCAGAACCAAGTGGCCGAGAATGCATAATTGAAGGAATTTTAAAAATTTTGAAATGACTCAAAGACGAACAATAGGCGGTTTTTGAGGATGAATGTTCGATAATCGGTTGACACTCTCTTAATAACACTGGTATGATGAGAGTGTCAATAGAAGATTGCGAACCCTCATATATTTTTGGGAATATGGCCCATCTGTCTCTACCCGGTGACCTTAAATTACCGGACTATGAAGGGAAAACGGGAATGTTGCCCGAGTGGACCGCTGCCCGCGGTAAAGACCGGACGGCTTGTTTTCTCTTTTTATTAGAAAGAGAAGCAGCTGCTCTGGGCTTTTTTATTTCTGTAACTTTTGTTCAAAAAGAAGGTAAAAGAAGAGAGAGGGCGCTTGCACTTCGCAGCGCCAGCCATATTTTTGAACTGATCCTTGAAGGAGGCTTCAGTAAATGAGTGGTGCAGTAGTTGGTGTTGTCATGGGTAGTATTTCCGATTGGGAAACAATGCGTCATGCCTGTGATCTGTTAGAGAGTATGGAAGTTGCTTATGAAAAACATGTCATTTCGGCGCATCGTACACCTGACGCGATGTTTCGTTATGCGGAAACGGCGCGCGAACGCGGGTTGAAAGTGATTATTGCTGGTGCAGGCGGCGCCGCTCATCTGCCGGGAATGATCGCGGCAAAAACGACATTGCCGGTGATTGGCGTTCCGGTACAATCGCATGCGCTGAATGGTTTGGATTCGTTGTTATCGATTGTCCAAATGCCGGGCGGAATTCCAGTGGCAACAGTAGCCATCGGCAATTCCGGTGCGACCAATGCCGGTCTGCTCGCCGTCCGTTTCTTGTCGGCTTTTGATGATCAACTGAAGGACAAGCTGGATAGCTACCATAAGTCTTTAGAAGAGAAAGTAAAGGAAAGTGATTTCGAGTGACACAGCAAACGATTTTGCCGGGACAAACAATCGGAATTCTTGGCGGTGGACAGCTTGGCCGAATGATGGCGATTGCTGCGAAACAAATGGGTTACCGAATTGCTGTTCTCGATCCGACGGAGGATTGCCCCTGTGCGCAGGTGGCGGATAAAGCGATTGTCGCCGATTATGCAGATCCGGATGCGGCTAAAGAGATGGCAGCTTGCGCGGATGTTGTCACTTATGAATTTGAGAACGTTGACGTACAGACCGCTGATTATTTGCAGACACATAGCTATTTGCCGCAAGGCTTTCGGCTTCTTGAAATCACGAAGGACCGTTTGAATGAAAAAGCTGCGATTCAGGCGGCTGGCTTGCCAGTTGTTCCTTATCTTCCGGTTCGGAATGAAGAAGAACTTGAGAAGGCTATTCGGACAATCGATTTTCCATCCGTTCTGAAAACAACGGAGGGCGGTTACGATGGCAAAGGGCAATATGTTCTGCATGATCAAGCGGATCTCGAAGAAGCACGGCCTTATATTGGCAAGATACCTTTCGAATTGGAAAAATGGATGCCATTCGAAAAAGAAATTTCCGTTATTGTTGTTCGCAGCACAACTGGCGAAACGTCCGTTTTTCCGGTTGCGGAAAATATCCATCGGCATAATATTCTCCACCATACCCTTGTGCCGGCGAGAATCAATGAGAAACTCCATGCCGAAGCCGCGCAGTACGCGCTGCGTCTTGCAGAAGCTTTTCATCTCGTCGGCACGCTTGCTGTCGAAATGTTTGTCGGAACAGACGGCAAAGTCTATGTCAATGAGACGGCGCCGCGTCCGCATAACTCTGGGCACTATTCCATCGATGCCTGCGAGACGTCACAGTTTGAACAGCATATCCGCGCGATTTGCGGCTTGCCGCTCGGCAGCACGGATCTTTTGAAACCTGTCATTATGGTCAATATCCTTGGTCAGCATGTTCAGCCGTTGCTGGACAAAATTCCGGAACTCTCCGCCGGCGCGCATCTTCATCTGTACGGCAAGGCAGAGGCTCGGGAAGGCCGGAAGATGGGCCATCTTAATATACTCGGCGCGACCGTTGAAACGGCGATTGCCGACGCACAGAAATTAGCGGTTTGGAAAATCGAAGAGGAAGTAGGTCAGAACCAATGATCGATCGTTATGCAAGACCAGAAATGAGCGCGATTTGGACAGAAGAAAATAAATACAGGGCTTGGCTTGAAGTTGAAATTCTAGCTTGCGCCGGCTGGTCGGAACTCGGCGAAATTCCAAAAGAAGACGTTGAAAAGTTGCGCCAAAATGCGTCGTTCACCGTTGAACGAATCCATGAAATCGAGCAGCAGACGCGTCACGACGTCGTGGCGTTCACGCGAACCGTTTCTGAATCACTCGGAGATGAAAAAAAATGGGTGCATTACGGCCTGACATCAACCGATGTTGTTGATACGGCACAGTCCTATTTGCTGAGACAATGCAATGATATTTTATTGAAGGATATTGAACATTTTATCGACGTTCTTGCCGCGAAAGCGAAGAAATACAAGAATACAGTGATGATGGGCCGCACACATGGGGTACATGCTGAACCGACGACATTCGGCCTAGTAATGGCGCTTTATTATGAAGAAATGAAGCGCAACCTTGCGCGTTTCAAAGATGCAGTGGAAGATATCCGCGTTGGCAAAATTTCCGGTGCGGTCGGCACGTATGCAAATATCGACCCGCGCGTCGAAAGTTATGTCTGCGAACATCTTGGCTTGAAAGCTTCACCGATTTCCACTCAGGTGTTGCAACGTGATCGTCACGCCCATTACATGGCGACACTGGCTCTAATTGCGACCTCGATCGAAAAATTCGCTATTGAAGTGCGCGGCTTGCAGCGCTCAGAAGTGCGTGAAGTCGAAGAAGCCTTTGCAAAAGGGCAGAAGGGATCCTCTTCAATGCCGCATAAACGCAATCCGATTGGTTCGGAAAATATGTGCGGTATAGCACGCGTCATCCGCGGTTATATGCTGACCGCCTATGAAAATGTGCCACTCTGGCATGAACGCGATATTTCGCACTCATCTGCAGAACGGGTGATTCTTCCGGACGCAACGACAGCACTTGACTATATGCTCAACCGCTTCGCAAATATCATTGAAAATTTGACGGTTTTCCCGGAGAATATGCGCCGCAATATGCGCCGCACCTACGGCCTACCATTTTCTCAACATGTGCTGCTGGCCTTGATTGAAAAAGGGATGAGCCGTGAAGCGGCTTATGATATCGTGCAGCCGAACGCGATGAAGTCTTGGGAGACAGAAACGCAGTTCAAAGAATTGGTTGAAGCTGACGAACGAATCACCTCGCGGCTTAGCCAAGAAGAAATTGATGGTTGCTTTGATGAAACGTATCATCTGAAGAATGTTGCTTTCATTTTTGAACGGCTTGGACTGAACGACTAAGCATCCGGATCGATCCGGTTTTCCAAAAATTTTCTGCAGAAGAAAAGCTATGTTTCAATTTAATGTTGTTTTCTGATCAAAAGGCAATCTGTGAGTCGCCTGCGGGAACAGCGTGTCAGCGAGGCCCCCGCGGCAAGTGAACAGTTGGCAATAAATGATTAAAAACAACAACAGATTTTAACAAAGCCAAAAGAAAAGGGGCCATAATGATGGGCGAATTACTTTATGAGGGAAAAGCAAAAAAAATGTTTACAACGGATGATCCGTTTGTGCTTCGCGTCGAATACAAAAACGACGCAACCGCGTTCAACGGCCAGAAAAAAGCAAAATTTGAAGGCAAAGGGCGCCTGAACAACGCAATTTGCACGAAAATTTTTCATGTTCTGCAGCAGAAGAATCTGCCGACACATTATCTGGAAACCATTTCCGAGACTGAGCAGTTGGTCAAATCAGTGGACATTGTTCCGATTGAAGTGGTTGTCCGCAATATTGTCGCGGGATCGCTGGCGAAACGCCTCGGCCTCGATGAAGGCACCGACCTTGGAAAAACGATCGTTGAATTTTATTACAAAAGCGATGATCTGGGCGATCCGATGATAAACGATGACCACGCGCTCGCGATCAAGATTGCAACTGAAGAAGAGTTGACCGAAATCCGTCGCCAGGCGCTTGCTGTAAATAAGGTACTTCAGGAATTATTCAGCGAAGCTGGTATCCTGCTCGTCGATTTCAAACTCGAATTCGGCAAACTGAAAGAAACAGGCGCAATTGTCCTCGCCGATGAAATTTCGCCGGACACTTGCCGCCTTTGGGATAAAGAAACGCATGAGAAACTGGATAAAGATGTATTCCGCCGCAATATTGCTGATTTGCCGGAAACCTATGAAAAATTACTCAGCCGTTTGGAGGCCGTTCGATGAAAAAAGTTAAGGTCTATATCACGCTGAAAGAAAGTGTACTGGATCCGCAAGGTCAGGCGGTCATGCAGTCGCTTCACAATATGAATTATCCGGATGTCCAGGACGTTCGGATTGGTAAATACATTGAATTGCAGATGGAAGACGGGGCGGATATTGCTCAGAAAGTTGATGCAATTTGCGACCGACTTTTAGCCAACACGGTGATTGAAAATTATCGCTATGAGATCGAGGAGGAGGTCCGCTCGTGAAAACCGCGGTCATTGTATTTCCGGGTTCCAATTGCGACCAAGATATGTACTATGCGATAAAGGACGGACTCGGTGAAGACGTCGATTATGTCTGGCATGCAGAAACCTCGCTTGACGGCTACGACGCAATCATGATTCCCGGCGGTTTTTCCTACGGCGACTATTTGCGTTGCGGCGCAATTGCCCGTTTTGCCGGAATTATGCCGGCTGTGATCAAAGCTGCTGAGGAAGGTAAACCGGTGCTCGGCGTTTGCAATGGTTTTCAGATCCTACTCGAAGCCGGCCTCTTGCCTGGGGCGCTGCTCAAGAACAAAAATCTGAAATTTATTTGCGAGACTGTACCGCTTAAAACGGAGAACAATCAGACGATGTTTACTTCCCTTTATAAAGAAGGGGAAATTATTCGGATTCCGATTGCGCACGGCGAAGGTAATTATTATTGCGATGACGAGACATTGGCTGAACTGAAAGCCAATCACCAGATTGTCTTTACCTATGCTGGCGAGAATCCAAATGGATCACGTGCTGACATCGCCGGGATCACGAACCGCAACGGCAATGTGCTCGGCATGATGCCGCATCCAGAACGCGCGGCGGACGCAATGCTTGGCAATAAAGACGGCTTGCGCCTATTCCAGTCGATTTTAAACCATTGGAGGGATTCTGTTCATGCCAACTGCATCTCTTGAACCATCAGCAGAGACAATTGCCCAGGAAAAAATCTACCGGACGATGGGCCTGACCGAGGACGAGTACGCAAAGGTTTGCAAACTGCTTGGCCGCAAACCGAATTACACAGAAACGGGTCTTTTTTCCGTCATGTGGTCGGAGCATTGCAGCTATAAGACATCGAAACCGCTGCTGAAGAAATTCCCGACAAGCGGTGGCCGTGTGCTTCAGGGTCCAGGCGAAGGTGCCGGCATTGTTGACATCGGCGATAAGCAGGCGGTTGTATTTAAAATTGAAAGCCACAATCACCCGTCGGCGATTGAACCGTATCAAGGAGCTGCTACTGGTGTTGGCGGGATTATTCGCGATGTCTTCTCAATGGGCGCACGACCGGTTGCGATCCTCGATTCGCTCCGATTCGGACAGCTCGATAACGCGCGTGTCCGTTACATTTTTGAGGAAGTGGTTAGCGGCATCGCCGGTTACGGTAATTGCATCGGCATTCCGACGGTCGGGGGCGAGCTGTCGTTCGACCCATGCTATAATGGCAATCCACTTGTTAACGCAATGTGTGTTGGCATCATGAATCATGCGGATATCCAGGTCGGCCAGGCGCGCGGCATTGGCAATACAGTGATGTATGTTGGTGCCAGCACGGGACGTGACGGGATCAACGGCGCCACATTCGCTTCTGAAGAAATTTCGGATAAATCGGATGAGAAGCGTTCGGCGGTTCAAGTCGGTGACCCGTTCATGGAAAAGTTGCTCGTTGAAGCCTGCCTCGAGTTGACCAAGCATGAAGCATTGGTCGGCATTCAGGATATGGGCGCGGCTGGGCTTGTTTCCTCCGCTAGCGAAATGGCGGCAAAAGCCGGCGTCGGCATCCATATGAATCTGGATTTGATTCCACAGCGTGAAACGGCTATGACGCCTTATGAGATGATGCTTTCCGAATCTCAGGAACGAATGCTGATCGTCATTAAAAAGGGAAGCGAAGAAGAAATCCAAGCGATTTTCTCGCGCTGGGGCCTGCACGCCGTTGCGGTCGGCACGGTGATCGAAGAAGAAGTGCTTCGTCTCGAACATAAAGGTGAGATTGTCGCTGAAGTGCCGTCGGATGCACTCGCATCGGCGCCGGTTCGCCATATGCCGTCGCGCGTGCCGGAAACTTATACGTTGAATCAGACTGCTCCGGCATGGACACCGGAAATCAAGAATTACCCGGAAACGATTAAACGCCTGCTCACACAACCATCGCTTGCCGCCAAGGACTGGGTGACGCGTCAATATGATTATATGGTGCAGACCAATACAGTGGTTGCCCCGGGTTCTGACGCAGCTGTGGTTCGTGTACGCGGTACAAATAAAGGCCTTGCCTTGACAACAGATTGCAATGCCAAATATTTGGCACTCGATCCATACGTCGGTGGCAAGATTGCTGTTGCCGAAGCAGCGCGCAATATTGTTTGCTCAGGTGGTATTCCGCTTGCGATCACCGACTGCCTGAATTTCGGCAGCCCGGAGAAACCCGAAGTGTTTTGGGAAATGGAACAATCGGTTAGCGGTATGGCTGAAGCCTGCAAGGAACTGGAAACGCCAGTTATCAGCGGCAATGTGTCGCTTTATAACGAAACGGATCAGGAAGCAATTGACCCGACGCCGGTTGTCGGCATGGTTGGCCTGGTTGAAGATTTGGATAAAGTCTGCACGGTTGCTTTCAAAAATGCCGGCGACGCAATTTATCTGATTGGCGAAGCGCAGGCCGAATTTGGCGGCAGCGCGTTGCAAATCTTGCTTGATGGCAAAGCCAGCGGCAAAGTGCCCGCGCTTGATCTCGAACTTGAAAAGGCGCGCCAGAGCAACGTGCTTCAAGCCATTCAGTCGGGCCTTGTATCATCCGCCCATGATATTTCCGAAGGCGGTCTTGCGACGGCAATTGCCGATTCCGTATTCGGCACGTCATTCGGCTGCGATCTAACGCTTTTCGGCGATCCTGCGGTTGAACTTTTCTCGGAAACACAGTCACGTTACCTAGTCTCCGTACCGAAGGAACTGACAGAAAAATTCGAAACGATTGTGCGCGACACGGTTCAAATTGGTATAGTGACCACTTCAGATGAACTGCATATTGCCTGTGACAACGAATCTTTTACACTCAATCGTCCCGACTTGGAAAATGACTGGAGAGGGGTTCTGTCATGCATTATGTCGACAGAGAACTAAATGAAGAATGTGCGGTTTTCGGTATCTGGGGTCATGAGAACGCAGCGAAACTAACCTATTACGGACTGCATAGCATGCAGCACCGCGGCCAGGAAGGCGCCGGTATTTGCGTCTCCGATGGCAAACATCTCTATGATCACAAAGGTCTTGGACTCGTCAACGACGTGTTCAATCACGATATTCTTGACACAATTAACAAAGGCAAGGCAGCGATCGGCCATGTCCGCTATTCGACGCAGGGCGGCAATAGCTATGCTAATGTACAGCCGCTCGTTTTCCGCTCGCAGAAAGATTCGCTGTCGATTGCCCATAACGGCAACCTCGTCAACGCCCATAAATTAAAAGGTGAGTTGGAAGAACGTGGCAGCATTTTCCAGACGACATCAGATACGGAAGTTATCGCGCATTTGATTAAACGCGATTTTGCCGATAATTTTATCGAAAGTGTCAAACATGCACTGTCGGTCATCAAAGGGGCCTATGCGCTGGCGATGCTGAATGAACATGAAATGATCGCGGCGCTCGACCCGAATGGTCTGCGGCCGCTTTCACTCGGCAAACTCGGTGACGCCTGGGTGATCGCTTCGGAGACATGCGCGTTTGATATCATCGGCGCAACGTATGTCCGCGACGTCAACCCTGGCGAAATTCTGATTATTAACGATGATGGCGTCCGTTCTGATTTTTTCACCACGCATTCCGAACCAGCGATCTGCAGTATGGAGTATATTTATTTCTCGCGTCCGGACAGCAATATCCAGGGCATCAATGTTCATGCCGCACGAAAGAATCTCGGTCGCAAATTGGCTCAAGAAGCGCCGGTTGAAGCTGACGTGGTGACCGGTGTGCCAGACTCGAGTATTTCAGCGGCGATCGGCTATGCCGAAGCGACGGGTATCCCGTATGAACTTGGGATGATTAAAAACCGTTATGTCGGCCGGACATTTATCCAGCCGTCACAGGAGCTGCGCGAACAAGGCGTAAAAATGAAATTGTCTCCGGTTCGGGCGATTGTCGAAGGCAAACGCGTCGTCATGGTCGACGACTCGATTGTTCGTGGCACGACAAGTCGGCGGATTGTCGGCATGCTGCGCGAAGCCGGCGCGACGGAAGTACACGTGCGGATCAGTTCACCGCCGATTACACACCCATGCTTCTACGGCATTGATACATCGACGTCTTCTGAACTGATTGCGTCGACCCATTCTGTTGAAGACATCCGCAAGGAAATCGGCGCTGATTCACTTGTCTTCCTTAGCGTTGACGGGCTTCAGGAAGCAATCGGACGCAACCCGGCCCTGAAAAATTGCGGCCAGTGTATGGCCTGCTTTACCGGTAAATACCCGACGGAAATCTATCCGGATACCGTATTACCGCATGAAAAGGAACTGCTCGTTTAAGGAGGCGCGATATGGAAGGCGCATATAAAAAGGCTGGCGTGAATATTGAAGCCGGCTACGAAACCGTTGACCGGATCAAAAAGCACGTCAGGCGCACGTTTCGTCCAGAAGTGATGGGCGGGCTCGGTGGTTTCGGCGGCGCAATTGATCTGTCCGCGATGCATGTGAAAGAACCCGTGCTTGTTTCGGGAACCGACGGCGTTGGGACGAAACTAATGGTCGCCTTTGCGACCGGCCAGCACGATACGGTTGGTATTGACGCTGTGGCGATGTGCGTGAACGATATTATCACGCAAGGCGCCGAGCCGATCTATTTTCTCGATTACCTTGCCTGCAGCGCGCTAAAGCCGGAAAAAGCCGAAGCGATTGTCAAAGGCATCGCTGACGGCTGTGCCCAGGCCGGCTGCGCACTGATCGGCGGGGAAACAGCGGAGATGCCGGGTCTTTACGGAGAAGAAGATTATGATATTGCCGGTTTTTCCGTTGGTGTCGTTGAAAAGAGCAAACAGATTAGCGGCGCCGGACTTGCGCCTGGGGATCAGCTGATCGGGCTTGCTTCAAACGGGATTCACAGCAATGGCTTCTCACTCGTCCGTCGTCTGATTGCCGATAATAATCTGTCGTTTGCCGATGCCTATCCATTCGAGAAAAATCAGTCGATCGGTGAACAATTGCTGACACCGACGCGCATCTATGTCAAACCGATCCTTAACCTGCTGAAGCAAGTTGCTGTTAAAGGAATGGCCCATATTACCGGCGGCGGTTTCTATGAAAACGTGCCGCGTATGTTTCCTGAAGGAATTGGTGCGGTCATCGACAAAGCGGCTTGGCCGCGTCCGGATGTATTCAACTGGCTGCAGGAACTCGGCGGCCTAGAAGAAGACGACATGTTCCATACATTTAATATGGGGATTGGTTTCGTCGTTGCGGTTGCTCCGGAAGATGCGGAAAAAACAGTGGAATTGTTGCTTGAATCCGGGGAGAAGCCTTATCGCATCGGTTCAATCACGGAAGAAAAAGGGCTGAAGCTGGTGAATGGACATGAAGGCTAAACTCGCAGTTTTCGCTTCAGGAAACGGGACTAATTTTCAGGCGATTGATGACGCGATCGTGCGCGGCGAGATTGACGCTTCAATTGAACTGCTCGTCTGCGATCAGCCGGGCGCTGCCGTCATTGAGCGGGCAAAGCGGGCTGGTGTGGAAACACTTGTGCTGGCGCGACGCGATTTTCCAACAAAGAAAGCTTTTGAGGAAGAAATCGTTCACGCATGCCAGGCGCATCACGTTGGTTATATTTTCCTTGCTGGTTATATGCGCATTCTCGGCAAAGCAATGCTAGAGGCTTATCCGCACCGGATCGTGAATATTCACCCGTCGCTCTTGCCGTCTTTTACCGGCTTGGACGCCATTGGCCAAGCGTTCCGCAAAGGCGTCAAAATCACTGGGATCACGATTCATTATGTCGATGAAGGCATGGACACCGGTCCGATCATCGCTCAGGCCGCCGTTCCGATCAAAGATGACGATACGTTAGAGGTGCTTGAGGCGAGAATCCACGAAACCGAGCACGCGCTTTATCCTAAGACTGTGGCAGCAATTCTCAGCCGTTCATCTGAAGTTTATCAATAAAAAAAAAAACAGCCACTCCGGCTTTTGCAGAATTATCCTAAGCGAAAATGAAAGGAAGTAATTGATTGTGGCAAAACGTGCCCTCGTAAGTGTTTCAGATAAGACAGGATTGATTGATTTCGTTCAGCAGCTTGTTTCTAAAGGCATCGAGATCATCTCGACCGGCGGAACAAAAAAAGCGATTGAAGCAGCCGGTCTTCCGGTTCTGTCGATCAGCGAAATCACTAATTTTCCGGAAATTCTTGACGGACGAGTTAAAACGCTGCATCCAGCCGTTCACGGCGGTTTGCTCGCGGTCCGCGGCAAGAAGGAGCATATGGATGCGATCAGTGAACTTGGCATTCAGCCAATTGACTTTGTGATTGTCAATCTGTACCCATTCAAAGAAACGATTTCCAAACCAGACGTCGCTTATGATGAAGCGGTTGAAAATATCGATATCGGCGGTCCGAGCATGCTTCGTTCGGCAGCGAAAAATCATCGCAGTGTCACGGTCGTTTGCGATCCGGCTGACTATCAAACAGTCGCAGCAAGTCTCGACGCTGATAACGAAGTACCGTTCGAATTGAAGCAAAAGCTTGCAGCTAAAGTATTCCGCCACACGGCTGCGTACGACGCGTTGATTGCCGACTATTTCACGAAGCAGGTCGGTGAAGAATTCCCGGAAAAACTGACACTCACTTATGAGAAGAAACAATCGCTTCGTTACGGAGAAAACCCGCACCAGATGGCTGCTTTTTACAGCGAACCGCTGAAAAATGAAGCAACGATCGCCGCTGCCAAACAACTGCACGGCAAAGAGCTTTCCTATAACAATATCCGCGACGCAGACGCTGCGCTCGGCATTGTCAAAGAATTCACGGAACCAGCTGCGGTTGCCGTCAAACATATGAATCCATGCGGCATTGGTCTCGGCGCCAACATCAACGAAGCCTATGACAAAGCCTATGAAACGGATCCGGTGTCGATTTTCGGAGGAATTGTCGCGCTGAACCGTGAAGTTGATGCGGAACTCGCTGAGAAGCTGCACAGCATCTTCCTTGAAATCATCATTGCACCGTCTTACACCGACGAAGCGATTCAGGTTCTAGAAAATAAAAAGAAGAACCTGCGTCTGCTTCAGGTCAAATTCACCGAAGACAAGCAGGACTTTGTTCAGTACACATCAGTACGCGGCGGCATGCTTGTTCAGGATCTGGACACAAAAGGCTACGAGGATGTTAAAGAAGATGTGAAAATCGTCACCGAACGCAAACCGACAGATGCTGAAATGGAAAGCCTGAAATTTGCCTGGACGATCGTCAAGCACGTCAAATCGAACGCCATCGCGCTCGTCAATAACGGCCGTATGGTCGGCATGGGCGGCGGCCAAACCAACCGCGTCGGCGCAGCGAAAATCGCTCTGGAAGAAGCCGGCGACAAGACAAAAGGCGCAGTATTGTCCTCGGACGCATTTTTCCCGATGAGCGACACCGTTGAAGAAGCAGCGAAAGCAGGCATCACCGCGATTATCCAGCCAGGCGGTTCAGTTCGCGATCAGGAATCAATCGACATGTGCAATAAATACAATATCGCCATGGTCTTCACCGGCATGCGCCATTTCAAGCACTGATTTTGCCCGAAAAGAACGACGCATACTTGTGAAAAATCAGGACAAGCAAACCGTCAGTGAAATTTTTGACGATGAAAAATGTTGGTAAAAATTAACTAATAATGAAAAATTTAGACTGAAATCGGTAAAAGTTAAAACCAAAACTCGGGAGTTAGACCGAACCAGCAAAATTCGGCCGAACTTCTGAAAAGTTAGGCCGAACTGCCGAAAAGTTAGACCGAAGCTGGTAAAAGTTAGGCCGAACGTCGAGAGTTAGACCGAGCTGCCGAAAAGTTACTTCGAGAGCTAGACCGAATTGCCGAAAAGTTAGACCGAAATTCGAAAGTTGCACCGAATCGAGCAAAAGTTGCACCGAATCTCAAGAGTTGCACCGAATCGAGCAAAAGTTGCACCGAATCGAGCAAAAGTTGCACCGAATCTCGAGAGTTGCACCAAACTGAGCGAGAGTTGCACCAAAATCAGAAAAAGTCGCACCAACGAAACCGCACGAAACATCGATTCTCTCTTAATTTGTTTCGGTGCGTTGAACAGATTGCCTATTAATACGCACAGCAGTGACAGCCATCTGTTGCGTAGTCTGGCTGATTTGAAACGGAAAAGAGGTTGAACGAATGAAGGTCTTGATTATCGGCGGTGGTGGCCGCGAACATGCAATGGCATGGAAAGCGGCACAAAGCCCGCTCGTTTCCCAAGTGTATGCCGCGCCGGGCAGCGATGGCATCGCATCCATAGCTGAATGCGTGCCGATCGATGTGAGCGATTTTGAGGCGCTCAGCCACTTTGCGATTGAAAAAAGCATCGACTTGACGCTCGTCGGACCGGAATTGCCGCTTGTTGGCGGTGTGGTCGACCATTTCAAGCAAAAAGGGTTAAAGGTGTTCGGTCCATCGAAGGCAGCAGCGCAGATTGAGGGCAGCAAAGCATTTGCCAAAGCGCTGATGGAAAAATATGCGATTCCGACATCTGAATATCAGGCATTTACCGATTATGAAGCCGCGCGCGGTTATCTGCACCAGGTAGGGGCCCCGATTGTTCTGAAGGCGGACGGACTCGCCGCTGGAAAAGGCGTGATTGTCGCACTGACAATGGATGAGGCTGAAGTCGGCCTGAAGACTTTGATGAAGGATAAGAAATTTGCGGAAGCAGGTGCCCGCGTCGTCATCGAAGAATACCTCGAAGGTGAAGAGTTCTCGCTGATGGCCCTGGTCAATGGGGAACAAGTAACGCCGCTTGCGATTGCTCAGGATCACAAGCGGGCTTACGAAGACGATAAAGGACCGAACACCGGCGGTATGGGTGCTTACTCCCCGGTGCCGCAGATTGCGCCGGCTGTTGTCGACGAAGCAGTGCGCACGATCGTTCAACCCGCAGCGTCCGGCATGGTGCATGACGGATGCCCGTTCACCGGTGTGCTCTACGCTGGACTGATGCTGACAAAGAACGGGCCGAAGGTGATCGAATTCAATTGCCGTTTTGGCGATCCGGAGACTCAGGTTGTTCTGCCGCGGCTGAAATCTGACCTTATTCAGGTGATCGATGACGTGCTGGCCGGACGCAAGCCGACTCTCGAATGGACGGATCAAACAGCGGTTGGTGTTGTGCTGGCATCAGCCGGCTACCCTGGCGCTTATGCGAAAGGCGGCACGATCGGCGACTTGGCAGTGCTACCTGATGAAGCGTTGCTCTTCCACGCCGGCACGCGCAAAACAGACGCGGGCTGGGTAACGAACGGTGGCCGCGTGCTGCTCGTAACCCGCCTTGCTGATAATCTGCGCACCGCTCGTGATGCGGTGAATCAGGATATGGCACAGATTGCGACCGACGCTGTATTCTTCCGCCGAGACATCGGCCACCATGCACTCGAAGCAGCGGAAAAATAAATCATACTGAAGCGAAACAAGCAAGCCCCTTTGCACTTGGATAGCGAATCCAAGTTCAGAGGGGCTTTTAATTTTTAATATCTCGGATTGATAAAGATGAGCGGCAAAAAGCGAATCATCGCTCGTCTGCTTAGGCAATGATTTTTCAATGGAACGGAATGCGCCACGCATTCCGAACGACTTTTGCAGTCACAGAGCTTCACGCTGCCGGCTGTAAGTGTATCGGCATCAATTTTTAGCGGATTATCACTGATCTTTCATTAGCATGGACTTTATGAATCGTTTGATTTTCCAGAGAAAATGAAGGTAGTATGTTCACCATCTACTGTAGTAGTTATCATCATCTGCGCGACGTCGTTCCTCCTCTTCTTCTTCGCGCCTACGTTCTTCCTCCTCTTCTGCGCGTCGTCGTTCCTCCTCTTCTTCTTCGCGCCTACGTTCTTCCTCCTCTTCTTCTTCGCGCCTACGTTCTTCCTCTTCTTCGCGGCGCCGTTCTTCTTCCGCTTCACGCTGCCGATCTTCTTCAAGATCATCGCGTGCATACCATGGGTTGCCGTAGTCGCGTTCATAAATCTCTTTATCTCGAGCCCAGGTTGGGTAACCCGCATATTGTCGATCATTATCGTAATCGGCTTGCCATGACTTATAGCCGTAATGATTGATTTCCTCATGCTGGGTCTGACTCGTGCTGTACGCTGCCCCATCCGTTTTGTTATTGCTTGAGAAATAGGATGAGTTGTTTGACTGTTCGGTGTAAGCATAGTAATTGGAATCCGGTTCTTCCCAATTGTGCCTATTAGATGAATGAGCGGATGCGTGCGTACTCGTTCTGTTCGATCGATAGCTGGTTGGACGAGTATCTTTACTCGCAAATACGGCGCCAACGGTCAGAAAAGCTGCAGGAAAGAAGCCGAACATGTAAATGACAGCAAGCCACGAATTGATTAAACCGTGATGTAGTTGATAGTCGAGACTAAAAATCCAGTCCGCCAGACCGCGTATTCTATCAAGATGCGTAATCGGAAAATAATTAAGCAGCAGCAGATAAATGAAGAAACCTAAGCTGATAAGATAAGTGCTTAATTTTAACGCTCCGGCAACTGTGGCGGCAATCACAGCGACAACTATAAGCGTACGAAAAGGCGCTGGAGCATTTAAATTGGTGTACAAGGAAAGATAAAGAAGTGGAAAAGTAGCGAAAAAATAGGCAGCAGCAGAGAATGTTCGTCCTCCTTTTTTCTGCATATAGGCGGACATTACAGAAGCAATAACGGCACTGAGAATGATAAGCTGAAGGTTATTTGAAAGATGCAGCTGATGTAATTGAGCCAGCAATAATAAAACAACCAAACAAGCGGCATTGAAGAGATCCAGACAACGAAAGAAAAATTTCAAATCGACTTCATCTCCCATAGTAATTCGGTAACGCGAAAAGTGACCGCACTCTTTTTAATACTTAAACTATAAAGTAACATATGTTCGCTATCTTATAAACCCTAATATTTCCAAATGAAAATGAATGGCGCATTTGTTCAGCAATTCCGAATCTGCAGTGTATTGCGGCTAAATGTGAAAAGGTGTACAATTAGCGGCACACACGAGAAAAAGAAAACGTAAACAAAGAGGAGCGGTTTTACTATGAGCAAAACAATCAGAAAAGTCGGTATTGTCGGAATCGGAAATGTTGGGAAAGCAGCGGCTTCAGCCATTCTCCATGAGAATATCGCTGACGAGCTCTACCTTTCGGACATCGACAGCGAACGCGCCAAAGGTGAAGCTTATGACTTTGCGGACAGCATCGAAGTAACGCCGTCACGCACCCGCGTTTTTGATGTGCCGCTTGAAGGTCTTGCCGTATGTGATGTCATCCTCGTTGCTGTCACCGAACGTTCGCAGATGATCTCTTCGTCACGGCTGGAATTGCTCAAAGGCACAGCGGCTATTGCTTATGATATCGTTCCGAGGCTTCGTCAGGCCGGCTTCAAAGGTATCTATGTGATTGCAACGAATCCTTGCGACATCATCTCCTATTTATTCTATAAACTTTCCGGATTGCCGAAGGAACGGGTCATCGGTACCGGCACCGCGCTGGATAGCATGAGACTGCGTCGGCAGATTTCCAACCTGATCGGCGGCATTGATCCGCGTAGCATCAGCGCCTACATGTTGGGCGAACATGGGGACTCCCAATTTGCCGCTTGGTCACAGGTTCGGATTGGTGGACAATCACTCGATGAATTCGAGGCGGAATCGACTGAATTGACCGCGCTCAATCGGGATGAAGTGGAAGAAGCCGCTCGGCATTTCGGTTGGGAAATTCATAAAAGGAAAGGCAATACGCAGTTTGGCATCGGCAATCAGCTTGCTACTTTTGCGAAGAATATATTGAATGACGCGCGAAATATTACACCGGCTTCGGTTGTTTTGGAAGGCGAATATGGTCAGAATGATCTATCAATCGGTGTGCCGATTGTACTCGGTAGAAACGGCGTCGAGAAAATCCTCCATTTCCATTTGACGGACAAAGAAAAACAGGCTTTTGATGCATCGGCGGAGCTGATTAAAGGCTATATTCAAAAGACGCTGGATGATCATCAAGAAGAGACTGTTGAAAAATAAGCAATGTTTAAATTTAATATTATTTTTTGGGCGAAAAGGCAACGCGTCCAATGAGATGAAATAGGCTTCCCCCGCAATTCAGTCGGTGAGAGCCTATTTTTTTATCAATTGCAGAATAAGGATCAGCTTTATCACTGTCTCGATTTGTTGTAAGATGGTAGAGGTATACTTTCGTGAAGTAGTGCGCGACAATGATACTCATTTTATATACGTTGGCTCAATAGAATGTTGTTTTTCTGACAAAAAGGTAATGCCCCCTGGCGCCTGCAGGAATTTGTGTGCCGGACAGGCCGCGCTGTTCGGGGAGGCTTGCGGTATCATTGGCAAGCGCACGTATGGCTATAAATGATGAAAAATAACAACAGGTTTAAACAGAAAGAATTCAACAGAATTTAGTAGCAAAACTAAGGATCGACCATCGCCCCAAGGAGTTTTGCTACGTCAAGTTTTTGCTAATCGGTGCGAATCAAAAAGAGACAGCTTGATCGAAAACTATTTGTTGCATCATTAAATTATCAGGATGGCATTGAAGGGAATGGACAAATTTGCAAATCGATAAATTAAGAGGTAAGGCGCTGGACCAGCTATTTGACGCGGTTCTGACTTTGAAAGATCGCGAGGAATGCTATCGTTTCTTTGACGATCTCTGCACGATGGGCGAAATTCAATCGCTGTCGCAAAGGCTTGAAGTGGCACGGATGCTGATGGCTGGAAACACTTATCATCATATTGAAGAACAAACCGGCGCGAGTACGGCAACGATTTCCCGAGTCAAACGCTGCATTAATTTTGGCAATGAGGGCTATCAGATGACATTGGAACGGTTGAAGGAAAACGGCTGAATCGCTGAATGACATTAAATAGGATGTGCAATGAATGGACAGTATTTCACAAGATTTGCTCAAAGGGCTGAACCCCGAGCAGCTGAAGGCGGTCAAGCATCATCAAGGGCCGCTCCTAATTATGGCCGGCGCGGGAAGCGGCAAGACGCGCGTTTTGACGCATCGCATGGCTTATCTAATGATTGAACGCGACGTGGCACCTTGGAATTTACTAGCGATCACGTTTACCAATAAAGCGGCAAAAGAAATGAAAGAGCGTCTGACCAAGCTCGCCGGTCCGCTCGTCAATGATGTCTGGGTATCGACGTTCCACTCGATGTGCGTGCGGATTCTGCGCCGCGACATCGACCGGCTGGGTATCAGCCGCAATTTTTCAATTCTCGACACGACCGATCAGCAATCCGTGATCAAAAATATATTAAAAGAACGCAATCTCGATCCGAAGAAATTCACACCGCGTAGCATTCTCGGCAAGATCAGTGCGGCGAAAAATGAATTGAAGACGGCGGCCGATTTCGCCAAACAAGCGAATGACGTTTTTGATGAAATTGTCCGCGACGTCTATTTCGACTATGAAAAAAAACTGCGGCAGAATCAATCCCTAGATTTCGATGATTTGATTATGACAACCGTTCAGCTTTTTCAAAGGGTTCCGGAAACGCTCGCCTACTATCAGAAAAAGTTCCAATATATCCATGTCGATGAATATCAGGATACGAATCGGTCGCAATATCTGCTCGTTCATCTTCTTGCTGATCGCTTCAAAAACCTTTGCGTGGTCGGCGACTCAGACCAGTCAATTTACGGCTGGCGCGGGGCGGATATTCATAACATTCTCTCGTTTGAGGAAGACTATCCGGATGCGACGGTGATTAAGCTCGAACAAAACTATCGGTCGACGAAGAAGATTCTCGAAGCGGCTAACCACGTGATTGATAACAATCTGAACAGGAAACCGAAGAATCTTTGGACGGAGAATGAGGACGGGCAGCAGATCACCTATTATCAGGCAGGCACGGAACACGATGAAGGCTATTATGTCGCCGGAAAAATGCAAGAGTTGACGCACAATGGCTTCCGCTATTCCGATCTGGCTGTGCTTTACCGGACCAACGCTCAGTCCCGTGTGATTGAAGAAACACTCGTCAAATCGAATATTCCGTATCGGATGATTGGTAGTATCAAATTCTATGAGCGCAAGGAAATCAAGGATATTCTGGCCTATTTGAAGTTAATTGCCAATCCTGATGACGATATCAGCCTCGCTCGCGTGATTAATGAACCGAAGCGCGGCATTGGCGCCTCGTCGATGGATAAACTCGCGGATTATGCGATTCAGGCCGACTGCTCGCTCAATCAGGCGATTGGTTCGATCGACAAAATCAGCATTGCACCGCGGACCGCAAATAAAATGGAAGCATTCTCTGAGATGATCATGAACTGGTCGAAGATGCAGGAGTTTCTTTCAGTGACCGATTTAGTTGATGAGGTGCTCGACAAATCAGGTTACCGCGACGCGCTCAAGGCGGAACGAACGCTTGAGTCGCAAAGCCGTTTAGAGAACCTCGATGAATTCTTGTCGGTAACGCAGGAGTTTGAAAAATCGCATGACGATAAGTCACTCGTGACTTTTCTTACGGAACTGGCGTTGGATTCCGATGTTGAGGAAGAAAATGAAAAGACCAATCAGGATTCGGTGACGCTGATGACGCTCCATTCCGCCAAAGGTCTGGAGTTCCCGGTTGTTTTTCTCATTGGTATGGAAGAGGGGATTTTCCCGCACAGTCGCGCGCTGGATGACCCGGATGAAATGGAAGAAGAACGGCGACTCGCTTACGTGGGTATTACCCGCGCACGTCAATGTCTCTATTTGACCTCAGCTGAGGTACGGACGCTGTTCGGACAGACTGTCGCTCATTCCGCGTCACGCTTCATCAAAGAAATTCCTCAGACGCTGATTGAGCAGGAAGCAGGGCGAACGGCGAATGGTTTTGGCGGCGGACGTTTTGAGACGCAGCGATCGTCCTTTAGCTTTGGACGGCGCGCGGCTGAGCCGGTTTACCGCCAGAGTGTGCCGACACTGAAAAAACAGAGCGGTGCAGGCGGCGACTGGCAGGCTGGCGATAAGGTGCGCCATAAGAAATGGGGGGTCGGCACCGTTGTCAGCACGAAAGGCAGCGGCGATAGCGTCGAACTCGATATTGTTTTTCCAAAACCGGTCGGTCTCAAGCGACTCTTGGGCGCGTTTGCCCCAATCGAGAAAGTCTGACGGTCCGAGGTAGCAGATCGATTTAAGGGAGTAAAAGAAATGAACGAACGGGAACAGCATCTTCGCGACTTGCGCGCAAAGCTGAATCAATATAGCTATCAATATTATGTCGAAGACAATCCGAGTGTTCCAGACAGCGAATACGATCGGTTAATGAATGAACTGATTGCGATTGAGACCGAGCATCCGGAGCTGGTGACGCCGGATTCGCCAACACAGCGGGTCGGCGGTGAGCCACTAAAAGGTTTCGAGAAAGTGACGCACGAGATTCCGATGCTCAGTCTTGGCGATGTCTTCAATGAAGCGGAACTTCTCGACTTTGATCGGCGCGTGCGACAAGCGGTTGGCGAAGAGGTCGCGTATGTCTGCGAGTTGAAAATCGATGGACTGGCGATTTCGCTGACTTATGAAGCTGGCGCATTTGTACTTGGGGCGACGCGTGGTGACGGCACGACTGGCGAAAATATTACGAATAATTTGCGGACGGTGCGCACGCTGCCACTGACGTTGCCGAATGGCGAAACCGTTGAGGTGCGCGGCGAATGCTATATGCCGAAGCGTTCGTTCGACGCCTTGAACAAGGCGCGTCAGGAGAAGGGTGAGCCGCTATTCGCCAATCCGCGAAACGCGGCGGCAGGATCGCTGCGTCAGCTCGATCCGAAGGTCACTGCCCATCGCCGGCTTTCTGTTTTTCTCTACAGCGCGGGCCGCTTTGACCGAGAAAAGATTACGAGTCACTGGGAACTTTTGCAATATATTCGCAAACTTGGACTGCCGGTCAATCCGGAATCACGGCGCTGCACGTCGATGCATGAAGTTTTTGACTATATTAAAGAGTATACTGAAAAACGGGATCAGTTAAGTTATGGCATTGATGGCATTGTCGTTAAAGTCGATTCGATGGCGCAGCAGGCCGCGCTCGGCAATACAGTCAAATCGCCGAAATGGATGATTGCCTATAAATTTCCGGCAGAGGAAGTGGTCTCAACGCTTGAAGCGATTGAGATCAGCGTCGGACGGACTGGAGCAGTTACGCCGACGGCTGTCTTGACACCGGTGGTTGTTGCCGGAACGACGGTCAAAAGAGCCTCACTGCATAACGAAGATTTGATTCGTGAGAAAGATTTGCGCATCGGCGATCGCGTGGTCGTTCGCAAAGCCGGCGATATTATTCCGGAAGTCGTGAACGTGCTGGTCGGCGAGCGGACCGGACAGGAAACGCCTTTTGCAATGCCGACGCACTGCCCGGAATGCGGCAGCGAACTGGTTCGGTTGGACGAGGAAGTGGCGCTGCGCTGCATCAATCCGAAATGTTCGGCGTTGATTCGCGAAGGCTTGATCCACTTTGTCTCAAGAGACGCGATGAACATCGACGGACTCGGTGAGAAAGTGATCACGCAGCTGTTCAGCCACGAGTTGGTGAAAGACGTCGCCGACCTCTACAAACTGAATCATGATGCGCTGATCGAGCTTGACCGAATGGGCGAAAAATCAGTCAACAAGTTGCTTGACGCAATCGAGCGCTCCAAGTCCAATTCGCTTGAGCGTCTATTATTCGGTCTCGGTATCCGCTTCATCGGCGCCAAGGCCGCGAAACTGCTGGCTCAGGCCTTTAAGACGATCGACCGACTGGCAGAGGCAACGCCTGATCAGCTGCTCGCGGTTGATGAAATCGGCGAGAAAATGGCGGATTCGATCATCACCTATTTCTCTAAACCGGAAGTCGGCACGCTGATTGATGAGCTCAAGGCCGCGAACGTGACGATGGATTATCTTGGCCCCGATCCGCAAACAACGAATAACATAGATTCGCCTTTTACAGGCAAAACGATTGTTTTAACCGGCAAACTGGAACATTTTTCGCGTTCAGAGGCAAAAAATGAAATCGAAAAACGCGGCGGCAAAGTCACCGGCAGTGTTAGTGCTCAGACGGACCTTGTGATCGCTGGGGAAGATGCCGGATCAAAATTAAAAAAAGCGCAAGAACTCCAAGTGGAAGTTTGGGATGAAACGCATTTTCTAGAAACAATCAAGGATTGAGGAGGCGTCCTGTTGAAACAGAGAAGAAGCAGTGCACTGCTCGCCGGTTTCTTAAGCCTGTCGGTGCTCCTTGCTGGCTGCTCATTCGGTGGCAGTCAGACAAGTAAAGTTGTCAATAAAAAGAACGGGAAGACAGAAACGACAAGTCTGATTCCGGCCACAAGCAATAAAGGCTATCAATCAATCAAGCCACAAGCAAACGATCAAATGCGTGGTTATATTAATTACGGGGTCGACAATCGAGTCGATATCGATCAGCTGGAAGGCGGCTTGGTGAATCTGTCGAAATCCGTATACAGTCCTTCTAGCTATGTGTTCCAGAGCGGACAGTATTTGTCGACTAACGATATTGATCATATCCTTTACCGCAAAGGCCAGGAACAAAATGAGACGGGACGGTTTAAAGGCGTTCCGGGTTTGAACCCGCCGCTCGGCAAGGGCAACGTCGTCACGCAGGCGCAGAAACATCCGAAGTATTTGAATTACGTCTTGGAGCAAGATTACTTGAAAAAGCAAGGCGGTAAGTATGTGCTCGGCGGCGTATCGATTGCTGTCTCACTGAACTCCGTGTACAGCGACCGAATTATGGATAAAAACAAGAACATCAACCCGGTTGAAGTCACGTTGAATCAATCTCAGGTTAAGGCATGGGGCAAAGCGGTTGCGCCGAAAATTCTGTCGCGGATTCGTCAAGTGAACGGACTCAGCCAGGTACCGATTCTGCTGACGCTCTATATGACCTCAGCGCCATCCTCGCTTGTCCCAGGCGATTTCTATGCTCAGACAGAGGTTTCGGCCAGTTCGTCAACAATCAGCAGCTGGAAAAACATTAGCGATCATCATGTGCTTTTCCCGTCGAGTACCGCTTCATCAAATTACAAAGCTGATTTGGATAAATTCAACCTCTTCAAAGATGACGTGCAGAAGTACTTCCCAAATTTTGTTGGTGTTGTCGGGAAAGGTTACTATCACAACGGGAATCTGAGTGATTTGCAGCTTGATGTCAATATCCAGTTCACAGATGAGACGGAAGTCACCAGTTTTGCCAACTATGTTGCGTCGATTGTCAATAATCGTTTCGGATTCGCCCGCGACATTCCGGTGCATATCTATATCACTTCTGACAGCACACAGGAAGCGTTGATAGAGCGGACATCGAGCAGTGACAATGCGTACGTGTCGATTTACGAACATTAAGCGCCGTCTGAACGCTTACGTTTGAAACGCTGCAGGAAAGGCTACAATAGAGTCAAATAGTTCCGCAGTTTCTTAGCTGCGGTTCTTTCTTTTTCTAAGTACTTTTGAGAAGAAGCCGTGCTTTATCAACAGACGCGCTTGCTATTCACAGGGTTGTACACAGAATCAACAGAAAACACTGCATTTAGCAACAAAACGGCGACAAAATCATCCACAGTGCATAACTTCATCACTAATATAAAAAAGTTATACACAAGTGGATAACGATTCTACGCTATTTTGTTTTCAAAATTAGTATCAGAAAAACTAAGTCATAGCCGTCGCCCAAAGGATTTGGCTACGGAAAGTTTTAGAATGTATCTGATTCTGTGGCTAAAATGTAGCGGAGGCGCTCTGGCGTCTTGCGGGAACAGCGAGCCAAGTGAGACCCCACAGATTCTAGTTTGTCTGAGGAGGCTCACGGATCGCCTGCGGCAAGCGAGCAGCCGAAGCGCAATTTTGCACAAGGACTTGGCTAAGCCAAGTTTATCTACTTCGATAGAAATGTATCTGATTCTGTAGCTAAAATGCAGCGCAGGCGCTCTGGCGTCTTACGGGAAAAGCAAGCAGCCGGAGCATATTTTTTTCAAAACGAGACTTGGCTCGACAAATTTTCCGAACAAACTAGCTCTGAGGCACGGAATTTGTCGCCATTTCATTGCATCACACTTAGTGAATTTGCTATTATTGGATCAGTATTGGAATTTGATGAACGATCAAATTTTTTCGCTTAACTTAGGAATGGAGGTGACGATTGTGAGCCGAATCTCTGAAGAAGAAGTCAAGTATGTTGCCAATTTGGCCCGATTGTCTTTTAGCGATGAAGAAATCAAAACGTTTACGACGCAGCTTGATGACATCATCGGTTTCGCTGAACAATTGAACGAGCTGAACACAGAAGGCGTCGAACCGACGACCCATGTGCTCGACATGCACAATGTGATGCGCAAAGATCAAGTTGTGCCGTCTCTTCCACGCGAAGAAGCGCTGAAAAACGCGCCGCTTCAGGAAGAAGGGCAAGTCAAAGTACCGCTGATTATGGAAGCAGACTGATGCAATTTTAAGGAGGATGAAGAGATGCCGCTTTTTGAAGAAGGCCTTGTGCGTCTGAAGCAGAAGATACATAACAAGGAAATCAAGGCATCCGATCTCGTTGATGAAGCGTTCACGCGCATAAATGAAGTCGACGACAAGGTAAAAGCTTTTCTGACACTCAATGAAGACCAGGCGAAAGCCGAGGCACGCAAATTGGACGAGCAGGCGCTGACGAGCGACGCGTTGCTTGCAGGCATGCCGATTGGGCTTAAAGACAACCTCGTGACCAAGGGCCTAAAAACCACTTGTGCGAGCCGAATTCTAGAAAACTATGATCCGATTTACGACGCGACGGTTGTCGAAAAAGTTCGCGCTGAACAAGCGATCACTATTGGTAAACTAAATATGGATGAATTTGCGATGGGTTCCTCAACGGAAAATTCAGCTTATGCCAAGACGCGTAATCCGTGGGACACCGACCGAGTTCCAGGCGGATCGAGTGGTGGTTCGGCTGCGGCTGTTGCTGCCGGCGAAGTACTATTTGCATTGGGGACAGACACGGGCGGCTCGATTCGCCAGCCATCCGCATTCTGCGGCGTGGTCGGCATGAAGCCGACTTACGGCCGTGTCTCGCGGTTCGGTGTCGTTGCGTTTGCCTCATCACTCGACCAAGTTGGCCCGATTACACGTACCGTTGAAGACAACGCCTACCTGCTCGAAGCAATCTCCGGACTGGACGCCCACGACTCGACGAGCGCCAATGTAGCAGTGCCGAATTATGCCAAAGCGCTGACCGGCGAGATCAAAGGACTGCGCGTCGCCATCCCGAAAGAATACCTCGGCGAAGGCATCGATGCGGCGGTTAAGGATCAGATCAAAGCTGCAATTCGCCAATTGGAGGCACTCGGCGCTGAATGTGAAGAAGTGTCACTGCCGCATTCCCAATACGCGGTGCCGGCTTACTATATCATTGCCTCATCTGAAGCGTCGGCCAACCTGGCCCGCTTTGACGGCGTCCGTTATGGCGTGCGCGCCGACACGAACGACTTGATTGAAATGTATAAGAAATCGAGAAGCGAAGGCTTCGGTGATGAAGTCAAACGTCGGATTATGCTCGGTACCTTCGCGCTCAGCTCCGGCTACTATGACGCCTATTACAAGAAAGCGCAACAGGCCCGCACGCTGATTAAACAGGATTTTGAAAAAGTGCTCGAGAACCACGACATCATCGTTGGCCCGACCACACCGACGCCGGCATTCAAGGTCGGCGAACTGATCGACGATCCGCTGACGATGTATGCCAACGATCTTCTGACGATTCCAGTCAACCTCGCCGGTGTTCCGGCAATCAGCGTGCCATGTGGTCTCGCGGACGGCATGCCGGTTGGTCTGCAGATGATCGGACGTCCGTTCGGCGAAGAAACTCTCTACCGCGCGGCCTACGCCTATGAACAGACGGCTAGCTTCAAGCTCGCGCCGGCAATTAAAGGGGCGAATGACTAATGAGCAACTTTGAAACGATTATCGGTCTGGAAGTCCATGTGGAATTAAAAACGAAAACGAAAGCCTTCTGCGGTTGCGCCAATGAATTCGGCGCGGCGCCGAATACCCATACTTGCCCGATCTGTCTCGGACATCCCGGCGTTCTGCCAATTCTCAACGAAGAAGCGGTTGATTTTGCAATTAAAGCCGCACTGGCATTGAATTGCGATATTACCCGGGAAACAAAATTCGACAGAAAAAATTATTTTTATCCGGATAATCCGAAAGCCTATCAAATCTCTCAGTTCGACAAACCAATCGGCCGCAACGGCTCTATCGAAATCGAAGTCGATGGTGTGAAAAAGAAAATTGGTGTGCACCGTTTGCATCTTGAAGAAGACGCCGGCAAACTGAATCACTTGGAAGATGGCTCCGGTTCGCTCGTCGATTTCAACCGTGTCGGTACCCCGCTGATTGAAATTGTTTCGGAAGCAGATATGCGCTCACCGAAAGAAGCCTATGCCTATCTGGAAAAGCTGAAAGCGATCATGCAGTATATCGATGTTTCCGACGTGAAGATGGAAGAAGGCTCGCTGCGCTGCGACGCCAATATTTCGATTCGTCCCTTCGGTCAGACGACCTTCGGCACAAAGACCGAGCTCAAGAACCTGAACTCATTCACTTTTGTCGAAAAAGGGATCGCCTACGAAGAACGCCGTCAGGAAAAAGTGCTGCTCTCCGGTGGTCAGGTTGAACAGGAAACACGCCGCTACAATGACGCGACCAAGACGACAACGCTGATGCGTGGCAAGGAAGGCTCGGACGACTACCGTTACTTCCCGGAACCAGATATCATCAAGCTGAAAATCGACGATGCATGGATCGACCGGCTGCAGGCGGAAATTCCGGAACTGCCAGATTCCCGCCAAAAACGCTATGTCGAAGAGATGGGTCTCACAGATTATGATGCGATGGTGCTGACACAACAGAAGACAATGTCCGACTACTTCGAGACGGCGACCGCCGGCGACGCTGATCCGAAACTTGTCGCCAACTGGCTGATGGGTGAAGTCTCCGCCTATCTGAACAGCAAGTATCTGACAATTGACGAAGTGCCAATGAAGCCAGAAGCGCTAGCGAAACTCGTGCAATTGATTGAAAAAGGCACGATTTCCAGCAAAATCGCTAAGAAGGTCTTCAAAGATTTGATCGAAAAAGGCGGCGACCCAGAAGAAATCGTTAAAGCCAAAGGGCTTGTCCAGATTTCTGACGAAGGCGCGCTGCGCGATCTGATGCTGCCGATTCTCGAAGCCAATAAGCAGTCGATGATTGACTATAAAAATGGTAAAGACCGCGCCCTCGGCTTCCTCGTCGGCCAAGTGATGAAAGCCTCGCACGGCAAAGCCAATCCAACGATGGTTAACCAGATCATTCTTGAAGAAATTGATAAACTATAAAGTGCAGATTCAAAGGAAAGCCAGGGCATGCAGCCCCGGCTTTTTTAAATACGGTAAGAATGTATAAGATGCGAACAAAAGCTGAGCCGAACCGGAGAAAAGTTAGACCGAACCCCCGAAAAGTTAGGCCGAAAATCAGAAGTTAGACCGAAGCGGGGGAATGTTAGGCCGAATCCCCGAAAAGTTAGACCGAAAATCAGAAGTTAGACCGAACCGAAGAAAAGTTAGACCGAACCGGGAAAAAGTTAGACCGAAAATCAGAAGTTAGGCCGAACCGAAGAAAAGTTAGACCGAACAGGGAAAAAGTTAGACCGAACCCCCGAAAAGTTAGGCCGAAAATCAGAAGTTAGACCGAACCGAAGAAAAGTTAGACCGAAGCGGGGAAAAGTTAGACCGAAAATCAGGAGTTAGACCGAACTGGAGAAAAGTTAGACCGAATCAAGCGAAAGTAAGACCGAGCCCCCGAAAAGTTAGGCCGAAAATCAGAAGTTAGACCGAACCGGAGAAAAGTTAGACCGAACAGGGAAAAAGTAAGACCGAACCCCCGAAAAGTTAGGCCGAAAATCAGAAGTTAGACCGAACCGAAGAAAAGTTAGACCGAACCGGAGAAAAGTTAGACCGAACGTCTAAAAATTTAGACCCAATCTCGACCAGGTTCCAAGCCAAGGCTTGATTTTCGAACAGTGAAAACCATGTTAAAATCTTCAATCGGAACGTTCCGCGGTTGCGGAACGAACATTTTTTAAAGAGCTATTTTAACAGAGAAAAGTCATAACGAATTTCAGGAGCTGCACCGAATCGAGCAAAAGTCGCACCGAAATTCGTAAAAGTAGCACCAAGACCAAGGAAAGTCGCACCGAAATTCGAAAAAGTAGCACCAAAACCAAGGAAGGTCGCACCGAATTTCAGGAGTCACACCAAATCAAGCAAAAGTTGCACCGAATCCTGGAAAAGTTGCTCCTAAATCAAGGAAAGTTGCACCGAATTTCAGGAGTCGCACCAAATCGAGCAAAAGTCACACCTAAATCCGTAAAAGTCGCACCGAATCAGATAAATTGCCTGAACTGGTGTTTTTGCTTTTAAAAAATTTTTACAATATAATGAGATCAGGGAGAATGCCTGCTAATCTAAAGATAGACGCATATAATAAGCGTTTCCATACATAGAGAGAAGATATAAGGATCTTGCAATTGATTGGGTGATAAAATGATCATGAAAAAAGCAAGACTAATCTATAATCCAACCTCAGGACGGGAAATGGCGAAGCGAAATATCGCCTATATCCTGGATCGTCTGGAAGAAGCCGGATACGAGGCGTCCGCCTATGCGACCAAGGGTAAAGGAGACGCGACAAAAGGTGCCCGCAAAGCTGTGAAGCGGAAATTTGACATGGTGATTGCGGCCGGTGGCGACGGCACAATCAATGAAGTCATCAATGGACTAGCGGAGCAGGAATACCGACCGCGCCTCGGTGTGTTGCCGCTTGGAACAACGAACGATTTCGCGCGCGCCGTCAATATTCCCCGCGACATTGTCAAGGCATGCGATGTGCTCTGCGGCGGTTACGATATGCCGATTGATATCGGCAAAGTCAATGACCGCTTTTTCATCAATATCGCTGGCGCCGGCAAACTGACGGAGCTGACCTACGACGTGCCGAGCAAGCTAAAGACAATGCTTGGACAGATGGCCTACTATATGAAGGGCATTGAAATGTTGCCATCGATTCGGCCGACCAAGGTCACCATTGATTACGATGACCGGACGTTCTCCGGCAATATCATGATGATTCTTGTCTCGAACACGAATTCGGTTGGCGGCTTTGAGAAGCTGGCACCGGAAGCCTCGCTGAACGATGGCAAATTCGATCTGATCATTTTGAAAGAGGCGAATCTTGCCGAATTCATCCGCCTGGCATCGCTTGCGACGCGCGGGGAGCATATGAAAGATCCGAAAGTCATTTACGCACAGGCGAGCCGAATCCGAATCCATACGCATGAGCGGATGCAGCTGAATATTGATGGCGAGTACGGCGGTGATTTGCCAAGTGAGATTGTTAATCTCTATCAACATCTGCATTTAATGGTGCCGAAAGAAGTTGCGGAAGCGCAGCAGCTGCGCCTAGAGACAGCAGTAAAGAGCGAAGTATAAAGTGTATCCGGACTCGATACCGGAACACTTTTTTGTTATAAAAAATCAGCGGAGGCGGCTTATGAGCAAGTATTGGAATGAACGCGTGCAGAAACTCGAACCCTATGTCCCAGGTGAGCAGCCGAAGGACCAGAACTATATCAAATTAAATACCAATGAAAATCCGTACCCGCCGTCGCCGAAAGCGCTAGAGGCGATGCGCGACTGCCTCGACGCGCGGCTGCGGCTTTATCCCGATCCGAATGCGAGCGATTTACGGCAGGCGATCGCCACTTATTATGACGTGCCGGTTGACACTGTTTTTGTCGGCAACGGATCGGATGAAGTGCTGGCATTCGCATTCATGACCTTTTTTTCGCCAAAACGGCAAGTGGCATTTGCCGACATTACATACAGTTTCTATAAAGTTTACGCCAATCTCTGCAGCCTCGATCCGCGGAGCATTCCGCTCGATGATGCATTCCAAATACCGGTCGACGCGTTCTGCGAAACAAGCGGTGGCGTCGTATTGCCGAATCCGAACGCGCCAACTGGCCGCGGTTTGCCGATCGATGTACTTCGCAAAATTATTGAAGCTGATCCAGACCGTGTCGTTGTGATTGATGAAGCATACATCAATTTCGGCGGGACCTCAGCTGTCTCGCTCGTGAAAGACTATCCGAATCTGCTCGTTGTCCAGACACTATCCAAATTCGCTGCCCTGGCCGGGATTCGTGTCGGCTTCGCAATTGGTCAACCAGAACTGATTGACGGCCTCAACCGGCTGAAGAACTCGCTCAATTCGTATACGCTAGACCGTGTCGCTTTGGCCGGCGCTCAGGCAGCAGTTGAAGACTTTGCCTACTCCGAGGAGATGGCTCGCCGCGTGATTGCGACTCGCGAACGTGTCAGCGCCGAATTGCGAGAAGCGGGTTTCGATGTCCTACCGTCTGAATCAAACTTTATTTTTATTTCACATCCTGAACATGACGCGGAACAATTATTCCGCAACCTTAAAGCCCGCGGCATTCTCGTTCGCTATTTCAATCAGCCGCGGATTTCCGATCATCTGCGCGTCAGCATCGGCACCGATGCGGAAATGGACGCATTTCTCAAAGTCACAAAGGAATTAATCCGCGAGGATCGTTAAGGAGCCTTATCTATGCCTGAAGCATTGCCCGTTATGAAAAATGAAACATACGACGTCGTCTTCACCGATTTGACGCAGGAGGGTGCCGCCGTCGCCAAGGTCGATGGGTACACCTTGTTTGTGCCCGATGGTTTGCCCGGTGAACACGCCCGCATCCAAGTGGTCAAAACGAATAAAGACTATGGCTACGCAAAAATTCTTGAACGGACAGAAACGAGTCCCGACCGAGTCGCACCGCCATGCCCGATTTTCGATACATGCGGCGGTTGCACGATCCAGCACCTCGCCCCGGACGCTCAGCTTGCGTTCAAACGCGACATCGTTCGCCATGCGTTGACGCGGATCGGCGGCCTCGATGCGACTGACACGGCGCCGACACTCGGTATGACCGATCCGTGGGATTACCGTAATAAGATCCAAGTGCCGGTCGCACTGCAGAACGGTGCGTTCGCGTTCGGCTTCTATCGCAAGCGCAGTCACGCGATTGTGCCGATGGAACACTGCCCAATTACCGATCCGCTGATTGACGCAATCGTTCAGACGGCACGTCAGATTGCTGAGGAAAAAGGCATCCAGCCCTATGATGAACAGCGTCACCGCGGGTCGCTGCGCCACATCATGGCACGGATCGGAAAACAAACCGGCGAAGTGATGGTCGTATTCGTCACGAAAACGGATGACTTGCCATTCCGAAAGGCGTTCATCGACGGACTCACAAGCCGCTACCCGCAGATCAAATCGATTGTCCACAACGTCAACAACAGGCGAACCAATGCGATTCTCGGCAAAGAAAGCCGGACGATCTGGGGCCGCGACGCGATCTATGACAAAATCGGCGGCATCACCTTCGCGATCTCTGCACATTCCTTTTACCAGGTCAATCCGTCTCAGACCGAAGTACTTTACAAAAAAGCGCTTGAGTTCGCTGCTCTGACCGGCAAGGAAACGGTGATTGACGCCTATTGCGGCATCGGTACGATTTCGCTGTTCCTCGCCAAGGCCGCGAAACACGTCTACGGTGTCGAAATCGTTCCCGAAGCGATTGCCGACGCCCGGCAAAACGCCGAGCGGAACGGCATCACCAACGCTAGCTTCGAAGCGGGAAAAGCTGAAGAAGTGATTCCCGCTTGGCGCGCCCAAGGCATCGCGCCCGATGTGATCGTCGTCGACCCACCGCGCAAAGGCTGCGACGCTGCATTGCTTGACACGATGCGCGCGATGCAGCCGCAGCGAATCGTCTACGTTTCCTGCAACCCCGCCACCCTGGCCCGCGATTTGAAAACACTCACAGCTGATGGCCTGTATCAGGTGAAGAAAATTCAGCCAGTGGACATGTTTCCGCAGACGACGCATGTGGAGACGGTTGTCTTGATGTCACGCAAAGATAAATAAATAGGCCCCAAATGGCTTGAAATCAAAGGTTTTCAGACTTTCGGTAATAATAACCGTTTGCTAGAAGCCTTATTTTTTTATCTTTCAATAGTAGCCCCGGGGAAAAAGCGTTGCTGGATTGAGGCTAGAGAACTGCTTTTTGCCTTGTGAGTTAAGGAAACTACGGTACACAAAAGACTAACGACAAAGTGCAGAAAATAAGAGTAGCGGCTTACTGACGAGTTTCTACAGACAGCGATGAACAGGAAACCAGCTACGAAACGCAGATAGAGTATTATACTTCCTATATTGAAAGTCATCCAGATTGGGTTTTTGCCAGGATTTATGCTGAGTTGTATCATCGGCTTAGAGATGGCAGACCTCCAATTTTGTTAAGTAAAAAAGGACATAACTTCCGGTTAATATAGCATTACAATCTTCTCTAAGCTGTGCCCACGACTGGCCTTTCTTAGTTCTTATTTGTTTTACAGTTTTCCAGACAACATTGTCTCTATCATCATCAGAATTTGCAGAACTATTAATCTGGTTATTCTGTTTACAATTGCCGATCGGGAGCTAAATCTTTTGCAAATGTTGTAATTAGGGACACAGGCTTATCAGAAAGTGATATTCTCGAAATGCTCGATAATAAGGGCTTATAAAGTATACAAGAATTTGTTCAAGCTGATTTTTGAGGACTTGGAATAGGAACAGCACTACAAAATGATGATGGGCGAGGATACGAAATTATATAGTATTTAATTCTAAAAGGAGTCGATAATATGACCACTTGCTTAAAACTCGCAATAACTAAAATCGGTGACTTATTGTTGCACGATAAAGTAACGCAGGATAAAGACGGTAACTCCATTACTGACATTAATTTGGTAATACCGAATTATCAGCGGCCCTATAAATGGACAGCAAAAAATGCAATTCAATTGCTTGACGACATTATTGATGCTAAAAACGAAAATAAAGAAATCTATCGAGTAGGGACACTCATCCTCCACCAAGAGGGAGAATCAACATATAACATCGTCGACGGGCAACAGCGAACGATTACCTTTTCGTTGCTACTTAAGGCTCTTTGTGCTGATTCAATAAGTTTCCTAGAGCAGCCCCTCGCAAATAACCCACATAATACTCGTAATATACCCAACAACTTCCGCACACTGGAAAGACGTGCAAATAATATAATCGACGACAGGGATAGAGGAGAACTGCTGGATTATATCGAAAACAACTGCGAACTCATCGTTGTCATTACAAAAAACATATCCGAGGCCTTCCAGTTCTTTGATTCGCAAAATGCTCGTGGCAAAAAGCTTTACCCTCATGATCTGCTGAAGGCTTATCATCTTCGTGAGATGAACGATTTGGATGTAGCGGAAACTGAGGAGGTTGTAAAAGGTTGGGAGGATTTAGACCAAAAAGAACTCTCGGCACTGTTCAGTGATTATCTCTATCGCGTGAAAGAATGGACAAAAGGCAACAAGGCTTGGGAACTCACCGAGCATAATATACATAAATTCAAGGGTATCACCCGGCGGGACAACTTCCCTTACGCTCAATTTTACAAAGGGGCATTTGCCTATGCTGATACGGTCAATCATTCCGCAATGCCTTTTGTTTCAGGCATACGGAATCTTAAACCGTTTCAGTTGGACACGCCAATTGTGGCGGGCAAGCCGTTTTTTGATTATGCAAAACACTACTTTGAAATACTTAAAGACATTCAGAACAACGACAAATATGAGGGCTATTTTATTAATGATAACGACATTATAAAAACACTTGACCTGAGAACATACAAAAATGGTGTTGGCAACCGAATCACACGATTGTTGTTTGACACCGCTATTTTGCTCTATGTTGATAGGTTCTGCCCCGAACGACCTGCAAAAATGGACTTGGAAATGTTAGACCAATTTGTGGTGTTTGACTTTGTCTGGGCTTATTCACTTAGAGCACAGTATTATAATGTCGGTTGGCTGTCGGCGCAAAACTACATTATGGGCAACGATGTTACGAATTCTTTCAACATATATAAAATCATAACCGAAGCAGATTCCCCGGTTTCGCTTTTAAGCACACTTTCCGACAGGATGAATCCGGTACCGATTGCCTACATAGTGGCGAAAAAAAATAATGTGGACGAGCTGGACGAAGAAGGCATTTATCAAAACTATCTCCACTATTTCAAAATAAACAAATTCTTGGAGGACGAAAATGAAAACTAAAACTTTGCCGCTCAAAGAACTGTCCATCGCCGAAATTTATAACGGCGACAAAGCAACTTATGAAGTTCCGATATACCAGAGAAACTATGCGTGGGAAAAAGATGAGATTTCCGCACTGATTCAGGACGTCTATGATGTGTACACCGCCAAAAAGCAGACGTACTTTATCGGGACGTTGGTGTCCTTCCATAAAGGAGATCAAGTTTATGAAGTGATTGATGGCCAACAGCGGCTAACCACAATTAATCTCGTGCTGGGAGCATTGGGAGTTTCCATCCAAAACAAACTGACTTATCGGGCACGTAAAAAATCGAACGACACCATTCAAAGCATCCCTTGTTTTGAGATTGAAGAAAAAGACTATGGAATCGTAAAAGGCTTTAAATATGCCAAGGACGCCATTAATGAGATAGTTCCGAAAGCATGCCAAGATGGGTTCAAAAACTATTTTCAGCACAGCGTTCACTTAGTTCACTACCAAGTGCCGAAAGACATAGACTTAAACCACTACTTTGAAATCATGAATTCCAGAGGCGAGCAACTGGAAAAGCATGAAATTATTAAGGCACGCCTTATCGAAAAACTGAATAATGCTGATAAAGCGAAATTCAATCGCCTGTGGGAATATTGCAGCGAGATGAATGTCTATATTCAGCAAAAATACAGCAGCGACAGGAACAGTGCGACTCAGATTTTCGGGAAGTCTCTCGGTGATTTTGGCTATGTTATGGATTTTGATGCTTTGCCGGATGTCGAAGACAACACCAATACGCTTAAAATCAGCGAACTTATCAACTATAAAGGCTTAGAAACCCCGCAGGATGAAGAGGACAAAATTGATACGTTTCAGCCAATTATTGATTTTTCAAACTTCCTGCTTATTGTGCTGAAGCTCACCCACATGGAAGAAAGCGGATTTGACCCTACGAGTTTTAATCTCGACGACAAAGAATTGATTCATGAATTTGATAAGGTGCAGGTTGACAAGAAATTTGTCAAAAGGTTCGGTTTCAACTTACTGATGGCAAAATATCTATTGGACAACTATCTCGTGCATCATTCAAATGAAGATGACACTATTGAGAGCAATCCTTGGAAGCTACAATACTGGCAAAAAGAAGGCAAAAAAGGGTATCTAAAAAATCTTGACGGTGAAAGCGATACACAGAATAAATTGGTGCAGCTGCTTTCGATGTTCGAGGTATCATTTACGGCAAGGCAAAGGAAAAATTACCTTTTCTACTGCTTGCTGCACCTGTTCCGCTCTGACGACTGGGATATTGGCAAGTATTACGAATTTTTATTGGGACTGGCGGATAAATACTTCAAAGATGTATATTTGGTGGCGGATAATCTTAACGAAATCAATACACCGAAACCCGGTAGTTTTGATAACGCCATCCTTCGCGATAATTCACTTGATATTACACCGCACAATAGCAGTTTTGATTTTGCCGCAATCTATGGAGATGGCACGATAATGTCGAAGGGAATTCCTTTGTTCGTTTTCAACTATCTTGACTATAAACTGTGGGAGAAATATGCTAATGAGTTTCGCGGCAAGAAAACAAAAAAAGACAGTAAAGAACGGAACGAATTTTTTACCGCACTTGGATGTGCTGATTTTGGCTTGAAAGTATTCGAACAGTTTTATTTTTCGAGAACGCGCAGGAGTTTAGAACATTACTACCCTCAAGCCAACGCTAATGGAAATAATGGTGCGGTGAATGAAGATCAAATAAATTGTTTGGGTAACTACGCCATGATTGGTAGTGAAGCAAATAGTTCCGGCTCAAATTGGAGTCCTAAAACAAAGCTCGATCATTACTTAGATGCTTCTGGAAAGATTAAGCAGGTAAGTGTGGCATCTATAAAATTTATGATTATGATGCAGAAATGCAAAGACAATCAAAATTATCGTGGAGTGGGACAGGAATGGAATTTTGAAGACATAAAAGAGCATCAAGATAGAATGTCAGAAGTATTGCTTGGTTGATTAAAGCAAAATCGCCTCAGTAATTAAAGGTGATACAATCCAAAAAAGGCATTCACGGGCTTTTGGGATTTACCTATAAACCGTTGATATGTTTCTACATACCATTAAAGGGCCAAAAACCGGTTGACCTGTTCCCTAGAACATCGACATCAATAATGAAAACTCGTGCCACGATAGACGGTCGCACTGCTGGAGAGAAATTTTTCTAACTAAAAAAATTTTTTGAATCAATATATGTATTTCTAGGTCGTAAACGACCTTTTCTTGATTGATTTTGTTATGTATAGTTTGATTTAAAGTGTTTAAACATGCTATAAGTGTTAAGAAAGTAATTTGGGGATAAGGTTTTTGGAAAGGTATCCCATAATGTGAGGATTTGAATTTAACGATGATCGATAATTTTTGGCGTGATTTGCCACGACCTTTTTTTGCGCTAGCACCAATGGAAGAAGTGACGGATGTTGTTTTTCGCCATGTGGTGAGTGAAGCAGCCAGACCTGATGTGTTTTTTACAGAGTTTACAAACACGGAGAGTTATTGTCACCCAGAGGGGATCCATAGTGTGCGTGGGCGTTTGACTTTTACAGACGATGAACAACCGCTTGTCGCTCAAATTTGGGGCGATAAACCTGAATGCTTTCGGCAAATGAGTATGGGTCTGGCGAAACAAGGGTTTAGCGGTTTGGATATCAATATGGGCTGCCCCGTACCGAATGTGACAGCGAATGGGAAGGGAAGCGGTCTTATCTTGCGTCCCGAAGTCGCAGCAGATATAATCCAAGCAACAAAAACAGGGGGATTGCCTGTCAGTGTGAAGACAAGGCTGGGCTACACGGCTGTAGATGAATGGCACGACTGGCTGACACACATATTGAAACAGGACATTGCGAATCTTACCATTCATCTGCGTACGAGAAAGGAAATGAGCAAAGTAGATGCCCATTGGGAACTGATTCCGGAGATTAAGAAACTTCGTGACCAAGTGGCACCGGATACACTTTTGACGATCAATGGCGATGTCACAGACCGTCAAACCGGCTTGAAACTCGCTGATCAATACGGTGTCGATGGGCTAATGATTGGGCGTGGTATTTTTACCAATCCATTTGCCTTTGAAAAGGAACCGAAAGATCATAGCAGTAAGGAACTGCTCGATCTGTTAAGGTTGCATCTGGATCTCCATGATAAGTATGCGGAAAAATTAGAGCTACGTCCGTTTACAGCGCTTCAACGTTTTTTTAAGATCTATGTCCGTAGTTTTCGCGGGGCAAGTGAATTAAGAAATCAATTGATGCATACAAAGTCAACAGATGAAGTGCGTGCATTGCTTGATAACTTTGTTCGGCAAAGAGAAAAAGACGATCTGGAGCCGCAATCTGCCCTATGACACACTCGGCGGCAGCACCTTCGTAATCTTCTTTCAGGTCACCCCGATAAATAGTGTTTCTTAGGGTTTAGGCTCTAAGGTATATTTCCGAAAAAAATTAATACTAAAGTGTGGACTAGATTTTAATTGGAGTAAAAAAAGACACTCTCCTGTTTGATGAGTGTCTTACTTTTGTAAGGAAAATTAAGGCGAATTCCACTAACGTAAGTATTCAAAAACTTACTACACACTGTACTCTACGCATCTTGAATCAGTCGTCCAATTAATTTTGTCGTAATAGGATTATTAAGCATTTTAGGCTGTGAAGGGTCATTCTACAAGCTGAAAGAAATAAAAAGATAGATGGGGATCTGAGAATCGGTAATAAATTCTCGGACCACCATCTTTTTTTATTCCTATTTCTTTTGATCAATCTGTAAAGTATTTCATCATTCAGAGTTGAATGCTTTATGACCTTCTCGATTTCTTTGAATAATTCATTCAATTGTTGTTCGTTAACTCGAGTGGATGAATCTTTGTCCAATTCTTCTTTAGTTGCAATTAATCTCATCAAAGAAATTTAGAGATGTTCTGGATAAACGTCTTCTCATCCGGATCAAAACGCTAAAAAAAAATCCATCATAAAGATACAAATTGATAATTTTAATAATGATAAAACGAGCTCATCGTTGTAGAATTCGAAGAGAAATTGCCGATGAAGAATAACAAGCGCTTGCTAAGGAGACTAACGCAAGGATATTGAACATAACAGAATAACTCAGAATACAACCGTCTTTAGCTGGAATGGTAGACCTGATGTTTTCACCTGTGATCATACTTTTAACCCCAACCACAACGATGCAGACGAGAGAAAATCGTGCTGGATCTTTCTGAGCAGCTAAAGTTGACGGGGAGAGGATGGAAGTTTCATGATGTTACTGGCATGATAATCTTCTGGGGAGTGGTGTTTGGGTTTTGAGAAATGTGTAAATACCTAGTTAATGGTAATTCTGATTTATACCCATTTAAAAATTGGAAAAGTCGAAAAATATAAATTAGTGTAGAAAATTATATATATAATAAATTTTCCCATTATGTTATTCTATTTTAGAAAACTAAGATATGAGTAATTATAGGGAGGAATTTGTATGGTGATAATAAGTCCCCAAAAAAAGTATCTAAAAGTTTTAGTTTCAATTTTTATCATAGCCATTTTACTTATACCATTTTTCCCGAGTAGTGCTTTTGCTGGTTCGTCAGTTCAACAGAACATAAATCAAACAAACAGTGATAGTAACGAAATAATAAATACATTAGATAAGTATGTGAATGCTGATGATGGGAAATTCGATATTGAACATATACCTACAAATGTAATTAATGAACTAGGTCGTGAAGAAGTCAATAAAATGATTGAAGGAATTCGTAATGTAAATCAGCTTGCTAAAAATGGTGAAGTTACTATAACGGATAATGGGACTGTATATGAAAGTAATGATGATGATATTGCTATTCAAGGTGGTAATGTTAACAAAGTTGTATGGCATTGGTGGGGGTTAGAAAGATATGCAAGTGTTTCACAGGCAAATCGTATTGCTCGAAATTTAAATAGAGCTGCTATTCTAGGAGGTACAGCATCGGGACTAATTACCCTATTCGGCTTTTGGCCAGTCGGAGTTGTGGGTGGGCTTTCTTCAGGTTATTGGGCATGGGCTGCAAATGATATTTCTTATGTAAACAGTTTATCAAATAGAGGAATTAAAATATCTTTTACTTGGGCGTTAGTTTACCATGTAAAAAAACAATAATACTGAGGAGTGGTCAAAAATGTTTGATAGATTAAAATTCATGTTGGATAGTAATAATAAGTATGTTTTTATGTTCGCCATTTTACCAATTTTATTCGCTGTTCTTGTGTTTTTTTTTAAAAATAAAATAAACTTAAAAACTAATAAAGTACTTCTCTTAAGTCTAATTGCGATTATATTAATAACGGATATTGTGACGGCAGGAATATTAATTTACTAAATATTTTTTGGGGGAGGCATAGCACTTAATATCATCCCAGTGCAATCACAATGAAAAAAATTAAAATGTGCATTTTAATTTTAACATTAATTTTTATATCATCATGTGGCAATCAATCAATTAATAATAAAAATTGGTATTATAGTAGTATAAATGTTGAACAACTCTGGAAATATTCAAAGGGTAAATCACAAACTATCGCAATAATAGATACAGGCATATCTAATTATGCAAAAAAATTGTATAAAGATAGAATTATTGGTACGTATAATAGTTTGGAAAAAAATTCAAATGTAACTGATGAAAATGGACATGGGACTGAAATGACAAGTATAGTTATTGGAAATGGGAAACATGGAGTTTGGGGAATTGCTCCAAAAGCAAATGTAATAATTATAAAAGCTATCGGTGCAAATGGAACAGTTAAACCAGAAAGTATAGCAAATGCAATAGAATATGCTGTGTCAAAAAAAGTTTCAGTAATAAACATGAGTTTTGGATCGTTTATATCAAATAAAAAAATTAAATACCAAATTAACAATGCAATAAAGAATCACATATCTGTTGTTGCAGCTGCAGGAGATTATGGGAATAAGGATTTGCTCTTTCCGGCAAGTATGAAAGGGGTTATATCCATAGAGGCAAAGAACAAAAAAAACAAAATTTGGAATTCATCAAATATCTCTCCCACTGCTGTAGCTGCTTTTCCAGGTGAAAAAATTAAAACTATTTCATGGAGGATTGGCTCAAACAAGAAATATATTATTTCGTATTCTTCAGGAACATCAGAAGCTACAGCGATAGCTAGTGGGTATATTGCTTTGTTAAGAGATCATTATGTCAAGAAGCACATTGAATTTACTAATAGCATGATAGTTAAAAAAATGCAATTGATAAGATCAACTAGTGTTGAAAATCCGGATTATCTAATATCATTTAGAAAATAATCAACAATATACATTTTAGTTTCTAAAAGCGGGGTTGATGGATCTTTTTTTGGTCACATATATCGTGCGAGAACTAAATATGAGGTATTAGAGTATAATGAGGAAAAAAGGGTTTATAGATTGAAAGAGAAAGATCTCAAGTAAAAACCGAGGTCCCAATATTACTTCTTTGTTAGTCTTAGGTGATCGAACCTTCACTTCAGTTGCAAAAGAAATTAACCGATGAGCAAATTAAGAATTTAGAAAAACAATTGACCGTAGTATTTTAGGGCAAATCGTGGAAGATTAAAACATATTTACCAAATAATTGTATTAACCTCTTTAACTTAACCAATGGGCTAACAGTTTTTTAATGTGTGGCCCTTTGGACTATGCCCACCCAATAGATTTACTGAGAGTAAAATTGGCGTGCATTGATTAGGATAAGTATTTGTATTAATGCCACAGGTAGAAAGTGTCCATAAACAAAGGGTCTTCAAACATTGCGATTTTCTTGCGGCAATTTTGCCGGAGGTGCCAATGTGAGAAGGCCTTATTTTTATTGTTTCAGGAATCATAGCAACGAGTTTTTAAGGCAAGGTAATAAAGTAAACAAAATACATTGACAGTAATAGTAATATAATGCAAAATGGTTATAGGGGTGATGAGATGGGTGAGAACAAAATCACATCCGACCTGCTGCGTGGTCACGCCGATACGATGATATTACGACTTCTATCCGAAGCTGATCGATACGGCTATGAAATTGTTAAGCTGATAGCTGAGCGATCAGGCGGTGAGTACGAATTAAAGGAAGCCACCATGTACTCCAGTGTTCGGCGGCTTGAGGCGGATGGTGATATCGAATGGTATTGGGGCGACGAATCTCAGGGCGGACGGCGTAAGTATTTTCGGATTACCAAAAAGGGCAAGGCCACTTACGTCAACAATAAAAGCAATTGGGCGTACGCAAAGCGCGTGCTCGATAACTTATTGTAAAGGAGTTTGATAGTATGAATGAGAAATTAACAAACTATTTAAATGGCGTTTTTGCCCCTTACGATGGCGTAAAAAGCGTGGCTGAACTAAAGGCTGATTTACTTTCCGATTTGCAGGAGCGATTCCGTGAACTCAAAGCTGAGGGCAAGGATGATGAAGCCGCATTTGAGATGACCATCGACAGCATTGGTGACATTGAGCAAACAGTACAGGATGTTGCAAATCTCTCCCGCTCTCTAGAACGTCAGGTCGTGACAAACTTTAGCGCAAGTGATCTGACAAAGAGCGACTTCGCGGGTGTTATCGCGCATAAAGGAAAATTTACAGCGAGCGCGTTGCGTGGATCCGATTTTGCGGGCGCTGATTTAACCGGCAGTTCGTTCAAGAGCAGCGATGTGCGGGAAGCAAATTTTGACGGCGCAAATCTAACCGACTGCGAACTGACCACCAATGACCTTGCAGGCGCGCACTTCCATCAATCAATTCTTGTGCGCACCAACTTCAGTAAATCGGGGCTAGTGGGCGCAACATTCGCCGACATAAAACTACGCGACGTCAAGCTGACGATGACCGACCTTAGAAAGACGGTCTTTGAAAACTGTACCTTCAACGGTGTGGATTTCAAATACTGTGACATGCGCGGGCTGCGCTTGGACGGAATGACCTTTATTGGTGTCAAGTTTGACAAGACGGCGCTGAACGAAGTGACGTTTAAGGGTGCAACACTTAAAAACGTATCTTTCCGTCCGACATTTACTTTTACTAATAAATACTACCGTGCGATTAAAACAATTTCCTTTGACGGCGCGATGATGGATAAGCTTACTTACGCCGCGCTCAAAGGCATGGGCGCCGATTTAACGAAGGTTACTATTAGTTAAGAAGTGAAGAAAATGCAAAACAAAGTAATTTAAGTGAAAGTGCTGCATAAGTCCTGCAAGAAACCTCGATGAGTATTTATTTTCGCATCTTTAATTAAGCCGTCAAAGAGGTTTATACTTGTGCTGTTGGAATATTAGCTTAATTTTTGAATGACCATTATCCTTATATAAAAATAGGCATGACCCTGTTGTCTCTTTGATTTGTAGCTGTTCGATAAATATACGAAGTAATTCTAGTAGTACTTATTGGAAAATTACTTTTCATAAAGAGGGAAAATTGATGACATACAGGCGGTACAAAAGCGATGTAACTTTATCAAAGAAAGAAAAAGAAGAACTCATTGCTCAATATATCAGTTATTATGAGAATTTGATTGCGAAACAAGGAATCGATGTACTTAATGTAAAAATTGCTCGTGAAGTATTTGAACCCATTTTGGATAAAATCGGTACGTTATTAAACATGCAGGCTAATAAGTTGGCTCATGAAGATGGGGATGTAAAAAATTTTTTGGAAGCTAATCCATTGCCCCCAAAAATGAAAGAATTGTTATCAGATGACTTTAGAGCTTTTTCGTTGCTTCTTAATGCTTTAAAACAATGGGTATCCGCTGAATCAGCAGCGACAGACCGTTTCTTACTTGGAGGTGCTGCCAGAGATTTATGTCGTTCAGCTGTGGATCACTGTATGGTCACAGGTGAAGATCTAGGGGAAAGGCCAGAGCTTCATCATCCATTAAGAGATGGGCGGCCACCGATATTATTGAGTAAAATAGGTCATTCCACAATCGAACATCAACAGGGTAATGATTCATTCAGCGATGGTAGTGAGGACAAAGTTTGGAATAGGATAAAGCAAATTAAGCGCGAGCGACATATGTCATGGGTGCAACTTCGAGAAGGATGTATGGCGATTCAAACGGGAAACACAGGATATAGAACCAACGCAAAATCCTTTGCTAATAAAGTTATCCGTGAATTAGATTTATCTGCAGCAAAAATTATTGATGTGCTAAACCAAAACAATGTCTAAAAGAAAGTGGCTCTAATTTTAATTATGATAAGCGGGGCGGTATCCATTTTTAGCCCTATCATTATATGTCCATAGTTTTCAAAAAGTTGAAAGGAATGGACGGTTATCAGATAAGTGGTCATGCATCATGCAGAGTATGATATCAATTTCACATAATTTGGGCGACTAAAGTATCGTTATCGACATTAAAAAGATCAGAAAAAAAGGAAAACCTGTTCTATAATGAACAGGTCGTATTTTTATAGGCTTGAGAATGTATAAGATATCGTGCGAAAATGGAGCGAAGGCGCGAGACCCGCGTCAAACGAGCAGCCGAAGTGCAATTTTTGCAAAAAAAAGACTTGTCTCCGCCAAGTTATTCTCAACTTTCCATCCTCACTTAACTCGGCAACTGGAACAAACGACTCTGTCCGCAAAGAATGAGCCTCTAATAAGACGCCGATTAAATTGAAAACAGTATAAGAAATAAGAGAGCTTTAAAGGAGATATGAAAATGCCCGTAGGTGTTATCGTAAATGTATTGTCTGTACTCGTTGGTAGCCTCATTGGCGCCTTCTTTGGTGATAAAATTCCTGAGAGGCTTCGAGTGGCCATGCCGATGACCTTTGGGGCTGCGTCCATGGGTATGGGAATTGCACTGATTGTAAAAGTTGAGACACTCCCGGCAGTCGTTCTTGCCTTGGTTTTAGGCAGTGCGATAGGTGAGCTGATTCAATTGGAAAAAGGGATTGAATGGTGCGCCAATAAAGTGCGCAGACCGATTGAAAAATTATTCTCTAGCAATAATTCAATGACGCCCAAGTTTTTCTTGGAACAATTCGTTGGCATCGTCGTTTTATTTTGCGCCAGTGGGACAGGGATTTTTGGCGCTTTGAATGAAGGGATGACCGGCAATGCGTCTATTCTCTTTTCAAAATCCATTCTTGATTTTTTCACAGCCGCAATATTTGCCACGGCATTAGGTTATATGGTCATGACAATTGCTGTGCCGCAATTCGCTATCCTTCTCGGTTTATTTTTAAGCGCCGGATTCATTTTGCCGCTGGTAAACAATCATTTAATTAATGACTTTTCGGCGTTAGGCGGTATTATCATGCTAGTTACTGGCCTAAGAATCAGCGGAATCAAGTCTTTTCCAGTTGCCAATATGCTCCCAGGGTTAATCCTTGTCATGCCACTTTCAGCACTTTGGCTGCGTTTTTTTAGCTAATTCCAAATATTTTACGGTGCCTCACTTTTTGCAAAGGTAAGTATAAGACTTTGCACGTAAAATACAGCGAAGTTCGCGAGACGCCTGCGGGAACAGCGTGCCAGACGGGCCTCGCAGATTCTAGTCTGTCTGAGGAGGCTCTCGGTGCGCCCGCGGCAAGCGAGCGATCGGTGCGCATTGCGCAAAAAAGGACTTGGTATAGCCAAGTCTATCTAATCGTCTTACTTTGTTTTCACGCACAAATCAATGAAGGCTTGCATTAATGGACTGATCCATTTGTTCTTATGATGACCGCAGACGGCAGAAATCTGTGGGTTTTTCAGATCGGTTGGGATTTCGACCAACTCTCCACGGTCCAGTTCCTCTTGTACCGTAAATTTAGGAAGAAATGAAATGCCAACATTGCTTTTGACCAGATTCTTAATCGTAGGAATGCTCCATAACTCAATTGTATGATCAAGCCGAATCGATTTTTCACGAAGGTATTGTTCGAAAATTTGCCTGAATATGCAATTCTGCTCATTGATGATAAAGGAAACCGAAAGCTGTTGATCAGCTGTGATGAAATCGGGATAGCGCTCCTTTATTTGCGGTGAGGCTACTAAGAGGACCGGATAGTCACCCAATGAATAGGTTGTCAAATTCGAACCGAAGCCGCCTACATTTTGATAAAACACGCCCAAATCGAGCGTGCCGTTAATCAATTCATCGCGAATATCATAGCAGTTCATCGAGCGGAGAAACAGACGGGCTTTTGGCGCTTGCTGATGAAATTGCCTGAGGATAGACGGCATTTGGTAGCAGAGCTGCGATTCGGCAATGCCAATTTGTAAATCCCCCCGACATTCCGTCAAATCATTTTCAAAGCAGCGCATTTTATTGACTGACGCAAGGACGTCGTCGACATAGGGGACGAGCTGTTCTCCCGCCTTTGTCAGTACCATCCGTCGGCCAATCTTCTCAAATAACTGAGCACACAGCTCTTGCTCCAACTGTCCAATCTGGAACGTGATCGTCGACTGCGTGTAATTCAGCTTATCCGCGGCCTTTGCAAACCCGCCTTCTTCCACGATTGTTTTGAATGTATTCAGATACTTGAGATCCATAGCATTCACCTCTCGAATACTTTAATATTATTGAACTAAAAATTTAACAATTTCAATTTGAATGAATGAACTTCTGACGGTATGATAGCATGCATAAGGCGTCCATGCAATGGTTGGTTTCAAGTTTGGGAATCCATTTTCATGAGCCTTTTCATGCGGTGACGGCACTGCGTGGTATCTATCATTGGAGGTTATCGAAACATGAACATCTCAGCATTTCTCTCTTATACTCTTTTAACGGCCTATACGCCCGGTCCGAACAATATTGTGTCGATGACCAATGCGGGCAGAGACGGTCTGAAACGGACGCTCCCATTTCTACTCGGCATCATCACAGGTTTTATTGTCGTGATGGCTGCCTGCGCCGCTTTTTCCTCATTGTTGTATGCCTTCATACCGACCATTCAGCCGATGATGCTCGTTGTCGGGGCGGTTTATATTCTTTGGCTCGCATGGACGATCTGGCGGGACAAGCCGCACGAAGGGAAAGGCGGGATCACGCAGGCCAATTCCTTTATTTCTGGGATGCTGTTACAGTTTGTCAATGTGAAAATTATTCTTTATGGCATCACCGCGATGTCCTCGTATGTTCTGCCTCATCATCACGATGTGGCCACTATTGCACTCTTTGCTCTGTTGCTGTCCGCCATTGGTACTTCTGGTTGTCTCTGTTGGGCCGTTTTCGGCGCAGTTTTTGAAAAGTTATTTAACAACTATCGAAAAGCGATCAACGCCATCATGGCTCTGCTACTTGTTTATTGTGCGCTATCGTTGTTTCTATAAGGTAAGCATCAAATAACCCACATCATAACTAGGTGTGGGTTATAAAATATGATGAATATCAAAACAGCTCAATGAAAAATTTTTTAAAAAGACCGCTGTGTTACGCTTTGCGTAGGAAATTCTCGTCTCTTTAGTCACACGAATGACCTGTAATTCCAAAACCACGTGTTGTAATCATCAACCAGATGATAGTACTATCAAAATGCAGAGGTTTTATAAATATAACGAGGTGTCACTAAATGCGTGTGTCGGAACTGAGAAATGCACTCGAAAAATACAATCAGGATGACCTGTCTCAGATAGTTGTTGACTTATATAAAATCATTCCTAAAAAATTGCGTGATGAAAAAGCGGTTGACACGATGTTGGCAGACTTTCAGCAGTTCAAAGAAGCTGAAAAAAGGAAACGAAAAGAATCTAAAAATGTCAGTGTCAATGATTTGGAACATGAAATAACGGAATTTATTCAAAACGCCTATGACCAAAATTATCTTGCGCCAAATCAGTCTATTAAGAAAAAAGATCGTCCAAAGTGGCGATTCGTCGTCAGATCATACATAAAAAATTTACAGCAAATACCTGTTGACAGTGCGGAAGGAAAACGGGCGACAACGCTTCTTGAAAAACTATATGAAATGCTGTGCTATGCATCTGAGTATATAATATTTAACACAGACGATCCGTTCCGATCGGTAGGGATTGAACAAGATAATTTATTTGATACAGTACTTAAAAGAAAATTTGCTGTGGGAATGGACAGGGAAACAATAAAATCTGCCATTAAGCAATTAATTAATTGTTCTCTAGGCAGGGAAACCCTACGATCGTTCCTGATTAATGTATTCATATCAAATCTGAAAATCGCTGATACGAAAGAAATTGCCATCGAGCAGTGCATTCAGTTAAAACAGGAACTAGAGAAACAAAAGGCAACACCGGCAAAGAAATCATGGGAAAGTGAAGATAGCGAGTATCGACGTAAAGAAAAAATAAATGATATCGTCGAAACTATTTTCAGGCTTAAGATCAATTTATGCGACTATGACTCAGCAATCAGCTATTTTAAAGAAAATATCCTGGAGAGATCCAAAGAAATCTCACTGTATATCCTGCTTCATATGCTTGAAAAATACGATCAGAAAAATTTATGGCTGAGAGAATACGAAACGGCGGTAAAAGAAGGGGTAAAACCGAGAAATCAACTGCAATTTAACTATCAATCTTTAAAAGAAAAAGGACAATTCGCCAATAGTTATTTTGAATCTTTGGAGGATGGCTGGTAATACAATCCTTCTGACCATTGCTATTTTCTGAAAGAAATAGAGAAGATAATGAGCGCACGTTTTCTTGCACATGGACTACGCCGAGCTGGAGAACGTTTCTGGTTCTGTTGAATCACACTATAGCAAGTTTTATGTAGATGTTAGCATGAATATATAAAACTGGGAGTAGCCTATGAAAAAAGCTTATATTATAATATCGGGAATACTAGCTTTATTAATCCTTGTCTTTTTAATACTTGGCTTTGTTTATCCGTTTTCTTTTTTTAACGTTACGCATCAAGTGTCTATTACCTCCGATCACTACGTCGTTCAAGAACAAAAAAAAGAAGTCAATAAACTTCACTCGCTTCAAAGAACAGCACATTTAAACAAAGATACACAAATATTAATTGATGAAACAAATCAGTATCTAAAGCAAAAATGGCTTTTACAAAAGCATTACAAATTTTCATACAATGATATCGCTTCGCAGAAGCAATTGACTAAAAACTTGATAGCTGAAGTGGATTCCTATCGTAAGCAAAATGGTCGATCATTATCTCAAGACGCCAATGATTACCTTTCAACTTTCAGGCAATATCTTAAAGGAACTATCCACGACAGCAATCTCATTTTAGATAATCATATGATTACAAGGAACACTCTAAAGCTCCAAATATTTAATCTTAGGGGGTCTTATAACAATACAGCTTACACAATTAACATGTTTGTAAAACAACTTAATAACACTTAATTTTGTTCAGCTCCGAATAGTAAATCGGAGCTCTTTTACTTGATAAGGAATAAAAAAAGGCTGCCTCAAAGTCGAAAAATCGACTTTTGAGACAGCCTCTTTGGTACGGATATTGCTTTCAAAATCAATGATAACTACTCAAGCGAATATTCCTGAGTTCCCGCTCTGTACATTCTCTTTTTATGTGAATGGTATAGTAATTAATCAACTGTGAGAAGCCGATCATATCGACTGATCTGTGATTTATACTGTAATCAAATATTTCGTTTATTGTATGAATCGAAATCGTCGGTGTTATTTGTTTGATTAGCCTATATTTTTCTTCGCTATCCATTTTACGCTCAAAAAAATGGGAAAAGCGCACGAACGAAACCCGAAACCGCTCACCGCTTGACTTGGAGTTCACTCAAAGGTTTAAGGTGAATTTATTAAAAGGTTCCTTTCGCAAATCAAAGAACCTTAAAAGAAATGAGGGGTAGTAATGGCACATACAGAAAGTAAAGTCGTCGTTATAACCGGCGCGTCAAGTGGTATTGGCGAAGCAACAGCTAAATTCTTAGCCGAGCGCGGAGATAAAGTGGTACTCGGTGCCCGTCGTGAACAACGCCTGCAAAAATTGGTCGAAGAGATCAAGCGTGCCGGTGGTTCCGCCATCTATCATGTTACGGATGTCACTTCTCGATCAGAGGTTGAAGCGTTGGCAAAGCTTGCCCTGGATGAATATGGACAAATTGATGTGTGGGTGAATAATGCCGGTCTCATGCCCCATTCAACATTTGATAAGTTAAAGGTTGATGAGTGGGAAAGAATGGTTGATGTCAATATTAAAGGTGTTCTATACGGTATTGCAGCCGCTCTACCATCGATGCGGGAACGTAAGAGTGGTCAGTTCATCAACCTGTCATCGGTTGCCGGACATAAAACGCATCCAGGCGGCGGTGTGTATAGCGGGACAAAATATGCTGTCCGCGCAATTAGCGAAGCTTTACGTCAAGAAGAGGCAGTCGCACAGAGCAATATTCGTGTAACGATTGTTTCTCCGGGTGCTGTTGCGACAGAGTTGCCGAATAGTATTACGGATCAGGACTTGAAGCCCGGCATCGATCAGTTATACGAGGCGGTTGCCATTAGCGCGACGCGTATCGCGGAAACGATCGCTTTTGCAATCGATGCTCCGGTGGATACATCACTGAATGAAATCATCGTCCGTCCAACCATGCAACAAGTATGATTTTTAAAAATTTGACAAGAAAGTATAGTATTTTGTGCAAAAAATGGAGCGGAAGCCTCCGGCCCCAGCTTGTCGGAGACGCGCGGCGCCCGCGGCAAGAAGCCGGAGCACATTCGATGCAAACAAGAACGTAACATCGACAGAGTAGGAGTCGACATCGACAGAGTAGGGGTCGACATCGACAGAGTAGGGGTCGACATCGACAGAGTAGGGGTCGACATCGACAGAGCAAGGCGCGACACCGACAGAGTAGAGCGTAACATCAGCAGAGTCATAAATTTTGTATGGCTTTTGCGTAAGAATGCAGCGCCTGCGGCAAGCGAGCGACCGAAGCGCATTCGTTACAAATAGAACTTGGCTAAGCCAAGTTTTACTTAGGCAAAATCATTTTTTATTAAAAGGAATGAAGACTATGAATATCAAAATGGTAAGTAAAGAGACGAATGTGTCAGCCGATACGATTCGCTACTATGAGCGAATTGGCTTAATCCCACCGGTTAAGCGGAATGAAAATGGTGTTCGTGACTTTGATGATGAAGACCTGCGCTGGATAGCTTTTAGTCGATGCATGCGTGACGCAGGTATGCCTATCGAAGCGTTAATTGAATATTTGCAGCTTTTCCGTATCGGCGACAGTACCATTCAGGCAAGAGTTGATCTCTTACGTGAACAGCGCAATGACCTTCAAGATCGGATTGACGTCATGCAGCATGCGCTCGATCGTTTGAATTTTAAAATAGAAAACTATCAGAGCCATATGGTTGCTGCTGAAAAAAAGCTGAAACCTTTTGAATAAGCGAAAATATAGAGCGTGTTCAATAGGGCGTTGTAAAGGTGTTTAAAGCGCAGCAACAATTTAATAAATGGGAGGGCTTAAAATGAAAAAACGCCAATTAGGAAAAAGTGGTCTTGAGGTTTCTGCAATTGGGTTAGGCTGCATGGGCATGAGTTATGGCTATGGACCTGCCGCAGACGAAAAAGAAATGATTGCTCTCATTCATTCTGCCATTGATCGCGGGGTTACATTTTTTGATACCGCGCAAATTTACGGACCTTTTCTAAACGAAGAATTGGTGGGCAAGGCCCTTGAGCCATACAAAGGAAAAGTGGTCCTCGCTACCAAATTTGGAATAAAAATGGTGGATGGCCGGCAGGTGCTTGACAGCCAGCCGGAGCAGATCCGGAAATCCGTTGAAGAATCGCTTAAACGGCTCAAAGTTGAAACCATCGATTTGCTCTATCAACATCGTGTGGATCCAAATGTGCCGATTGAGGAAGTAGCTGGCGTGGTACAGGATCTGATTAGGGAAGGGAAAGTCAAATATTGGGGACTTTCTGAAGCCGGTGTTCAGACGATCCGCCGTGCCCATGAGGTTCAGCCAATTACTGCCGTGCAAAGCGAATACTCGATGATGTGGCGGCAGCCTGAAAATGAACTGCTGCCTGCGCTTGAGAAACTGGGAATTGGCTTTGTACCATTTAGTCCGTTAGGAAAAGGATTTCTTACCGGAAGCATCAATAAGCATTCCACTTTTGGCAGCTCTGACTTCCGAAGTATTGTGCCTCGCTTCACTTCAGAGAATATCGAAGCCAACCAGGTTTTGGTCAATCTGATTCAGGAAGTCGCATCAGCTAAAAATGCAACGCCTGCTCAAATCGCGCTTGCATGGGTACTTGCGCAAAAGTCGTGGATCGTTCCAATTCCAGGAACACGGAAGTTGGCGCGTCTGGAAGAAAATTTAGGTGCGGCAGACATTGAGCTAACAAATGAAGAACTTCGAAGTTTGAACGATGCACTTTCTAAAATTGAACTATCGGGCGCTCGCTATCCCGCAGAATTCGCAAAAAGAGCGGGGAATTGATAATGGAGGACAACATGGCAATCACAGAGTTTGCTAGAAATTATCATCAACGGCTGTTTCCAGGCTATCAATCAAACTTTTTAGAAACAGATCCTGAGTTTATTGAACGCTTTGACAACTTTGCTTTTGACGAAGTCGTAAACAGCGACGACTTGGATGACCGGACACGGATACTGGCGATTTTGGCAACACTGATTGGGACCCAGTGTGTGAATGAATACAAGGCAATGATGAAAGCCGCTTTGAAATTTGGCGTCACTCCGGTTGAAGTCAAAGAGGGTGTCTATCAAGCAGTAGCTTACCTCGGCATCGGCAGAGTGTTTGATTTTCTGCAGGCGACTAATCAGGTGTTGACGGAGCAAGGCGTCAAACTGCCGTTGGAACAACAGGCGACAACAACGACAGAGAACCGGCTGGAAAAGGGAGTTCAGGCGCAGGTTGCTATCTTCGGACCTCAGATGGCAGAGTTTTATAAGTCTGGACCTGCTGAATCACGCCATATCAATCATTGGTTGGCAGACAATTGCTTCGGGGATTATTACACAAGGAACGGGCTTGACTATAAAAAACGCGAAATGATCACCTTCTGCTTTCTATCTGCACAGGGTGGTTGTGAGCCGCAACTGACCAGTCATGCGGCAGCAAATATCCGTCTCGGCAATGATAAAGAATTCTTAATAAAAGTCATCTCCCAATGCTTGCCATATATAGGCTATCCAAGGAGCTTGAATGCGCTTCGTTGTGTCAACGAAGCAGCTAATCAGGATAAACGCGAACGAACAAATGAAAAAGCTAGGGGCAGTGAACATGAGTGAATCTCAGAATTTAAGCAAAGGCGTTATTTTTCCGATTGGGGACAAACTTCCGAAACAATTCAGCAGTAATTTTATTGGACAGGCCTATTTGAAGATGCTGACAACGACCGGAGTGACAATCGGAAATGTGACTTTTGAGCCGGGTTGCCGAAATAATTGGCATATTCATCATAAAGGCGGTCAGATTTTGCTCGTCACCGGAGGGCGTGGTTAATATCAGGAATGGGGAAAAGAAGCTGTGGCGCTACATCCGGGCGTTGTAGTCAATATTCCGCCGGAAATAAAACACTGGCACGGCGCCGCAAGCGATAGCTGGTTTTCACATCTGGCGATTGAAGTCCCTGCAGAAGGGGCCTCTAACGAATGGCTGGAGGCCGTTACTGATGAGGTTTATGGAAAATTGAGCTAAAAAGGATCGTGAAATATTGAATGTCCCGCTAGATTCCGGAATACTGCGCGGTAAATGAACAGGAGGACAAAAAATATGGACTATGTGACGTTGAATAACGGGGTGAAGATGCCGGTTTTAGGCTATGGTGTTTACCAGATTGCAGATCAGGACGAATGTGAGCGATGCGTTCTTGATGCGATCGACGTCGGTTATCGCTCGATTGATACGGCGCAGGCTTATCGAAATGAAGCAGCTGTAGGCCGCGCAATTAAAAAAAGTGGTGTGCCGAGAGAAGAATTATTCATTACAACCAAAGTTTGGGTTTCCAATGGAGGCTATGAGAAAGCAAAGGCATCGATCGAAGAATCATTCAAAAAGCTGCAACTGAATTATTTGGATCTCCTACTGATTCATCAGCCGTTTAATGATTATTATGGGACATACCGCGCGATGGAAGAGTTTTATAAAGCAGGGAAAATAAGGGCGATTGGTGTTAGCAACTTCTATCCCGACAGATACGTTGATCTTGTTCAGTTCAGTGAAGTGGTTCCAGCTGTGAATCAAGTAGAGACGCATGTATTCAATCAGCAGGCGGAAGCACAAACATATTTGAAAAAATACAAGACGCAGATTGAATCTTGGGGACCTTTTGCAGAAGGTAGAAATGATCTGTTTACGAATCCAATTTTAAAAGCAATCGGCGAAGTGCACACTAAATCTGTAGCGCAGGTGGCCTTGCGCTTTCTGATTCAAAGCGGCGTGGTGGTCATCCCAAAATCGACGCATAAAGACCGAATGGAAGAAAACTTCAACGTGTTTGATTTTGAACTGACCGCAGACGAAATGGAGAAAATATCTGGATTGGATACTGGCAAAAGCCTTTTTTTCTCACATTATGATCCGAAGATGGTTGAGTTATTAACCAGTCATGTTCTTTGAAAACGTGAAAAATAATCATAATGTGTTTTTGTTCAAAGATAAAAAAATTGAGGTACCACAGAGCTGTCACTGTGGTACCTTTTCTTATACTTGAATAGTTTGAGACGTACTTTCTTTGATCATTACGAACAGTGCCTTAACAACAAAAAGCAAAAGTTGGCATAAGGTGTAGGTCCGTTTCGCATTCAAGAAACCTGATCAACCGACAATCAATTTATTCGTTTTCTTCAGGAATTTTGCTGGAATCGATTTTCTTAATCGCCAGACTATGTTCATTGGCCGGCTGCCTTCGTGTTTCACATAATCGGCCAGACCGAGAAAAGTATACGGAGCGGTTCCTCCCAGATCACTGCGATAGTCACGCACGAACAATAAAATGTTGCTGTCAAGCTGATGGTGATGAATATAGCGCTGACCTGTTTTCGAATTGTCAGCTGTTGTGCTTTGGCTCTGCCAATGAAACAGTCGGTCACTAATCGAATAATCACGGTACATCGTTGTGGGTGAATAATCTTTATCGGACTTATTAAGCGTGATGAAGAATGCGTCGATTTTTTTATCGGGTAAGTATTTCACGCCTTCGCGCACCGTCGACGGACGCATAAAGTCAAGCGCGACGAGGATTTGATCGCGCGTATAGCTGCAATGCAGGTCAAGCGAACAATCGAAGCCGAGCGGTACAGGTTCATCGACAAAGTCAATTTGGCGCAGTTGGTAGCGCAATAACTCGAGCAATTCATTAAAAAGCACAGGGTTATTTTTTAGCTGTATGAGCGTCTCTTGAAGCTGCGTGTCCTCGCTGCCTTCTGCTTTTTTGGACCAAACGGTGAAGGAAAACATCCGCAGCATGCGTCGCTCGGCATCTGACAGTGACGATAGAGGTATTGTATCTATTTTCGGTAATGTATCGATCAAAAAGGTCAGCCAGCGGCGAGAGTCGATCGAACAGATTCGGAGGAAAGCTTTTGTCAGCATGGATTCAAGCGGGTCGTCAAAATTGCTACGAACACCAGCATCCGCGCAGAGTCGCGAAAAACTCGCTTTTTTATAAATCGTGCGCACGTCGAGATGGTAATAATCAATAAAATTTTCAAGTGTTAATTTCTTGCCGGAATCACTTTCGAAAGCGGCGATCCGAGAAATAAAGCCGGAACGAGAACCAAATGACTGGCGTATATTTTCAAGGATCGAAGCGCGTGCTTTCTTCTCTAATTGGACAAAGCAACCCTTTGGCAAGGAGACGAATCCCTCTTCAATTTCACGCTTCAGTCCTGTTGTCGCACGGGTAAGCAATGCCGTAAATTTATCTGTGAAGCTGTATTTCTTATTGGCTTGCCCGATAAAGTCTAGAACGGTCAGGCATTCTTTATCGTCAGCGAGACGCAGACCGCGTCCGAGCTGCTGAAGGAACACGGTGAGGCTCTCTGTTGGGCGCAGAAAGAGGATCGTGTTGATTTCCGGAATATCGACCCCTTCATTGTAAAGATCAACGACGAAAATAAATCGAATCTTGCCGCTGATCAACCATTGTTTTGCTTGGTTACGTTCTTCATCAGGCGATTGGCCACTTAAAGAGATCGAGGGGATGCCGTTCGTGTTGAACTGCTCAGCCATATAATTTGCGTGAGCGATAGAGACACAGAATCCAAGTCCTTTTACGTCATCAATGTCTGTTACATAGTTTAACGTCGATTGAATGATCAGCTTGGCACGTTTGTCAGCTGCAGCTCGATTGAGCGTGTACACATTCGATAGCTCCGTTCGGTCATAGCCACCCCGTGTCCATTTAATTTTGGAAAGATCAACGTCATCACTCACTCCAAAATATTGGAAGGGGCAAAGTAATTTGCGATCGATCGCCTCTGGTAGCCGAATTTCCGCGGCGATGTGATGATCAAAATAAGAAAGGATATCTCGGCCATCCATACGTTCCGGGGTTGCCGTCAGTCCAAGCAATATTTGCGGCTGATAATAGGATAAGAGCGTTTGATAGGTTCTTGCTGCCGCATGGTGAAACTCATCGACGATAATGAAATCATAAAAATCAGGGGAAGTATGGGAAGTCAGTGATTGCGAATTAAACGTTTGAATGGAGATGAAAAGTTGGTCGATGGCTTCCGGCCGAATTTTCCCCACAAATAAATCGCCAAAATTATTATCACGTAACACGCTGCGAAAGCAGGCAAGGCTTTGTTTCAAAATTTCTTCTCGGTGCGCGATAAAAAGCAACCGACACGGCTTGCCACTGTTCTTCTGGCGAAATCGTTTATAATCAAAGGCAGCGACGACAGTTTTTCCCGTTCCGGTTGCGGCAACAAGCAAATTCCGCCAGCAGTTGCGTACCTTACGCTCGGCATCGAGTTTATCGAGAATTTCCTGTTGATAAGGATAGGGCGCGATATCAAATAAATAGGGCTGGATATTAGAACTTGAATGCTGCTCCATTTGCAAGGCTTGTGAGAGCCTTGCTTTTTCAATCTCTGTATAGGGTTCGAATTCGGATGAATTCCAATAGCTTTCGAATGTCGCACTTATTTTATCAATTGTGGAAGGGAGATCGGTTGCTGTTATTTTAACGTTCCATTCAAGACCGCTGGAAAGCGCTGCGTTTGATAGATTGGATGAACCGACATAGGCGGTTGTAAATCCGTTTGAACGATAAAAGACATAAGCTTTGGCATGCAATCGTGTGCGTTTTGTATCATATGAGATTTTAATCTCTGTATGAATCAGACGATCGAGCGCTTCAACGGCTTTCAAATCAGTGGCACCCATATAGGAGGTAGTAATCACGCGTAATTGACCGCCTTTTTGCGTGAAAGAACGAAGCTCATCGATGATTAGCCGAAGACCACTCCACTTGATAAACGAAACGAGCAAGTCAATCCGATCGCAGGAGAGAATCTCCTTTTTTAACTCGGTAAACATATTTGGCTCATGCCTTGCACCGGTAAACAAAGAACTCTCAGCGACGGACGTTTCTGGACGTATTATTTTTGACTTTTCATTGAGTGCATAAATATTATTTCTTTTATCGATTAACGCAAGTAATTGTTCCGCTTTCTGATCGACGGTCAGTGTGTCAAGTGCTTGTTCATCAGTTGCTTGCAAAATGGTATGGACAATTTGATTGACCAGATGGACTTGAGCGTGCAGATCACCACCGGTATCTTTCAAATGAGCCAATCCTTTTTCAATCACGGAAGAGACATATTTTGATAGCAGTTGTGAAGCTTCTTCACTGTCAATTGGGGTGGTTTGCGTCAGCCAATTCTCATGATTCTTATTCAGATCATCTCTAATCGCTTTATTGATGATTTGTTCATAGATACCCATTTTCAGCACAGGATCATCCCTCTATTTTCAAAAGACTGGATAAGCGTTAGAACAATTTACTAGACTTCGAGTAAGCGCTTGTTCTCTTCGTTGAAGCTAGTTTAGATCATTATTTTTTGTTTGAAAAGATTTGCGAACGCTACCCTGCTGATAAATTGAATAATTTAAACATAACATTTCAATAACATCCCTATCGTCGTTATTCGGATAGGCTGGAACACGAATTACTGAAGTTGGCGCACACAGATGTGCTGACTGGCATTCACAATCGACGTTTCTTTGAACAGCAGGCGCATGACGCACTTGAGAACCATTCGATACAAAAAGAAGCTTGCGCGTTACTGATTTTCGATATTGATCATTTTAAACGAATCAATGATTCATTTGGACACGCAGCTGGTGATCAGGCTTTGCGACGTGTGGCGGAAGTCTGTCGCCAATCGCTGCACGCTGACGATCTTTTCGGACGAATTGGCGGTGAAGAATTCGCTATTTTTCTCGCACATACCGATGCGCTTGAAGCGATGCAGATCGCCGATCGGTTACGGCAAAATGTAGAATTATGCCGGGTTGTGTTGACTGATCAGACACAGCTTTTTCTAACGATCAGTATCGGTGTCACGGTTTTACGGGCAACCAATAATCGTTTATCGCAACTGATGTCTTCTGCCGATCAAGCGCTTTACCGGGCAAAAAGCAATGGAAGAAATTGTGTGGCTCTCGTAAATGAATCAGTGGCTGATTAAGGACATGCTTTGCTATTAATAAAATACACGCCGGTAGCTCCGTGTTTCGAGGGGGGCAACGAGTAGGATTGACCGCAGTAACTTGTTAGCCAATCAGCTAACTAGGTCTCTTCAAGATGCGTATAGAATCTTCCGCGTGATTACAAAAAACCAAAGCCCCTTAAAATTCAGAAAAACGCTGGTTTTTTTTGAAAAAATGAACGATTTTTGTTGTTATCTTGTGTCAAGCAGGTAATAAGGTATAATGAAAAAGTCATAGGACATTTGCACTTAAGAACGCATTCTCAGTACGTTTTCTACTAATACACTTACTTATTAACCGAAATTAAACTATTGAATGAAGTGAAATGTATGCCCCATTTTTGGGCGGATGTTTTTAGAGGTAATGAACAATTATTTGCATATGATCATCGCGTTAGTGACCGGAAATTTTTTGTCTTTTGCCGGAATATGTTTGCCTTCGCGCTTTTCGGACATATCCTTTTTATCCCCATTTTCTATCTGTTAGGCAATCCGCTCATATTCACCAACAATATCATCGCTGTTTTTCTAGATATGGTTTGTTTGTGGGCGAACTACAAAAAATGGCATGGCAGGTTGTTAATCTGGGCGTGCGAGATTGCGCTGCATGCATTTTTCTGTGTCATTGTCTTTGGCTGGGCGCAGGGCTACAGCTATTATTTACTTGCTTTAGTGCCAATTGTCTTCTACTCTAGATGCCGTTTTTCCGCGCGGCTAATCGTCTCAGGTTCTCTATTCCTTGCCACGCTCTTTTTGTATCATTATTCACGGACGCATCTGCCAATCACGGAGACCCGTTATTCAATGACGCTGTTTGTTTATGTTTGCAATCTTCTTGCCAATTTTGTCGGCTTATCCTATGCTTCTTTTTATTATCGCCGCTATTCGGATCGGTTGGAACACGAATTATTAAAACTGGCTCAGACGGATGTACTGACCGGTATTCACAATCGGCGGTCATTTGAACATCAGGCCACTAATGCCCTTGAGCATCATTTACTGGAAAAGGAGGCTTGTGCCCTCTTTATCGTTGATGTTGATCATTTCAAACGCATCAATGATTCATTCGGTCATCCGGTTGGTGATCAGGCACTGCAGCGTGTGACAGAAGCTTGCCGGCGCTCTTTGCGTGCGGATGATCTGTTTGGACGCATCGGCGGGGAGGAATTTGCTGTTTTTCTTTCCCACACCGATTCTTTGGAGGCAATGCGCATCGCTGAGCGGGTGCGACAGAATATAGAACTGTGCCGTATCGAGTTGTCTGACAAGACGCGGCTTTTTCTAACGGTTAGCATTGGCGTGACGGTTTTACATGCCACAAATCATACGTTGTCACAAATGATGTCCTCCGCTGATCAAGCGCTTTATCAGGCGAAAAATAGCGGCCGGAATCGGGTAGCCCTGTTAAACGAATAACGTTTTGATAGAGAAGAACGCACGGCGCCCACGATAAGCGAGTAGCCGAAGCGCAATTTTCGTTTTTTAATAATAAATTATTTGAAAATCTCGAAAAATTAGTGTTTATGACGTTCAGTTCGACGTTATTATGCTACTATGTAAAAGGATGATGAAAATATATAGAGAAGCGAGGTTGGATATATGAGAAAGTATGGAATTATTGGTATTGGTCATGTTGGCGCGGCTGTTGCTTATACGCTAGTGACGAAAGGCATAGCTGACGAACTCGTGATTATTGACAAAAATGAAGGACTTGCTCGTGCGGAACAGCTTGACTTGCAGGATATGCAGGGACGCGTTGATACGCGAACAATCATTAAGATTAACGATTATAATGAATTGGCTGACGCCGACATTTTATTTATTACAGCAGGCAAAATTACTGCTTATCAGGAAAAACAGGCGCAAGGCAACCGCTGGGCTGAATTCGAATATACGAAGGATATTGTGCAGGATATCGCACCTAAAGTTAAAGCATCTGGTTTCCATGGTGTCGTCATTGATACGATGAACCCGTGCGACGCAATCACGCATTATTTCCAGGAAAGTACGGGACTGAGCCGCGAACAAGTATTTGCAACAGGAACATTCCTTGACACAGCTCGGATGCAGAAGGTTGTCTCGGATAAATTTAATTGTGATCCGAAAAATGTGTCTGGCTATGTGTACGGCGAGCACGGCGAATCGCAGTTCACTGCCTGGTCGACGGTGCAGGTGAATGGACTGGCTATTACAAAACTGGCGGAACAGCAGAACCTGAACCTTGTTGAACTTGAGGAGGCTGCTCGTCGTGGCGGCTGGGAAGTTTATTCCGGCAAGCATTATACAAACTGGGCGATTGCGACATGCGCCGTGAAACTCAGCCAGGCGGTTCTTTCTGATGCTCATGCTGCTTATATTTGCTCCTGTTACAGTGAAAAATATGGCACCTATGTTGGGCAGCCGGCGATCATTGGCAAGCGCGGTGTGGAAGAAGTACTCACGTTGCCGCTGACTGAAGCTGAAGAAGCGAAATTCAAACATTCAGCTGATACGATAAAAGAGAAGTTCCAGACGTTCAGCAAAGAGGCTCAAAAGTAATTCACGGTTAACAATTAAATTAGTAGACGAACAACGATCGGGCGATGAACGGCCACACGAATCAGTGGCTTGTTCCTCGCCCTTTTTTGTATAGCAAAGAAAGCTTTGATCTTGCCTAAAAAAATGCAGCGCAGACGCTCTGGTGCCTGCGTGAAAAGCGAGCCAAGTGAGATCCCGAGATTCTAGTCTGTTTGAGGAGATGCGCGGTGCCCGCGGCAAGCGAGCAGCCGGAGCACATTCAATGCAAACAAGAACGCAACATCGACAGAGTAGGGAGCAACATCGATAGAGCAGGGTTGTGGATCGACAGAGTAGGGCACGGGATCGACAGAGTAGGGCACGGGATCGACAGAGTAGGGCACGGGATCGACAGAGTAGGGCCGAGGATCGACAGAGTAGGGCCGAGGATCGACAGAGTAGGGCCGAGGATCGACAGAGTAGGGCTGTGGATCGACAGAGTAGGGTTGTGGATCGACAGAGTAGCGTTGTGGATCGACAGAGTAGGGTTGTGGATCGACAGAGTAGGGTTGTGGATCGACAGAGTAGGGTTGTGGATCGACAGAGTAGGGTTGTGGATCGACAGAGTAGGATTGTGGATCGACAGAGTAGGGTTGTGGATCGACAGAGTAGGGTTGTGGATCGACAGAGTAGGGTTGTGGATCGACAGAGTAGGGCCGAGGATCGACAGAGTAGGGCTGTGGATCGACAGAGTAGGGTTGTGGATCGACAGGGTAGGGGCCAGGATCGACAGAGTAGGACTATGGATCGACAGAGTAGGAGCGAACATCGACAGAGTAGGGCGGAGGATCGACAGAGTAGGGCGGAGGATCGACAGGGTAGGGCTGAACGTCGACAGAGTAGGACTATGGATCGACAGAGTAGGAGCGAACATCGACAGAGTAGGGAGCAGCATCGACAGAGTAGGGAGCAGCATCGACAGAGTAGGGAGCAGCATCGACAGAGTAGGAGCGAACATCGACAGAGTAGGGAGCAGCATCGACAGAGTAGGGAGCAGCATCGACAGAGTAGGGCACGGGATCGACAGAGTAGGGCACGGGATCGACAGAGTAGGGCGGAGGATCGACAGAGTAGGGCACGGGATCGACAGAGTAGGGCCGAGGATCGACAGAGTAGGGCCGAGGATCGACAGAGTAGTGGGCAACATCGACAGAGTAGGGCTGTGGATCGACAGGGTAGGGCTGTGGATCGACAGAGTAGGGAGCAACATCGACAGAGTAGGGCAGTGGATCGACAGAGTAGGGAGCAACATCGACAGAGTAGGGCAGTGGATCGACAGAGTAGGGCTGTGGATCGACAGAGTAGGGCTGAACGTCGACAGAGTAGGGGCCAGCATCGACAGAGTAGGAGCGAACATCGACAGAGTAGGGCGGAGGATCGACAGAGTAGTGGGCAACATCGACAGAGTAGGGCGGCACATCGACAGAGTAGGGAGCAACATCGACAGAGTAGGAGCGAACATCGACAGAGTAGGGCGGAGGATCGACAGAGTAGGGGCCAGCATCGACAGAGTAGGGAGCAACATCGACAGAGTAGGGCGGAGGATCGACAGAGTAGAGCCGCGCTGGCATCTTGCGGGAACAACTGCCAGACGGACTCGCAGATTCTAGCCTGGATTCTAGCCTGTTCGACGAGGCCGGCGGCAAGCGAGCAGCCGAAGTGCAATTTTTGCATAATAGGCTTGGCTTAGACTGTTTAGCCAGATTCATTAATGAAATACGTCATAAGTGATAAATAGCGGCTTATGGTTACAAATAGCTAATCACTTTTTTAGGAATAACGCATCCAGCTGCGTTAAGAACTTTTCAGGTGAGTAGCAGCGCGTTTCTTTCTGAAACAGATAGAACTGATTGGAGAAGGTTGCGATCAGCAGATCAGCTTTGAAAACGCTCGTTGGCAAGGATGAGGAACTGTCGGCCATTTCTTCAAACAAGCCGACAAAAAGTTTTTGTAATTTATCGTGCAACGGGCTGTTGATGAACGTGTGTTTCTTCGAGACCAATACGTCAACACCCTTTAATAAGTCGATCTTTTTTTCCCTAAAACGAATCAATAAGCGAAGCAAACCCATCAGCCGTGCATCGGGTGAAAGCCCACTATTTGCGTCCAAATAGGAATCCATGTCTGTGAACAGTCGATCAATGCTGTCCTGAATCAAGTCCAGGCATAAGTCGCTTTTGTTATGGTAGCGTCGATAGAGCGTGCCGGGGCCGACTTTGGCTTCAGTTGCAATCTGATTCATGCTCACATCTTCGATTCCGTTCTCTTCAAATAATTTAAGCGCGGCTGTGACAATTCGCTGGCGATTTGCCGCGGCATCCCGACGCTCACTGTGTTTCGGAAAAGGACTGTCCTCATTCATTCGTGCTACATCCCTTCTGTAACGAGTAAATAGCTTGACAACCGGAGATATCTCCGTCTAATATAAGTGAGAATGCTCTCCACTTATTCTCAGCATAGTAGAAAAAGGAGAACGACACAAGTATGTGATGTATTTTCATTTATTCGTTAAGGAGACCATCGCGATGTCTAATAAAACAACCAATCGTAAAATGGTAACGGGTGCGATGCTCGTTGCAATATTACTCGTTGCCATTGATGTGACTGTTGTCAGTACGGCGACCCCGAAAATCGTTCGAGACTTGAATGGCTTGCGTTTAATCAGTTGGGTTTTCGCCATCTATACGCTGACGACTTCGGTGACAACCCCTATTTATGGTAAATTAGCCGATTTATTTGGTCGAAAACGCATCTTTATTTTCGGTGTTCTTATATTTGTTATTGGATCGGCTTTGTCGGGCATCGCTCAGACCATGACACAGCTGATCGAGTTCCGCGCCATTCAGGGGATCGGCGCTGGCGCTGTCATGCCGCTGACCTTCACGATTATTGGCGATCTTTATCCGGGGGAACAACGGGCAAAAATGCAAGGGGTGTTCAGCTCCGTCTGGGGCATTGCCGGAATTCTTGGCCCGCTCGTAGGTGGCTTTTTTGTCGATCAGCTGAGCTGGCGCTGGATTTTTTTCATTAACTTGCCAATCGGTTTTGTGTCGCTTTTCTTGCTCGCTGCATTTTTTCATGAACAGCTTGAAAAGAAAAACAGCCATGAAATTGATTATCTTGGTGCCATGTTGTTCACGCTTGGTCTTTCACCCTTGCTGTATGCGCTCTTGAATGCAGGACAAGGGCAGAAATATGCATGGAATTCAACGCCAATTTATGCATTAATTGGTTTCTCCATTTTGTGCTTTGTGCTTTTCGCCTATGTCGAAACGAAAGCGAAGGAACCGATGCTTCCACCTACCTTATTCCAAATTCCGATTATTCTTGTTTCTAATATCGTCACGCTGCTTGCCAGTGGTATTGTTATCGGACTAAATGTTTATTTGCCCATGTGGATTCAAACAATTCTAGGGAAAAGCGCGACGAGTTCGGGATTGACGCTGATGCCGCTGTCCATTGCCTGGCCGCTTGGCGCAGCATTGGCGGGGCGGTATCTGTATCGTGTCGGCTCTAAAGTAACAAGTATTTTTGGCGTTAGCCTTGTCACGCTGGGCGCAGCATGGCTTAGCGCTTTATCCTTACATTCTCCCTACTGGTTCATTATTGGCATTATGATTGTAATTGGTCTTGGCATGGGCTACACGTTAACCCCGACGACTGTACTCATCCAGTCAGCAGTTGGCTGGAAGATGCGCGGCGCGGCCACAGCGTCAAATATGCTGATGCGTTCAGTGGGTCAGACGATCGGAATCGCTGTATTCGGTACGGTATTCAACAATGCACTGAGCGCATATGCCAAGCGCCATCCTAGCGATGTCGGAACAGTCGGCGTGGGAACACTTGCGCACGGCATTCACCTTGTCTTCGCACTTGCTCTTTTTATCGCAATCGCTCTGCTGCTTGTTGCACTTTTTCTACCGTCACACCAGAAAATTCTCGCGCAGCAGAAGCAAGTGGAAGATTAAACAGCGCTCGTTTCATGCATCCACGAGTAAAAGCTAAGGATGGCTCACACGTTTGTGAGCCATCCTTTTTAAAAAGGTAAGAATGTATAAGATTTTGCAAAAAAATGGAACGAAGGCGCGAGACGCCTGCGGGAAAAACGAGCCAAGTGGAGACCCCGCAGATTACTGTCTGACCGAGGAGGCTCCCGTCCTGCCCGCGGCAAGCGAGCAACCGAAGCGCAATTGTTGAAAAAGGCCTTGGCTATGCCCAGTTTTTCTGACAGATTTTCGCAAAAAATAGAGCGAAGGCGTTCTGACACTTGCAGCAAGCGAGCGAAGCATATTTGTTGCCAAACAAGTTTGGCTGTAGGAGATTTTCTCATTTTTGTCAAGAAAATTGATTGAATTTATCTATTGGACGCCTCAATACAATGAATTATAATTGAAACAACGGCTTAAAAAATCAGATTGATTTCTATCTCGTTGACAATTGAAAAATGAATGATTCTTATCAAGAGCGGCGGAGGGACTGGCCCAATGAAGCCCGACAACCAGCACAACGTGTATGGTGTTAATTCCAGCAGAGTGATCTGAAAGATAAGGGAGCGAGCAAGAGCAGATGTTTTCTTATTTTCAATGAATAAGAAAGCTTTTTTTATACGCTTAAGAAGAATTCAAGGTATCAGAAAAACTAGGGATTAGCCATTGTTAACAGGACTTAGCTAAGCCAAGTTTTTCTAATAAGAATGTATAAGGCTTTGCAAAAAGCATGGAGCGAAGGCGCGAGACGCCTGGGGGAAAAGCGAGCCAAGTGAGCCCCCGCAGATACTAGCGTGTCTGAGGAGATGGGCGGCGCCCGCGGCAAGCGAGCAACCGAAGCGTGAAACCAAAAAGATTTGACTATGCCAAAATCTTATTGATTTTTTTGTTAATTTTATTTCAATCAAGGGGGTTATTTGCTCATGACCGATTATAGTGAAACTGATTTCAGCACGCGGGCAATTCATGTAGGAAATGATGTCGACAAAGAAACAGGAGCGATTCGCCGGCCGATCACGATGGCTAACTGCTACCGTCTCCCCGATGACGCCTCGGCGCTGAACTGGAGCGATCCAAACAATTTGATTTACACCCGAACCACCTCAGCTAATCAGATTTATCTTCAGCAACGGTTGGCCTCGCTTGAAGGCGGTGAAGATTGCGTTGTGCTCGCCAGTGGTGTGGCGGCTTTGTCCAGTGTTTTCTTCAGCTTCTTGGATAAGGATTCCCATGTTATTTGCTCCAACGTTTCTTATATTGCCGTGTACCGGCTTCTCAACGAATACTTACCGGATAAATACGGCATTGAGGCGACGCTCGTCGATACGTCGGATCTGGATGCGGTGAAGCGGGCGATTCGTCCAAATACGAAATTGATTCATATCGAAACACCAGGTAATCCGACGACGACGATCAGCGATATTGCCGCGATTGCGTCAATCGCGCATCAGGCTGGCGCACTGCTGTCAGTGGACAGCAGTTTCGCTTCGCCTTATCTGCAGCAGCCGATTGCTTTAGGTGCGGACCTTGTTGTTGAGAGCTTGACGAAATATATCAACGGTCATGGCGATGCGATGGGCGGCGCCGTGATTGGCAGCAAAGAATTAATTGATAAAATCAAAACAGAAGCGATGGTCAACCTTGGCGGCTGCATTAGTCCATTTAACGCCTGGTTGATTATGCGCGGCGTTGTGACGCTGCCGCTTCGTATGGAACGGCATAGCGAAAGCGCGCAGAAAATCGCTGAATTTCTCGAGTCTTATCCGGCTGTCTCCTTTGTCGCTTATCCCGGATTGCCAAGTCATCCGCAGCATGAACTAGCCTCCAGACAAATGAAACTTTATTCAGGGATGCTTTCTTTTGGGCTTAACGCCGATTCAGAGACAATCAATCAATTTGTGAACGCTTTGCAGGTTATTACCTCCGCGGTTTCTCTCGGACATGATGAAAGCCTGATTGTATTTATTGGCGCCGATGATGAACGCATTGATTTCTATCCGGAAGCTTTCGGCAAACATGGTTTTCTTCGTTTCAGTGTCGGACTTGAACATCCAGATGATCTGATTGCGGATCTGAAACAGGCGTTGGCGAAGGCTGGGCTTTAAGCGTAGGTTCTCTGTCACGCGATTAGTACGAACCGCAATACTTCCGGCATATGCTTCAGGTACTCGCTTGCCGCAGGTAGTGATTAGAAAAATAAGACTCAGCCAAATCCTTTGGAAATCGGCTGAGTCTTTTTCCTTTGGAAACTTAATTTAGCTAATCCTTCATCCAATTTTTAAATCTTCGTCATTAAAGTTTGTTTTTGCTATATTAATCAATCAAAATAGACAAGAAATAAGGTCTCACGGCTATAGAGGATAAGTAGCCCATAAGCTTCAAAAGCACTATTCTTGAACATTAACAGTGATAATGTTAGTATCATTGTACCGAACGGTTGGTTAAATCCATTCGTGATGATCATTAATTAAGACAAACTATATAAAAACGGAAAGGGTTCCTGAAAATGTCATCAAATTTATATACTAAAGAAAATACACAAGAATTAGCTCAATTAAAAAATCTTGCACCCGAACAGTTAAAAGCTTTTAATGAATTTAATGTAGCTGTTTTTAAAGAGGGCGCTTTATCAAAAAAAGAAAAAGAAATCATTGCTGTTGCGATCACCCATGTAACACAATGCCCTTATTGTATTGATGCGCATACAAAGGCTGCGAAAAAAGCAGGAGCTACATTGGAAGAATTAGCTGAAGCGGTATTCGTCACCGCTGCAGTTGAAGCAGGGGGTACGGTTACCCATAGTACACATGTACACAATGCAAAAAATCAAGAAGCTTCAGATGCCCTTTATCTTCGATCTAACTTAAAAAACTTAGGCCAATTAGGCAAATTTGCACCAGATGGTTTTAAAGGCTATCTAGCCTTTAGTAGGGCAGCCACAAAAGCAGGGAAACTAAGTGCTAAATTTAAAGAAACTATTGCCGTAGCAATTGCAAACGCGATTCAATGTCCCTATTGCATTGATGTTCATACCAAAAATGCAGACAAACAAGGTGTAACAAGTGAAGAACTTGGGGAAGCCATCATGGTAGCTTCAGCAGTACGTGCCGGCGGATCTTATGCGCATATGGCTAATATGATTCAAAGTTATCAAGATTAAGGGTGTAGTTATTGTGCCTTCTAAAAAACAGGAAATAATACGAATAGCTAGAGAGATTATACACGCAAAGGGTTATCAAGCGACATCAGTCAGCGATATTATGGCATCGACTAATATCGGTAAAGGACAATTTTACTATTATTTTCAATCCAAACATGCTCTTGGTTTAGCTGTTGTTGAAGATCTAGTCAAGGATTGGGAAGGACAGTTACTAGATGGAATCCTGAATTCTTCAGATGACTCTGTTACTAAGTTAAATCACATGCTTCAATGGGCTGAGACAAGTCATGCAGAAATGGAAATTAAGTATGGGTGTGCCATGGGAAATTTGGCAATCGAAATGAGTGCTCAAGATGAAGAATTTCGAGTAAAAATTGAAGAATTCTTTAAACATTGGGTTGACTCGGTTGCTGCAATTTTAACGGAAATGATTGAAAATCATCAGTTAGATGAATCAATTAATCCGAAAAAAAATGCAGAATCCATGGTTGCCATGATTGAGGGCGGAATTTTACTCATGGTAAGCCAACAGAATATCCAAATCTTGCAAGATGTTTTTGAAGTAATAAAACAACAATATCATTTAAATTAAACGCAATTTTCGCAGTTCAAAAATCAAGGTGATTGTTTAATCCCCTGATTCTCCGGCAGGTGAACGAAGGCGCTTAACCCAATCATCCGAATCTTGGCATGAGATCGGCCATTAAGTATTTTAAGCAACAGAGTCTGTTCCCAAACTGCAAAAAGGAATAAAAAACATCCACTCATTGCGTGGATGTTTTTGTGATTTCTATTATTTTCATTCGCCTTTTGCTAGTTTTTCCAGCCGCCAGTAATTCGGCTTGCCGCTGCCGAGGAGTGGGATTTCGTCAATATGCTCGATCCGCGCTGGATTATAGAGCATCGACAGTTTCTGGCTTTTGATGAACTTCTTAAGGTCTCTGGCGGATATTTTGTTTTTCGTTGTAAACATGACGATTTGTTCGCCTTTTCGATTGTCCGGAATGCTGACGGCATAGAAGGAGGATTCGCCGAAGCAATCGAGCGCCAGTTCCTCCACTTTGTTCAGTGAAATCATTTCACCGGCAATTTTCGCAAAACGTTTGAGCCGGGCGATAATATGGATAAAACCTTCATTGTCAATTTGCGCGATGTCACCGGTATTGTACCATTCACCGCATGGAATAAAGCCGCGTCCGTGTATCAGATAGCCTTTCATCACATTCGGACCTTTAAGCAGTAGGTTTCCGCCTTCTTGTACGCCTTCGACTTTTGCAATTTTTGCTTCCATCAGCGGCAGCAATTTACCGACCGAACCTTCTTTATAGGCTTTCGGTGTATTGATTGAAATGACCGGTGATGTTTCGGTCGCGCCATAGCCCTCTAAAATTGTAATACCAAATTTATCCTGAAACGTTTCGCGAACGTCTTTCTTCAATTTTTCAGCGCCAGCAACGACAATCCGCAGCGATTGGAACTGCTTTCGGGTCGCAAACTTGGCGTAATTTTCAAAGAATGTATTCGTGCCGACAAAAAGCGTGCTCTTGTCCTTATAAATTGCTTTTGGAATTTCTTTATAGCGGAGCGGTGACGGATACAGATACGACTTGATATTGCCAATGAAAGGCAGCACCGAACCGATTGTCATGCCGAATGAATGGAACAGCGGCAACGGGTTGAAGATCCGGTCTTCCGGGCTCAATTCAATATGCGCAAAAATTTGTTTGATATTGGCGTAAATATTTCGATGAGTCAGGATGACGCCTTTTGGTTTCGACTCGGTGCCGGATGTAAACAGGATCACTTGTCCGGGTTCCCGTTTTTTCAATCCAGCGACGCGTGCTTCAAGTAATCCGGCAAGTTTATGACGGGCGGATATACCGGCAGCCATATCTTCAAGGTAGACAATTCGAACCTGTTTTTCCATTTCTTCGAGCACATAGCCAAGATCGGCCTGCTTGATAAATTCACGCGAGGTGATCACCGTTTCAACAGACGCCGTTTCAATACAGTCGATGATGTTTTGTGCGCCCATCGTGAAGTTGAGGATGCACGGTTCCTGCTCGTTTTTGAACAGCGAAAACAGAACGACAACCTGAGCGGTCACATTCGGCAGGTAGAGCCCAACACGTTTTTCATTTTTTAACGATTCTTCAATCTTTTTGGCCATCACATTGACAGAAATTAAGAATTTGCGATACGTGTATTTATTCATCGGGTCTTCAAGGATTACTTTTTTCGGATACGCTTTTGCTTGTTTGACCATTTCATCAAATAAATTAATCTCTTCTGGTATTTGTAGGTCCAAAGAATTCACTCCCAAAGTAAAAACAATCAAGTTGTTCTTCATCTATTCTAATACCCTTATTACTGAAACAAAAGCAAAGAAGTTCCCAAGTCTATGAAAATAATAGGCTAGATCATTCGCTTGTAGACTTGACGGGCTGAATCGGACTGTTTGCCACCGGTGAGGATAAAACAATCAGTGTGGTCGGTTTCCCAAGCGTCAAGCAGCTATCAATATAGGCTTCTAGTGTGTGCACGGTTTCTGTGACCACTTTCGTCAGATAACTGTACATGCCGGCGATTCGATGACATTCAATAACATCCGGGTGGGACGCCGCAAATTGGACGTATTGCTTACAGTCCTTAGGTTCCATCAGAATATAGGCTGTCACATGCCGTCCCAATTTCTCTGCGGAAACTTGTGTGGTGTATTGTTTGATTACGCCTTGCTCCTCCAGACGCCGCACGCGTTCCGTGACCGTCGGCGAGGTCAGTCCGACTTTCCGGCCTAATTCAATCATTGTCAAACGCGCATTTTCCTGTAATTCAGAAAGAATATTGAAATCAATTTCATCCATTAGCCTATCTCCTTAATTATTAATATAAATTATAAAATTAATATTAAGTTTAATTGATTATATTCGGTTATTAATAAATAGTACCATATGTTATTGGTAAAATACTTTATATAATTTAGGAAAACAGTTAAGGAGATTGAAAGATGGAACAACCGACATTGAAACGATCGATCAACTGGATTCAGGGGACAGCGCTCACGATCTCAGCTGTGCTCGGCTGCGGGATTCTCGTTCTGCCTTCGATAACAGCGGCAAATGCCGGACCAGCTTCGCTTTTATCCTGGGCAATCATGGCCTTGTTCGCTTTTCCAATTGTTCTGACCCTGGCTCGTCTGTCGACGATGATACCAAACGCTGGCGGGATCACCGCATATGTTCGCGCGGCGTTCGGCCCACATGTCAGCTATTTGCTCAGCTGGGTGATGCTCGGCTCCGTACCCGTTGGTGCGCCAACTTTGGCTTTGACGGGCGCTATTTATATGAACAATTTGTATCACCTGAACCAATGGGAAATTGTTGCGCTAGCTGCCGCGATGCTTCTCATATCTTTGGCTCTGAATATGAAGGGTATTGAACTTTCATCAAAAGTTAGCTTGCCCGTTGTCCTGATAATTCTCGCTTTAATCTTTGCGGCTATTACGGTGTCCCTCCCTAGAGTGACCATAGAAGCCTTTCATCCGTTTTTGCCTCGTGGATGGGCGGCTGTTGGTTCCACCTCGGTGCTAATCTTCTTTTCGTTTGTTGGCTGGGAAATGATAACGCCGCTATCTGAGGAATTCGAAAATCCGAAACGCGATCTAACAATTAGCCTGTTACTCGGCGCATTTTGCATTTCAGTGTTATACTTGCTGCTCTCGTTTGTAACGGTTGGCACGCACGCATACGGCGACGGTCGTATGGCTTCGCTGAGTCTGCTTCTTTCCGCCGCCTTCGGATCGCTTGGCACGATTTTGGTGACTTTGCTTGCGTTGTTTATCACGTTCATTGCCGTTCACGCGAATATTGCTGGCTTTTCAAGAATGGTTTACGCGCAGGCGCGAGATGGCTATTTTCCCAAATTTTTCAGCGTGCTGCACGAGAAAAATCAAACGCCAATTCGCGTGCTGGCTGCCATGGGCGCGGCATTCCTGAGTCTTTTTCTATTATATGGCGTATTCCAGCCTTCATTGGGGCTCTTGATTCAAGCTACAAGCACTGTGTTCATTGTTTCGTATGTGCTGACCATGCTGGCTGCCTTAAAAATGATTAAAAGGGACGCAATCGCTTGGCTATTGGCCCTGATTGCTTGCGTCACAACCCTCGTGATCCTTTTATTCAGCGGTTGGTTGATCTTTTATCCATTTCTTCTGGTTGCCGCTGGTGAATTATCTCTGAATCCTCATCTATTTGTTACTCGCAAATTAAAGATGCCTGTTTGGAAGAGAAGTAATGGAGAGGAGGAAGAAAGTCTTCCGTTTAGAGCGAAGCGATAAGTAAGAATGAAACAATGACGCGTTCCACGGTCCCAATCCGGATCAAGGCGCGTCATTCTTTTATTGGCATAAGTTATTTTTATAAAAAGCTTAAAAAGCGATCAGCCCAGATAGCCTCGTGATGGTCGATGATTGTTCTAGCCCCAAGCAAGGAATTGTTGACGGTAGTTGTCAGTCCTCTTTTCATGAATAAGCGATAGCCTAAACCATGCGCCATGCGAATCGTTGTATCGACACAGTATTCAGTTTGGGCACCACAGATTTCTAACTGCCGGCAGTCCAGTTCCTGCAATAGATTCTGCAGATGGGTATGATAAAAGGAATTCGCATGCGTTTTATCGAGAAAATAATCCGTACGTTTAAAATCAAGTTGCGGAAATAACGCCCACTCTGGGGAATGAAAGACGAGGCCTTGATCATGATGCTGAACAAAAATAATCGGGTGGTTTTCCTTTCGGAATAAAGCGATTCTCTCGTTCACGCCGTCAAGCACGCGATCCAATTGATAGAGCGGGGTTGTTTCAGTTTGAACCCCGATTTGCAGGTCGATCACGATTAAAGCGGTCTTTTCCATCGTTACGCACACCTCATGATAATCGATACGTTAACTATACATGAATACACCTTTGTAGTCATTGGCTTTTTTGCATTTCGATGCATGTGCGGGAAAAACGACAGATAATCCGATTCAAGCGATCTTTCACTATGGCGTCACTTGGTTGATCGGCGGATTGGAAACGTTTGCTTTGCATTTGTTATAATAAAAGAAAGAATCTTAGAACACCATTCGAAGGGAAGCGATGTGATGTATTGCCCAGTGTGCGACGATGTTCGGATGAAGGAAGTGGAACGGGACGGTGTTCTGATTGATGTTTGTCCGAATTGTAAGGGGGTATGGCTCGATCGCGGCGAATTGGATAAGCTTTCGAACCGGGTAAAGGAAGTCAGAGAACCGTTCAATAATTGGTACGATCGTGAGGACGAACGGTATAGAGAACGCGAGAATCATCAATACGAGCGGTATGACAAGCATGGCAAGTCCTATCAGCCGCATCGGAAAAAGAAAAAATCAGTGATCGATATGCTTGGCGATATTTTCGATTAAAAAAATATTGATGGAAGAAGACGCACGCAAAGGACAGCTTGGCGTGCGTTTATTTGAAGAGATAAGAAAGTTATTTCGCATAAAAATGCAGCGAGCAGCCATTTGATTCCTTGTTTTCTCATGGCTAGATGCCCTTTTGTCGTAAGAATTGTATCGTTTGTGATATATATCCTAGAGCGGTATTATTAAAAAAAGTTTAAGCGATTGACAGATAGAGTTGCATGAGGGAAAAATTCTCAAATAATAACAGTCAAGATTCACCGTACAAAATATAAAAATTGACCACGAGATAGGAAACATCATGAAGAACATAAAGGGGCAAGAATCATGGGTGCGTCGGAAGATATGAACAATGACAATTTATCCTGGAAGCCCTTGAAAGATCGGATTCACTGGTTGCTCGAAGCGAACCGGCTCTTTAAGGAAACACACCAGCGTATCGGTCGGCTTGAGGAAAATCGACTGCTTTTTTACTTGATTAAATTCTGTACCATCGACACTGATCACCCGCATTTGCGCTTCTCTTCACAGCAAATGGCGTCGCTTCCCGATCTTCCGATTGATGCGGAGGCATTAAAAGATGTCTTACGCCGGCTGCGTGGCCATTCGTTCTGGGTCACCCCTACTGATGCGTCGCGTGGGTCGAAGACAGAAATCTTAACTAGTTGGATCGATCATGTCAGTTATGACGTCGCCTCGGATCAGTTTGATGTTTCGTTGAGTGCGATCCTATATCCCTATATCGCTTGTCTTCATGAGCGCTTTCAAGCAATGGAAGCGGACAATACGACGAGTGATCCCCGTCTAAAAAGCAAATACAGCAATCGTTTGTACGAATTGTTACGTGTTCATGAACAAGCGACGGAGTTGCCACTGACTTTGGAACAGCTTCGTTATTTAATGGATGTTGGCACTGGAAAATTGGAGCGATGGGTTGACTTGAAACGGCGCGTGATTGAGCCTGCTGTTGAGGAAATTAATGAAACCGGGATTTTTCAGCTGACCTATGAACCTGTGAAGCGCGGACGTTCAGTTGCCCAAGTGCGTTTTCTGATTCAACGACCGTGAAGCTGGAGATTGGAAACAAACGTCCTGTTGCCATAATGTTCATTTTGAAAACTGTCTGAGGGTGATCGAAACGGGACGCCTATCATTACTGTTTTTTATTCCTTCGGGCTGCTGGTGTTCATCTGCTGCAAATGATTGTATACGTTGGCGCGAATATCCGTTTCAATCATGAGAATGAGGTGATCGCCTGAACGAATGAGTGTGTCTCCGTGCGGGATTATCTCGTGTTCGCCGCGGCGGATGGCAATGAGTAGACTGCGATCGGGCCAGCGGATGTCACGGACTTGACGATTAACGAATGAACCGTCCGCAAATACAGGAATCTCGAGCCGATCCAATTGGCCGGATGAGCGATCTGCTTTTTTCTTCAATGTCATTCGCTCGAGTAGCGATTGGTAGATCGGCGCACCACCAAGCCAATCAACAATCAGATAGGCGAGCAGCGAGACGATAGCAAGTGGCAGCAAATGTTCGAGGGATCCGACCATCTCGGTGATGAGAATAATCGCTGTAAATGGTGCTTTGCTGATTCCGGCAAAATAGCCGGCCATGCCGAAAATGATCAGATTGGCAATTAAACTATTTGGCAGCAAGCCTACTCTAGCCATGATCGTGCCATAGATGGCGCCGAGCAGCGCGCCGAGTGATAGGATTGGCAGAAAAATGCCACCGGGCAAGCCGGAGCCGTAAGAAACCATAGAAAATAGGAAACGAAGCAAAAATAAGCCAATTAGAATAAGGAGTACAGGCGTATGAACCCCAAGGGCTAGAATGAGTGCATTGCCGCCACCAAGCGTATCAGCCCAGAAAATACCAATCGGGATGACAAGCAGAAAGGGAACGAGTCCATGGTAGATGCGTGGAAGCTTCGGTATTTTCGCGTAAAGCTTTGGCATGACAAGGAGTACCCGCTGATAAATATAGCCACAAAGTCCGAGAAGCAGGCCAAAAAGCACGATTTGCCAATAGTCGAAGAGCGGGAAGTTCCGGGTCACAGGGACATGCAGCACGGGCAGTAATCCAAAAATGGATGAGGAGACAAAATCAGCGCTGATCGCTCCAGTCAGCGAGACTATCCAGACAAGCGGTGAAAAATTATGATAGATTTCTTCAAGAACGAATAATGTACCCGCGATTGGCGCGTTGAAAGCCGCGGACAAACCCGATGCCGCGCCTCCGGCGATCAGAATACGCTTGAAGGAGCGATTTTCGTTGAACTGTTCCGCAATCCCTTGGCCGACAGCTGCGCCTAGCTGTATTGACGGTCCTTCGCGTCCGAGAAAAAGCCCCGCGCCGATGCCGAGCACACCGGTCACAAACTTGCGCCAAAGTACTTGCCACCAATTCATTTCAAGATCACCGATAAGCTGACCTTCGACTTGAGGAATGCCTGATCCGGTGACATCTGAATGCCCTTTAATGAGCCAACCGATCAGAAGCGGAATACCAATGCAAAGCGCGAGGATTAAAAGGATAAGCAGTGGATGGGCTGGAATGTTTTGATAGAGAAACATCCACAGTTTCAGAGCGACTTCAATGAGCAGTCGGAACAGGCTAACTACAAACCCGGTAAGGATGCCGACGATTAGCCCTTTGCCAATATAGTTAAATTGGGTGCGATCATGCTTGAATAACGCCATTGTTTTTTCACCGTTCTTCAAAAAGAAGTGCATACGTATAGTAGAATGCAAGATTAAGTATAGGAAGATGTTTCTGAAAGAGCAAGGGTGTGTTGCTCTATTCCTAAGTTTCTTCAATACAAAAAATCTGTGAACATCAATTTAGATGATGGCATATAAACACGCCATTAGTATTTTTAAAATTGTTCAAAAGCAGTAAGAAATTCAGCGGAATTGCGATCAAAGATAGCAACAATATCGGGATCAAAGTGCGAACCGCGTCCTTGTTTGAGAATAGCCAGCGACTTTTCGTGCGAGTAAGCTTTTTTATAGGGACGTTCCGAGCGTAGCGCTTCATAAACATCTGCAAGAGCGACAATTCGGGCGCAGAGCGGAATGTCATCTCCGCGCAGCCCTTCTGGATAGCCGCTGCCGTCCCAGTGTTCATGATGGAAACGGCTAATCTGTATTCCCAATTTCAAAAAAGTGCTACCTGGGTATTTGCGAAAGACTTCAGCTAACGTGTCGGCGCCGAGTGTTGTATGTGTTTTCATGATTTCGAATTCCTCGGGCGACAACTTACCCGGTTTAAGCAGAATCCGATCAGGAATCGCAACTTTGCCGATATCATGAAGCGCGCTTGAGCGTACCAGACTTTCAATATATGTTTTACTTAATGTTTTCTGGTACTTTGGTAACTTTTGCAATTTAATCGCCAGGAGTTGGCACAACGCGGCCACACGTTCTACATGAAAACCAGTTTTTGCATCTCGGGATTCAAGTAATTTGACTAATGAATAAATCGTCGCCATCTGCGCTTCGGATAATTCTTTATTTAATTCCAAATTTCTGTTGAATTCTTTTCTGTGATATTTTGCAATGAAACTAATGACGAGCGAGATGATGATAAAAATGATGAGACGGATAATCCAGTTTAACAATTTCTGGTTTTGATAGGGAGCGAACGTAAGCGGCATCAGTGGACCAATGAGCAGCCCACTGATCAAAGCGTGAACAGCCGCCTTTTTTATAGAATTAGTTGCCGATGCGCAGGCGATCGGTAAATACATGATATTCGTGAAGACGTTGCTCGTTCCGTTTGTGCAAGCAACAAGAAGAGCAGCAGCAATAGACCAGATATAACAAATCATCAGGATTAAGTGATCGTTAAGCCTTTTGGTTAAAAAAGATTCCAACTTTTGAACAATCATTTGCTCCTCCTTTTCTTCTAGTCTTGGAAATTTATACCTTATTTTAACATAGTCTATCAAAATAATTATTTAAAAAATAGGAATATTGTATTCTATTCACTCTTGTTAAGTTTTCAAGGCGTTTGGGGGCTCGATTCGATGAACTACTTTTTAGGGCTGCTGTTATTGTCATAAAAAAAGAAAACAGACCTGGAATCGCCAACACGCGAATTCAGGCCTGATCTTTTTGAAACTTTCCTTTGCTATTAGTGCTTCATATCTTTCTGCCGAATCAGAAACAGCGAACAGACGGCGCCAACTAAAAGAATAATCGAAGCGATGTGGATGACGGTGACGGTACCGCTCATAAAGGCCGATTGACCGATGTGCTGTAATGGACTGAATAGCGGGTTCTGTTTATAGGATGCCGGCACCACGCCGTTGAATCCGGTGCTTCCGGCAAGCGGACCTGCCTTTTCAAGGTCATAGCTGATTTGTTGCTTGATCCCGCTGGTCAAATAAGCAGGACCGTGTAACTTACTGACTTTCTCTGTCAACACCGCATTGTAGCGGCTGGAGAGAATTGCGCCGAAAATGGCTGTACCGAATGAAATGCCCATCTGGCGCAAGACACCGCTGGCACCGGAAGCCATCCCGGCTCGGTGGCGAGCGACTGTTCCAACGGCGAGATTAGAAATCGGCGGATTGACCAGACCATTTCCGAAACCGGCGATCATCAGACCAGGTAAGAGAATAACCCAGTCGACCGGCTTATCATTCGCTGAGATCCCGCCCATTGTCCAGACGCCGATGCCAAGCAGTAACAGACCACTGACAGTCAACCATTTCGGCTGGATTTTGCCCATTAATGCGCCGGCAACCGGTCCAAGCAGGAGCGACAGCACGCAGAATGGAAGCAGGCGGAGTCCAGCCTGAAACGCGTCATAACCGAGGATATTCTGGAAATAGATAGAAATATATAGCAGAAGAGCGTACATGCCGGCGCTGAGGCAGAACCCTGCAATACCGGCACCAGTGAAGCTCGGGACTTTAAACAAGCGTGGATCGATCATCGGGTTTTCGATACGCCATTCGCCGATGATGAACGCAGTCAGCGAGACAACAGCGATAATCCCAAGCCAAATAATCAGTGGCGATGTCCAGCCGATTCCGTATTCATTGACGCGAATCAGTCCGTAAACAGTGCAAAACATGAAAACGGTGAAAGTAATTAAGCCGAACCAGTCTATTTTTCCTGCTGCCTCTTCATCCCTCGATTGAGGAATAGCCCATAAGGAGAGCGCAGCTCCAAGAATACCGATCGGAACATTCAGGTAAAAAATTGACTGCCAGCTGAATGTGTCAACGAGAAAACCGCCAATTAGCGGACCAATCGCTGTGGCAAGGCCGCTAATGCCACCCCAGATGCCAATCGCAATGCCGCGTTGTTTGCCGGTGAATACCGATGAAATAATCGCAAGCGACAGCGGCATCATTGCCGAGCCGCCGAGTCCCTGAACACCGCGGAAAACGTTCAAGGTTTGAATGTGGGAAAGCCCAAAAAGGGTAAAGTGGCTCGACAATCCGCAGAAAAGTGAACCGATAGTAAAAATACTCAGTCCAATGGTAAACATCGTTTTCCGTCCGTATATATCGCCAAGACGTGATGCCGTGACAAGAACAACGGCGAAAACAAGGGTATACGCGCTGATTACCCATTCAATGCTCGAAAAACTGGCTTTCAAATCATGCTGGATAACCGGCAATGCAACATTGACAATGGTGACGTCTAGCAGCGACATAAAGAGACCAAAGCAGACGGCAACGAGTACCCACCATCGATGATTCGTCTGCGCTTGCTCAGGCACGAATTCCTGTGCTTTTGATTCGCTCATAATTGACTTCCTCTCTTTCATTCTTTTTTCTTCCCAGTACCGTGCATCAGGCTGGAATCGGTCATTCCGAACTGTTTGGATGCTGCAGCACGGTCAGCAACTTTTCTTCAATAATTTTGATCTTGGTACTGATCTCAAGCTTGTTAAAATCTTTCTTCAGTTCATTCCAATATGAAGCAGGTGCTAATCGATAGTGTATCAGTTTAGCTTTTAACTGAACAGAAATGTTCCATAGATATACCTTTTGTTCGATAGGAGGAGTCCCCTGTACGTTAAACCCAGGCTATTACCATTATCATTTTGATCGAGCTTATTGAATGCAATCAACACATGCTGTACGCGTGCGCTTAACTTGCAAAAAAGTAGGCCACTTGATTCACGACCTATCTCTTCGACGGCTAATTATATCATAAAAAGACAAGGAAGCATTTGACTTTGCCTTTACCTACATATTTGCTTATTTTACCAATTGATCCAGAGAATTGCGGAAATATTATCCGATTCATATTTTTTGTTACGAAGTTGTATTTCTTCTGCAACTACCATGTTATACCAATGAAATTTTTGGAGACTATGATCAGTTTTGGGGACAAGCAAGAGGCCCTATCGAATCTCAATTGTTTATGGAGGGAAACACATGAAAACAAATATTCTTACTGTTGCTATAGCAGGAGGACTTGTCGTGACGGGGAGTGGTCTGCATCAGGCCAAAGCGGCATCCTTCGCCAATCCCGCCGATGCCGCTCGAGCAGATATTGGTCAGGCTTATTCCTGGGGAAACAATGATTGCTCGGGTTTAACAAAACGTGTTTTTGCCCAATTCGGTGTGACGTTGCCGCATAATTCTGCAGCACAATCCCATTATGGGACGCCGGTCAGTGCGTCAAATTTACAGCCGGGCGATTTGGTCTTTTTCAATACATCCGGGAGTGGCATCTCGCATGTTGGTATCTATGTTGGCAATAATCGAATGATTAGCTCAGAAAACTCTGCAGTCGGTGTCCGCGAAACGCAAATATTTGGCGGCGGCGCATCGAGTTACTGGCAGCCGAGATTCGTTACAGCACGACGGATTGTGACGAGTGGATCGGCCGCTGGAACGCAAACGCAGAGCCAGAGTGCTGCAACGAACAACCAGAGTTCCAGCACGACAACAAGCGAACAGCCAGCGAGCAGCCAGAATTCCAGTGCAACATCTAGCGAATCGCAATCGAGCAACCAGAATTCCAGTGCAACATCTAACGAATCGCAATCGAGCAACCAGAATTCTAATGCAACATCTAGCGAATCGCAATCGAGCAACCAGAATTCTAACGCAACATCTAGCGAACAGACTGCAGACAATCAGCCGGCAGTAGTTGCTTCGGCCAATCAACCAGCAGCGAGTCAAGCGCAGAGTTCCGCTTCGCAAGCGGCGTCAACCAAGGTTCAGACTGTGTCGAGCAGTCCATCGCATGCAGTCAATCATGGTGTCTATATTGTAACTGCTGGTGATTCGCTTTGGGCGATCGCCAATCACACAGCGGGACTGACAGTCACAAAAATTCAGAAGCTCAATCACCTGAGCGGGACGCTGATTCATCCGGGACAGAAATTGATTCTGAAGACGCCGGTGGAAAAATATACGATTAAGTCGGGCGATACTTTATGGAAGATTGCCAAGGATCATGGAACCACAGTAAAGCAGCTGATCTCAGACAACCAGCTAACTTCGGATCTGATTTTTCCAAACCGTGTACTGAACATGCCACAGCAGTAAAATTTTATGGTCAACAAACGAGGCCTCTCAGCGATGAGACGACCTCGTTTTTTGTATCTTTTTTCATTAGTTAAGCCTGTTCTTTATCATCGAAAGCTGGCTTAATCTATGGGATAATATGTAGCAATGAATGCAGGGGCTACACCAATTAATTCTAGAATGGAGAAAAGAAAAATGAGGCGAACGATTCTCGCGGATGGTTTGATACGGAAAAACCCGATGATTCTAGACGGCGCGATGGCAACCGAACTTGAAAAAAGGGGCTCAATATCAGCAATACGCTCTGGTCGGCTTCTGTGATTCGTGATCATGCAATGGCGATTCGAGACGTGCATCTGCGCTATTTTCAAGCAGGCGCCGATGTTGCGATTACTGACACCTATCAAGCGACTATCGCTGGCTTTCAGAAGGCTGGGATCAGTGAAGAAGAAGGTAACCACCTGATTAAAGCCGCCGTTTGGGCAGCTGACGAAGCGCGACAAATATTTTGGGAACAGCTTGCGGCGACAGAACGGGACGCGCGCTTGTACCCAATTATTGCTGGCAGTGTCGGTCCATATGGCGCTTATCTGGCCGACGGGTCCGAATACACCGGCGCCTATTCACTGAACCGCCGCGACTACCAATCTTTTCATTTTTCACGAATGAACGCCTTAAAGGAAGCGGATGTCGATCTCTTTGCCTTTGAAACGATGCCGAATATGGATGAAGTCGAAGCGCTGATTGATTTGCTTGAAAAAGATTTTCCAGAGGCGTCGGCCTGGGTATCGTTTAGTCTTGGCGACCCGGAACATCTTTGCGATGGGACGCTGCTTGAGAAAGCAGCTGCCTGGGCCGGTGCGCATGAGGCAATTGCCGCTGTCGGGGTTAATTGTCTACCTGCTCAATGGGCGAGTCAGGCGATTACGAGCGTGCGCCGGGGGACTGATAAACCGGTAATCGTCTACCCTAATTCAGGCGAGACGTACGATCCGCAAACGAAATCCTGGCATCATCCAGTTGCGCATGTTGATTATGGGCAATCCTCCAGACAATGGTTCCAGCTAGGCGCGTCGCTGCTCGGCGGTTGCTGCCGAACGTCGCCGGATGAAATCCGAAAGATCGCCGAGTGGGCGTGCAATTAGTCACGAAAAAGTCTCAATATATCCTGAGTCAAGCACAAAGGAATGACTTATAATGGAGCTATTCAAGCAATGATGGGAGCGATCAATGATGGAAAACTATGAAACTGTGCTAAATTTTTTCAAGGCGGCATCAGAACCAGCCAATGCAGGCGCGGTGGCCGAGGCAACAGGTATCGACAAGAAGGAAATCAATAAAGTGATGACCAAACTGAAAAAAGAAGAAAAAATCGTCTCGCCGAAACGCTGCTACTGGGAACTCAAACGATAATAACGTCAAAATAGAAGGCGAGCACATGTGCAGAAGAAGGCGATAAAATGAAAAATCAGGCTGGTATTGAATTTTTACAATCAGCACAACGCTATTGTAGTCTGATCGATACCTTCGACTCCAAACCGATAAATGAAAACTTAATGAGCCTTCTTATTTCTCTTTTAGATTTATACACAAAAGCAATACATTTGCCCGACATTGAATCGGAATCCGAAGAAGCGGTAGACGTATTTCTAACTGTACCGCAAATTAATCTTGGTCAATACAACGATTATTGGGAAGTTTTTAATCCCTATCAATTAGAAGAGCCAGTTAGGACAAGTTTGACTGATGACATATTGGATATCTATAAAGATGTTAAACAAGGAATAATTTTGTATGAGAAAAATGACATCTCTGAAGCCATCTGGGAGTGGAAGTTTACTTTTACAATTCATTGGGGTAGCCACTCTGTTGATGCAATTCGTGTTCTACATTCAGCAATACGAGTCGACTCTTATTAATCTAACCTAACCTGTATACCAAGAGAGAAGAAAACCGATGAAATTGGGTTTTCTCTAAAATTTTATAGAATTATCAATATTAATTTTAAACAGAGCCTAACAAAATTTAAACGCTTTGATAGGCCTGCTGACCCATACATTTAATGATGGCCGACGTTTCCTTTTGATGGGTTTGTAATCTCGAAGCCGGGTTCGGGAACGTAGAAAAATTGGATCCAGATGCCGTCAAGCATGTCTTCGCGTGTATCGACCAGCACATCGACGTCTTTATCTGTATGAACGACTTCATCGTATGGCGTTGGTTTGCTGTAGGTCAATGCATAATGTACATGGCTTCCATGACGTTCGCTGACGATGACACGCAGCATATCGCCCTTTGCGTCCTCATTAGTCAACATCTCTTTCATGACCTTTGCCGCATTGCGGTTAATTTTTACTTTCATTTTCCTCGCCTCATTTTTTTCATATTTTTCTAGTATGACATATTTCATAAGAAATAGCTTCTCAAAGCAAGCCATGCTTCGATGATTTGCAATTTTTCATCGTAAGCCTTGATTTTTCCGAACGATTCGATTGATCTGGCGCAAGCCGCTGTTCATCAGCACGAAGACGAAGAACCAGCCGCAGGCAATCAAAAAGAGTAATTTCATATCGGAGCCATCAAAAAGCGGCATATCCCATAAAGCGTGAAGCAGCACCGCAACTGCAAAAAATTGCAGAAATTGGCGCTGACGTAGGAGTTCCAATCGAAACGGACGCTCCTTTTTAACAACCAACAGGCCAGCAGCGGCAATGGCAGTCCAAATGGCATGACTGCCAATACTTGTCCAAGCTCTTGTGTCGATTAAACTGTACAGCAGATCTGTATGATTTGTCAGCACTGCGGATAAAGCGTAACCTGCTGATTCAAAGGCGGCGAAACCGGCACCGACAACTGCACCGATCAGCAGGCCGTTGAGCAGATAACGCGCATTCATTTCCCGGATAAACCAAGCGGCAATGAATAGTTTGCCTGTCTCTTCAATCAAACCGATAATTACAGCGCTAAAGACCGTCAAATTGTTCACGTGGACGATACTGTAGAGAACGAGTGTAAGAAACATGGCGGATACACCGCCAACGAAGAACATCTCGACGACGCTAAAGATGCTAATGTTGCGCGGTACATTGGTCTCAAAGAAGAAAATGACGAGCGAGAAAGGGACGGCAAATGATCCGATTAAGATTAGTCCCGGCAACGCATAAATATTACTGAATCCGTTCAGACAAAGAAAAAGTAACGCGTAAATTAAGACAAAAGAAAGAAAAATACGGGAGAATAGCCATGGCTTCGGCCAGTCTGATGTCAGATCAGCAATATCGGGCGTTGTGTAGGCAGTTCCAGCGATAAAAATCCGTTCGCTTTCCTCTTTTGTGTGCTTCTTGAAAACATCAGAGAATAAAGTGCTGAGGTTTAAAGAAAAAGACCCCGCTTCGCCAGTCATCTCATTGATCCGTTCCGCCGCACTACTGATGAAACTACGGGCGTCTTTCTGTGAATGTTGCGCGTTTAGCTGCTGATACAGTACTGTGTCACGAAACAACTGCCATTCGCTCATTCCTTGAGCCATTACAAGTGTCGTTTCCTGAATTATATTTTGTTTAACCTGTTCGATAAATTCCTGTTCAGAAAGCGGCCCTTTAATGTCCTGGCCGTCTGCGTAAAACCATTGTGTTTGCAAATAAATCCTCTCCTGAATAAAAAGATCTAACGCTTCAATTATAGCGGGGATTAACTGCTTTAGAAGATAGTTTTTCAATTTAGACAGCAAATGGTAAAAATTGTCTGCTTGACTGGGGCCTTTAACAGGCAGAACTTAGCGAGGTGAATACCCTAGCACTCAAGAAAAAGAAGAATGAATGGGGACAAAAAAAGATGCCCCAAAATCGAATCAATTTTGAGGCATCCTTTGCCAATAAGGGCCAGGATCGGTTTTTCTAATATTTGGGCACTTTTTTAATGGTAAATGGAGGAAATGACGACCGCAGCAAGAATGCCGACAAGAATTAGCCAGGCGATCGGATGCGCCATGTTCACGGTGTAGCCGATGCCAATACGCTTTTCAATAAAGAGTGACGGGTCGGACCGATTAAAATAGAAGAGACCCCAGATCCAATGCCTGTCATTATCAAAAATTGGACCGCTGCTTTCTTTCGCGCGAACCATCCGGAAGAAAAGATAAGCCATAAAAGCGATCAAAAGGAGTGTAAACGAACTGAGCACTGGAAATACCCAAGTCAAGGCTGGTGCCAGGTACGTGTGTATGGGCCGAATCAAACTCAGTTCCATCAGGAAAAACAGCAATTCTGTCACAAGCCCAAACAGGATAAGCAGCCCATTCAACCACTTGCGATAAAGGGCATAACCAGGTGCGGCATTCGGATTTCCTTTCACAGCGGCCGGCGCGCGACGTGTGAATAAGATAATGATTACCAACAGCACGTCAAAAATAAGCGGCTGCATAACGGCTAGCGGCGACTTATGCGTCCAGGCATCCGGACCAGTCAGCCCATAGTGGGTGGGAATATTGGATCCCATAAATGGATAGCCCCAAATAGCAACAGCGATCGTAGCGAGAAACAGCGGAAGCAATGCCAGCAGCCAGGAGAGTGGCATCAATGGTTCATGCGCACTTTGCGTCGTGTCAATAATCATCTTATTTGTCAGCCGGTCAGCTGGGACAACTGCTTTCTTATAGGTGCGCGTTTGCCGGTTGGCGAGGACAAAAAAGGCAGAATCGCCAATCAGTAGCGCAGCCATTGCAAGATTGAAGGAAATAGATCTTTCAAGCCTAGAAAAGCTGACGATCCACACGATAAAAAGAAGCACAGCGGCAAGGCCAGTGCCGATAATATAGCGGCGGATGATACGCTTCGGCACGGGCGCCTGCCAAACCGCTGCGTCCGGAAAGACAACACCGAACAGTACATTCTTCCTTGAGAACCAGGGCTGAATACAGAAGAGCACGGCAAGGGTCCAGAAGGTAATGATCGAGGCATGGCTAATGCTTAGCATGGTTTTCTCCCTCCAATTGGTCATAAAAATGGTCAATCATCTGATGCAGAACGGCGCGATCAATGCCGCGCCTCATCGCTTCAGCGAGAACAGCACGCAACGCGCTGCCTGACGTCTGCAGAAATTCTGCAGCATTTTGCGCTGTTTTTCCTGCTTTGACCTGTGTACCCCGGCTACGCTGAATCTCGATGAAACCTTCGGATTGAAGCAATTTATAGGCTTTATTGACAGTGTGCAGGTTGACGCCAAGCTCCATACCAAGCGCGCGGACCGATGGCAACGGATCACCGTCCTGAAGCGTACCCGACGCGATTCCAGTCACAATACCATCACGAATCTGCTGGTAAATCGGCTTCTCTGAATGAAAATCAACGGACAGCTGCATCTCATCAACTCCTTTTGTTCTATCTGTTATATATTATATATAACAGATAGAACAATTGCTACTACCTTTCACGGAAAATTAAGTTAAACCAATGAATTTTTAGACCGAAGCGACGAAAAGTTAGGCCGAATCTGAGAAGTTAGGTCAAAAATCCCCATAAAAAAATTTAATTATTGCACTAAATCAAGCCAAAGTTGCTCCTAATTTATAGAAATTTGCACCGAATCATTTCATTTCTTCCTAGGATAATGCTGTGACTGTGCGGCAGCTTCCTGTTGGAAAAAAGCACATTTTTGCACTATACTATTTGTGACCAAAATGTGAATGAATAGAAGGGAATTAACAATACATGGATAAACAGGCGAAAAAAACCGCGTTGCGCGGAATCACTTACGGACTCTATCTGGTTGGCACGAAGGGCGAAGCTGGAGTCAATGCTTTCGCTGGCAATTTTCTTACGCAAACGTCATTTGAACCACCGCTCGTAACGCTAGCTGTCAAAGCGGGAACGCGCTCGCAGCAGGAAATTGCTCAATCGGGTGTCTTCAGTGTCAATATTCTTGAATCTGGACAAAAAGACATGGTTACGGCCTTCTTTCGGTCGATTACTCAGGAGGATAATCAATTGGCCGGCTATCCTTTCTATCTCAAGGAAACAGGCTGCCCCATTTTTGAAGATGCGCTGAGCTTTTTCGAATGCAAAGTCGTGGAAAAAGTCGAGAAGGGTGATCACTTTATTTATGTTGGCGAAGTAATAAACGCTGGTGTTCACCGTGAAGGCGATCCGCTGACGATGAAAGAAACCGGGTTCTATTACGGCGGCTGATTCAACGGTCTCTCAATGAGGTAGTGGATGAATGGATGCCATAAGTCGAATCAATTCGACCTTGCGGCATCCTTTTTGTCTCATGGCTTTCCGTTCACAGCCGCTTTGATGCTTTTGGGTAGTCAGACGCTTGCTCGGTCGACGGAACGCCGATAGCGGGATTTGAATAAAAATTCGCCCAAAAAAACAGTTGAATATAACAAGGTCTTGTTCCATGCAAGCAATCGTTCATCCATTTCGTCGACAATTTGTTTGTGCTATAGTCAAAGAAAGAATAAAAAATTTTTTCGTCAAAATTTTAGGTAGGAGAAACGGAGGCAGGGGCAGGCATGTACAGTTTTACAAATGATTATAGCGAGGGCGCGCATCCGCGTATTATGGACGCACTCGCTGCGGCAAATATGGATCAAGACACCGGCTACGGTGAGGATCGCTTCTCACTTGCCGCGATTGATCAATTCAAGCGGCTGTTGAATCGTGATGATTTAGCGATTCATCTACTTGTCGGCGGCACACAGACCAATATGATTGCCATTTCTTCTTTTTTGCGGCCGCATGAAGCGGCGATTGCTGCCGTGACAGGCCATATTAACGTGCATGAAACCGGCGCGATTGAAGCCACGGGTCATAAGGTGATTGCCGTTCCCGGCGCTCCGGGCGGGAAACTGGACCCAGCTGCCATTCAATCTGCGCTTGATACGCATACTGATGAGCATATGGTGAAGCCAAAGCTGGTCTATATCTCTGACACGACCGAAATTGGTGGCGTCTATACAAAGGCGGAGATTGAAGCGCTGCACGCTTTCTGCAAAGCACATCAGCTGATTCTCTATCTGGATGGCGCGCGGCTCGGTTCCGCACTGACGTCGTCGGAAAATAATTTAACGCTCCGCGATCTGCCCGATCTCGTTGATGCTTTTTATATTGGCGGTACGAAAAATGGGGCGCTCCTTGGCGAAGCACTCGTGATTTGCAACGATGCACTCAAAGAAGACTTCCGCTATATGATCAAACAAAAGGGAGCGCTCCTCGCAAAGGGTCGTGTGATTGGCATCCAGTTCCTTGAATTATTCCGTGACGATTTGTATTACCAATTAGCTGATCACGCGAATCATATGGCGGCAAAACTGGCACAAGCCATTCGTGAATCGGGCTATCGCTTTTTCACAGAATCCGCGTCCAATCAGATTTTCCCTATTTTTTCTAATTCATTGATTGAACAGCTCCGTAAGAACTTTTCATTCGCCACTTGGGAGAAAGTCGATGTGTCTCATACTGCAGTTCGGCTCGTTACGTCATGGGCGACAAAAGAAGATCAGGTTGACGCGTTTATTGATGCGTTGAAAAAGGGTGCGAAATCGCTTAGCGCCGTAGAAAAATAAAACGAAAGCAATCCGAGTGAACGTTCGCGTATTCGATACGCGGCGTTTATTTTTTTCGTTAAGACACATAAGAATTCATCGGAATTTATTATCTGAAAAACTAAGGCTCAGCCGTCGTCCCAAGGACATGACTGAGCCATTTTTTCTAATACGTTAAGAATGTATAAAGTTTCAAAGCAATTGAGTATTAAGGAATCGTCATCGTTAAGATTACTTTGGATTCGCTAGATAAGAAAATGCAGCGCAGGTGCGAGACGCCTGCGGGAAAAGCGATCCAAGTGAGACCCCGCAGATCCCAGCCTGTCTGAGGAGGCTCACAGATCGCCCGCGGCAAGCGAGCGACCGGAGCGCATTTGTTGAAAAAAGGACATGGCAGAGCCATTTTTGATCATTGTGAATGAATCAAACGCCTGTGATTTTGTGCCATTAAATTTTTGTCGCTAAAGAGGCGCTTCAACAAAAAATTCAGAGATAGCCAGCGATGTGGAATGTGATAAGGAAATGGAAAATCATGTATTTTCCAAGAATATATGCAGTGATTTTTATTGTCAGATAATATGACACAAAACTTTTTTATCCAAGATCGGTATATTATAATTGGCACATCAGTTAGTTTGTTCAAGAACCAAACAAACTAAAAAATAGGAGGGGTGATTGATTGCAAATTGGAAATTCAGATCTAATCCGGACGATCAATAGGCGACTTATTTTGGATATGATCAGGTGCCATCAACCGGTAAGCCGTGCCGAGGTTGCGCGTAGTCTGTCGCTCAGCCGATCAACTGTATCAATGATTGTAACGGAATTAATAGAGAGCGGCTTTGTGATTGAAATCGGGTCCGGTACATCGACTGTTAACGGTGGCAGAAAAGGAACATTGCTTGGGTTCAACCCACGATCGGCGTTCGGTATCGGCCTTGATCTTCAAGGCACAGATTCGCGAATTGCTTTGGCAGATTTCAGCGGGGAAATCATTCAATCGGACATTTTTCAATTTTCGGGTGATCTGCGGACGATTCCACGGATCATTGACAGCTTTCTAGATACTTTGGGTGAAGAAAAAGAGAAATTACTCGGAATTGGCGTATCCGTGCCGTCGATCGTTAAAGATCATCAAATAGTCGTTGATGCCCCCTCGCTGAGCTGGCAGAATCTGAATCTAGTGCGCGCGCTGACCGTCGAAAGGGACTGGGAAATTTTTGTCATTAATGATGTGAATGCAGCTGCAGTGGGAGAGCGTGAAGGCGATTCGGGGGAGCAAATTGATAATTTGTTTTATTTATCCATTGGCACAGGCGTTGGCTCAGCCATTATCGCCAATGGTGAATTAGTGATTGGCGCCGATCAGGCAGCCGGTGAAATCGGTTATCTACTCGAGAACAAAGATGTAGAAAAAAAAGATGTTTATGCATCCGGTCGATATGGGACACGTGAGAAGCGGTTAACTGCCCTCATAAAAGGATCGACGCAATCTTCAGTGGATCGGGACCAATTGGTTACAGAGCTTGCTGTGATGATTGCCAATATGTGCTCACTGTTGAATCCGGAAAAAGTAGTTATCGGCGGTTCTTTTGAACGTGTGATTCGTCCGCTGATTCCAGACATACAGAAACAAGTTGACCGATTCAGTCCGCTGAGTACTGAAATTTTATATTCTGATTTGGGTGAAGGGGCATCAGTAAAAGGTGCTGTTTCCGGACTGTTTCGTTATATAAGCGATCGCCAGATTAAATAAGGGGTTGGGAGAATGGAAAAATCGACGCATGGATTGACACGTAGTATTGGTGGCATTCAGGCAACTGCAATTAATATGTCACAGATGATGGGCGCAGGCCCATTCATTACAATACCTATTATTTTGACAACGATGGGCGGACCGCAAGCGATGTTCGGCTGGATTGTCGGCGCGCTCCTCGCTCTGCTTGATGGACTGGTATGGAGCGAACTCGGTGCCGCATTGCCGGGAGAAGGCGGTACATACGTCTATTTGCGTGAAGCATTTAAATTCAGAACGGGAAAATTAATGCCCTTCCTCTTTATTTGGTCGACGATTATTGCGACACCGATGACGATGTCAACGGGAGCGATAGGGCTGGCCAATTACTTCAGCTACTTTTTCCCGCACATGACACATATTCAAATTAAATGGGTTGCAGTTGCTGTAACCATTCTAACAATTGCTTTGTTGTATCGGCGTATTGCGTCAATCGCAAAAATTTCAATCATCCTATGGGCAGGTATGATTTTGACTGTTCTCTTGATGATTGGTACCGGACTGACGCATTTTAACCCAAATCTTGCTTTTGATTTTCCGGCGAATGCGTTCCATGCCGCGAATTTCTTTACAGGTTTAGGCGCAGGCATGCTGATTTCGATTTATGATTATCTCGGCTATTTTACAAGCTGCTATCTTGGCGATGAGGTGAAAAATCCCGGACGGACGATCCCGCGCGTTGTGACCTTGTCAATCATTCTCGTTGCGGTTATTGACCTCTTAATGAATATGGGCGTGATTGGTGTTGTTCCGTGGCGAGAAGCGATGAAAAGCACAAATATCGGTGCCCTTTTCATGGGGAAAATCTGGGGGACACCGGGAGCAGTCATCATTACCATCTTGATCATCTGGACCTGTTTTGCATCGGTTTATACTGGACTGCTTGGCGCATCGAGACTGCCTTATAACGCGGCAAAGGATGGGTTGTTTTTCAAAGCATTCGCGCAGCTTCATCCTAAATATCAGTTTCCTAATGTTTCACTTCTAATCATGGGCGCGATTATGGCAATCTGCTGTTTCTTTGATTTAACGACGATTATTAACGCGCTGATGGCCTTGATTATTGTGGTTCAATTCATGGGACAAATTGTTGCGCTGACTGTTCTGCGGAAAAGATGCCCAGACTTAAAACGACCTTATAAACAATGGTTGTATCCACTCCCAAGCATTTTGGCGTTTATTGGCTGGGGTTATGTGTTCTATTCATCCGGTTGGTCTGCGATCAGCCTTGCTGTCATCTGGACAATCATCGGCATACTTGTTTTTCTGGTTTGGGCGCACCGTCATCATGATTGGCCATTTGTTCCCGGTAAAGAAACCCGATAACTTTGCGCGAAAAATGCAGCGCAGGTGCGAGACGCCTGCGGGAAGAGCAGGACAGAGGGGACCCCGCAGATTATCGTCTGAATAAGGAGGTTCCCGTCCTAACCGTGGCTAGCGAGCGACCAGAGCGTAAATTTTTTGTGAAAAAGGGATTAGGCATCGCCTTATTTTTCGAAAAAAAGACAGAGCACTTGGTTGATAAACCTGTTTAATAAAGAGAGACAAAGAAGGTGTGTTTAATGAATGAAAAAAATATATTAATTGCCCTCGATTTTGGCGGAACAAGCGTCGGTATTGCTGTAGCGGATAACCACGGCAATATGCTTGTTCGAAAAAGCGTACCGACTTCAGGGAAAAAGGCGACTGATCTTCTTGAAGACGTTATGCGTCATATTCACGTGTTACTTACCGAGTATCAAGACCAAACTTTAATCGGGATTGGCATAGCCATGTGCGGTGTCGTTGACGGCGACACGATCACGATGATTCCGAATCTACCAGGAATGGAATCCATCCATTTGCGCCAATACATGAAAGACAGATTTCATGTGCCCGTTCGTATTGAAAATGATGTTCATGTCGCAGCTTTCGCAGAATTAAAGAAAGGCTATTTAAAAGAGACGGACTATGGCCTGTATCTAAATTTTGGGACGGGAATATCTGCCGGTATCACGGTCGGTGATCGCGTGCTATCTGGCCATAATGGTGCTGCGGGAGAGATTGGTTATTTAATGCGCGATAGAAGGGACAGATTGACTTTCCAGTCTGGACACGCATCGTTCGAAGAATTTGCCGGGGGTTCCGGTGCATCGCGGCGTGCTTCAGTGGCTTTCAATCAATCGATGACGACAAAGCAGCTTTTTCAGGAGAGTAGCGGCGATCCTAACAAACAAGAATTCATTGATGAAATTTGCATGGAAATTAGTTTTCAAGTGGCGAACCTTTCGATTGCGTTTAATCCGCAGCGGATTGTGCTCGGAGGGGGAATGATTGTCCCAAATGGACCGATTCATCAAAAAATTCTTGAGAAACTAAAAGAAAATGTTCCGTATCCTCCAGAAGTATTCCTTTCGTCTTTTGGTAAGGATGCGAGTCTTTATGGTGCTGTTGAGCTGGCTTTATCAGCAGCGCATACCGAAGATTGTTGATTTTATAAAATAGTTATTTTTGAATAGAATGTTGTTTTTTTGACAAAAAAGCAATGTGCTCGATCGCCTCTTGGTACGTCCGTGACAAGCGAACGGATTAAAAATAAAAAGACGGATGCCACTTTCTATGTGGCATCCGTCTTTTGCTACTCAGCTAAGAATGTGAAAGAAACGAAGGCTTCGCCATCGTTCAGAGGACTTGGTAAACCAAATTATTCTACTATCAATCGTTAAAAAATGTGCAGTATTTCAAGCTCGCTATTCGTCAATTTGCTGGATAGCGGCGTCCGCTTTTTCATAGGCTGCTTTTGTTTCATCATCGAAACAAACCATGAAAACCTCGGTCACATGCTTGGACGATTTGAGAAAATCACGTATCGTTTGGCAAGCTATCGGCGCGGCCTTCTCTAACGGGAAATGGTAGACACCGGTGCTGATTGAAGGAAATGCAACGGTATGGCAATGATACGCTTCCGCAAGTTTCAAGCTGTTTTGATAACTGTTCTTAAGCAAGTCTGCTTCGCCGCAGCTGCCGCCCTGCCAAATTGGACCTGGCGTGTGAATCACGTATGTTGCCGGAAGGCGATAGCCTTTTGTTATTTTTGCCTCACCGGTTTGGCAACCATGAAGCGTCCGACATGCTTTGAGTAAGTCTGGCCCCGCCGCACAGTGGATCGCGCCATCGACACCACCGCCTCCAAGTAGTGTCGTATTCGCAGCATTCACAATTGCGTCCGCGTGGATAGTCGTAATATCGCCGAAAAAAATTTGAAATCCGTTCATTGTGTCAGCCCCTGATTGTGTCAAACGGTTTTGACCTGCCACACCCGTCAGACGTGTCAAGCCCTTCTTCTATTATAAAGGTTCTGCTCGAATCGAGTGAACCGCAAAATCTAGATCAAGGCATCTCTGTGGGGAAAGCGAGCGCAAGCCATAGCACATGGGGGAATAAAATAACAAGTACACAAAACCATGATAAAAAAGGCAAAAGTAGCCAGTTACTCTGCACGTTCGCTTTTGTCACGCGTTTCTTTCGGGGGATTTGCCGGCGGACTTGGGACGCGCTTCGGTGCAAGCTTAATGACATCCGATGAATAAAGCGCAAGTGTAAGAAAACCGTTGCCGCTTTTCCCGCGAATGAGAATCGGCTGGTTGTAATTGTTTCGAAATTGAAAATCAGGACCATACCAACTCACTGTGGCATCGCGGCCTGGGGGAACATAAGAAACGTGCTTGCTATGCGAGAAACGCTGAACAATTTGCAGACCCGCTTTGTCCGCTGCGTTGAACAATGTGGAGGACACTTGACAGATACCACCGCCGATTCCCTCCGAATATTCACCACGAACGATAATTTTGGCTACACGGTAGCCCTTGCCTGTGGTGCGCTGTCCGACTGTTTGATTAAACGAAAAGGTTTCCCCAGGAAAAACAACAGTGCTGTTTAATGCCTGAGTTGCAAGAAAAATATTATTTGCCCGGCTTTCGTTGGCGGGATTGAACCGCGTGCTATAGCTGCTGATTTGTTCGGTGCGGATCTGGCCGAGTAGTTCGCTATCCACTTTTGGCTGTGTCGTAAGGAGCGGAATATTGACGCGCGTTGACTTTTTCGAATAAAAAGCTTGGATCAGGCGGTTTTTGAAGACGGCTTGATAAAGTCGTTGGCCACTTTTTCCGGCTGTGATGCTGTCGCTTGGGGCAATTGCTGCGTTGACGGGTGGCCGTTCTACTTTTTTGTTAATCCAGAGGGATAATCGCTGTATTTTCTGCTCATCAAGAATTGGAGGGCCGGGCTCCATCAAGGCAATATCTGATCGATGAAGAACGGCGATTGTCCGTCCGTGATCAACCAATGTCAGGTCAGTTGAAGAAAAGGTAGATTGGAAAAGCATAAGTGCGGCGATCCAGATAGGAAACAACAGCGGCACCTCCTACACTTAGTATGGATGGGCGGCAAACATCCATGCATCCAATCGTTTTTTCTTATCGGAAGTCTATGTCCTATATAATGGTGCTGTTCTGCCCCAAAAGACAACGCTAAGCAAATTTGAGGACTTAGCTAAGCCAAATTTTAGTCAATACTTTGATGGAAAAGATTCACAAAGAGTTGGACAAATCCACCGATTAATCCATCACTCCGGAAGTATAATGATAAAGTGGTAACAGTACTGAAGATGGGGAAAGGAGGGTATATCCCTATGAACGGTGAATTTCTAAAAGTAATTACCGAACGCAAATCCATTCGAAGCTTCGATTCTTCTCAAAAAATTGATCGGTCAGAAATGAAGCAGATGCTTCAAGAAGCGGGTCGGGCACCTTCCGCATTGAATTTACAGCCATGGCGCTTCTTGGTCATCGAAAGTGATGAAGCGAAGAAGAAATTGCGACCGCTGTTCTTTAATGATCCGAAATTGCTTGATAGCTGCGCAGCCATGGTTGCTGTCCTCGGCGATCTACAGGCCTCTGAATACAAAGACACCATTTATGATATGGCCGTCTCGGAAGGATTAATGCCTGAGGAGGTACGCTCAAGGGAAGTTAAACTGATTGCAAGTCTCTATTCATCCATGCCTCGTGACACACGTCTGACCGATGTTTCATTTAATTCGGCGCTCGCTGCGATGCAATTGATGCTGGTCGCCCGCGCACACGGTTATGAAACCTGTCCACTTGGCGGGTTTGACAAGGACCACTTCGGCGAGGCGTTCGGTTTCAATAAGGAGCGCTATCTGTCACTTGTACTAATTGCCATCGGCAAACCCGCCGAAAAAGGTTTTGAATCAATCCGGCTAGACGTCGAACAAATTAGTAAATGGGTATAATGAAAAATGCAAAAGCCTGGGAGCGAATCCCAAGGCTTTTTTTTGAGAGAAAAGAAAGAAAGTTTTTCGCACAAAAATACCTCAAGGTAAAATGTAACGAGTGGATTCGGTTACTTTTATCTCATTGGCTTTTTGTGCCCAGTAGTTGTTTTTTAAACTTTTGCGGGGCAATTCCTTTTTCACGTTTGAAGAGACGGCTGAAATAATTGGCATCACTGAACCCAACGGATAGCGCTACTTCGGTAATCGTTGTCGCGGGATCACGAAGCAATTCTTCCGCTTTTTCAAGACGCAAGGTATTAATATAGTGTACAAGCGTTTGGCCGTAAATTTTCTTGAACGTGCGGCAAAAGTGAGATTCACTCATCAGGGCTTGGCGCGCAAGTTCACTGACAGAAAGTGGTTCTTGATAATGTGCATCAATTGACGTGATGACGCGTTTCAATTGATGCATGCTATTGAGCCGTGTTTCCAGACGTTCAGGTGTATAGATTCTTGCGAGATAATGGCGGACAAGTTCTGCCAACAGATGCAAGACGGCTGCTTGGATTGCCAATTCAAAACCAGATTGACGCTTCTCGTCCTCGGTCAAAATTGTTCGTAGAATCTGAACCAATCGTTGATCATGGCGTGCCAAATGTTTAAAGGCAATCAGCTGCCGTGCGAGAAGCGAGCTATAATAATCGGAACTTGTTTGATTCAAAAGCAATGCGGTGTCGAGACGGATAATGTAGCAGGATAATTTTCTGCCGGTGTTAATCAGAGAATGAAGTTCATTGCTGTTAATAATGCCAATGTCCCCGGCTGCTAATTCGACGGCGACGGATTCGCAGCGCAAAAGCGCGGAACCTTTGCAAATATAATAAAATTGCATTTCCTCGTGCCAATTCTCTTTAAAAGTCAGCCCACTCCCAGAATGATCACGTTTTGTAATATCAAGATAGGCATGAACAGGGGGACGTGGTTTCAGATAATGATTGGCCTCGTTTTTCTGCATGTGATCTCCTTCAATCAAAATTGTGCGGGTGAAAAGCAGTATATTGCATGCCCCGATGCATCTCAAGTGTTAGTATAAATTTATTCACTCACACGGGCAACGAACAATATTTAATTGACAGGGGGCTCTCTTTCATGAATCTTGCTTTAAACAGGGCACATGAAGTACCGGTGCGCCGGCTCGGAGCAAAGCGGGAATTGTTTTTCCTGAGCGCGACCCACTTTCTCAACGATGTCATGACGACCGGGATCGTGCCTGCTCTGTTGCCGCTTTATAAAAGTACATTTCATCTGAGTTATCTGCAGGCAGGACTTATTTTGTTCGTCTCAATGATTACTTCGTCAATTTCACAGCCACTATTCGGCGTAATTACAGATAAAAAACCGAAATCTTGGTTCCTACCGATTGGCATCTGTCTGACCGGTTTCGGACTCACAGCCTCTGGATTTGCGTCCGCCTACTGGCTGCTGCTAATCTTGATCGGAATTTCGGGGATCGGGTCTGGCATTTTTCATCCTGAAGCCAGTCGCGGTGCCTATATGGCGGCCGGTACGGCTCGCGGAATGGCGCAGGCTATTTTTCAAGTTGGCGGCAATTTCGGCCAGTCGGTTGGCGTACTGCTCTTGCCACTTTTTCTGATTGCAACCGGACTCCGTGGTCTCGGTTGGTTCAGCTTAGCAACGGTAGTTGGCCTGGCACTTGTTCTGTCGATTTTGCCATGGTATAAACAGAGCCTCGTGCAAAACGAGGCGCGTAAGAAAACAATTAAAGGGCGCAACCATTTGGCTGGTTTGATGTTGCTGACAGGGGTCGTCATCCTGCGCTCCTGGACGCAGATTGGTGTCGCCGGTTTTCTGCCGTTTCTTTATCTGCATCAAGGTTTTTCATTAAAACACGGCGATTTGCTCACATTCATCTTTTTATTTGCCGGCGCGGTCGGCACTTTAATTGGCGGTCGTTTCTCCGATCGAATCAGCCGGAAATGGCTGCTCCTCGTCTCCATGGCTATCACTGTACCATTCGCCTGGATTCTGCCACATGTCCACGGCGTCTTATCGATCATTGTACTTTTTCTCTTCGGATTCTTCGTTCTGTCTTCATTTGCTGTCACGGTGGTTTACGGGCAGATGATGTTTCCAAAAAATATTGGCCTTGTCTCTGGCCTGATGGTCGGTTTCGGTATCGGCGCCGGGGGAATTGGTGCAACGATGATTGGCTGGCTTTCCGATCAGTTCGGTGTGTATACGATTTTTAATTTTCTCGCGTTCCTGCCGCTTGCCGCTGCGGCGCTCTGCTTGCTTTTGCCAAGCGAGAAAAAATTGCTTCAGAATCAATAAATTTTTTAGAAAAAGAATGATTGATCGGTAACAGTCTGGGCTTATCATTATTTGACTGAGGAACGTTTCTGATAGAATACGCGCATCCAATGACAAGCGATTCAAGACCATCAAAGGCATCAAAAAAAGACGGGATTCATCCACAATGGTGAATGCCGTCTTTGCTATTCTTATCTAAAGGTGCTTTTTAAAGTCTGTTGTTGTTAAACATTTATGGGCTATATGCTCGCTTGACGCGGACGTACCGTGAGCCTCCTCGAACAGACCAAGCATTTTGTGGCTTAGGTTGATTGTGCAGTTATTGTGGAGATTCAGCCTGCCCGTCTCATGATCCGATTTAGCGGTGCAGTGATCTTTATTCCGGTGATCAGCACCATGCTGCTGAGAATAATCAGCATCCCCGCAAATGTGTTAAGTGACAGATGTTCTCTGAGGAAGAGCGCCCCCCAAATAACGCCGTAGACCGAGACAAGGAGCGTAACGCTCAGTGTCTGCGTCGGACCTACTTGACGAATGAGATAAAAATAGATCAGATAGCCGATTGATGTACACAAAATGGCTAGGGCGAGTACGGAAAATAAAAGGACAGGCGATGCGAGCGCCTGAAGATGTCCGCTATCTGGCAGAGAAAAGGGAAGCAGGACGAGCGCGGCGCCGAGCTGTTGACCGATCCCAAGAGTTAATGCCGGTTCTCCGGCAAAATGGGACTTGGCATAGACGCCACCTATTCCGTAGCAGAGCGCAGCCAGCAGAGAAAAAAGTACTGACAAAATAAGCAGCGATGATCCGTTGCCGTGGAAGCCGCCGACGAGAACGGACACGCCAGCAATTCCGAGGAAAATGCCAGCAATCTTCTTAAAGGTGAATTTTTCCTTTAGCCACAGCCGGGCGATGATGACAGCAAATAAAGGCGTCGTCGCATTTAGAATGGACGAGACAGAGGCGGACAAATGCAATTCCGAAGAGGCAATCAGCGTAAAAGGAACCCCTGCGTTGATAGCACCTAAAAGAATATACCGCGGCCAAATTTTTCTGAAGTTCGGCGCCTGGTGGACGGCGTAGGCATAAATGAATAAAAAGAGTCCGGCAAGCAGCACGCGCAATTCGATTAATAGCGAAGGGCCCAGAACAGGTGCGGCGACACGCATAAAGAGAAATGATCCACCCCACAAAGCAGCAAGCAGATTCAATAGCAGAAAATTTTTCAGGCTCATAGATGGGAAGACTCCTTGATTTATTGATCTTTCTATTTTAAGAGTTGATCGGGTGCATAATCAATCATTATTTAATAGGAATCTACTTTGCGTCACGATAAGCATTGGCGAGTTTGGTGAGTTCCGAGTTTCCAAAAGCTGGTTGCTAAGAAGCGCACGGATCAACGGTGTATAGCGAGCCCCGTAAGTGGCAATTGATTTTTTTCTGTATGCAGCCAATAGTCTTCTAATATTTTCAAACACAAAAAAAAACACGGTGGATTTCGAAATTCGCCGCGTTCTCCGTGCAAATATGCCATCAAGGCAATTTATTGCCTGCTGCCAGATAAACCTCGTACCATTCCTGACGTGTCAGTGTGATATCGGCACCTTTTGCCGATTCCGCAACCCGTGTCAGGTTTGTTGTGCCAAGTATTACCTGCATTTCCGCTGGATGGCGCAGAATCCAGGCGACAGCAATTGCATTATTTGTGACCTCATATTTAGCTGCTAATTCATTGACTTTTTTATTCAGTTTCGGGAATTTCGGATTATCGAGGAAGACGCCTTCGAAGAACCCGTATTGGAACGGTGACCATGCCTGAACGGTGATGCCGTGCAGCCGGCAATAATCGAGAATACTGCCGTCACGATCCGATGACGCGTCAACGGTCATGTTGACATTGATGCCTTGGTCCACCATTCCTGTCGCCATAATGCTGAACTGCAACTGATTGACTTCAAACGGCTGTTTCATTGCTTTTTTCAGTAATTCAATTTGTGCTGGATTCTGATTGCTGACGCCGAAGTGGAGCACTTTCCCTTCTTGATGGAGCCGATCAAATGCTTCGGCAACTTCCTCTGGTTCCACCAATGCATCCGGACGGTGCAGCAACAGATAATCGAGATGGTCCGTCTGCAAACGTTTCAGGCTGGCATTCACCGTCTCAAGCAGATGATCCTTTGAAAAATCATAATACGTATATTCCGGGCCATGAACGATGCCACATTTGGTTTGCAGCGTGATTTTATCACGCAAGTCTTTGTGCTTCGCGAGCACCTTGCCGAATTTTTCCTCACAGAGACCGTTGGTGTAGCAGTCGGCGTGGTCAAAGAAAGTAATCCCGTTCTCTAGATCCGCCTCGATCAGCCGTTCGATCTGATCCTCGCTCAGATCTTTGATACGCATGCAGCCCTGGACGACTGCCGGCACTTGATTGCTGCCGATGGTTACATTTTTCATGCCAATCCCTCCATATGTAAAAACGTTTCCAGTAACTATAATAAAACGAAAGATTTTCGAATGAAAGAAATTGGCTTTTCTTTTTTCAGACAATTAAAGAGTTACCAGATCGTGTCACTTAAATAGACATCTTTTTATTTAGCTATGTTTAAATTTAATGTTGTTTTTTCTGACCCAAAGGCAATGTGTGAGACGCCTGCGGGAACAGCGTGCCGGCGAGACCCCGCAGACTTTTGCCTGTACGAGGAGGCTCGCGGTGCGCCCGCGGCAAGCGAACACATGGTAATAAACGATTAAATACAACAAAATATATTAACAAAGCCTTTTATTTAGCTATAAGGGTAATAGAGACTAATCTATTAGACCTAATATATTGGCTTGGGCTATAATTGACATAAAACAACTGGAATTCAGGCGCCCACATTGTCACTATAGAGAACCGAATATTTAATCGCGTGCTCGTTTTTCTTCCTGGCAACAATTTCATTACAGTACGATTAAAAGAAACCGTTGTTTGCAACTTAATAACCGGACAAAAAGTCGCTGGAATCGACGTTTGATACGTTTATTTGTATAAAATAGGTCACCGTTCATAGAAACTGCCAATTTGTGTATGTGATTTGGCGGATACCATTTTTTTTGCAATCTACTAGAATGAAAAGTAGGTTAGCAAACGGATTTATCTTTAGAGGGTAGGTGCGTGCCATCTACTTTCGTATGATTCGATTGGGAAGAGGAGAGACGTTATGGAGAATTTATCAGAAAATCAATTGTTTGATGTTGATCTCGAAAATACGGACGACCAGTCCGAATTAACACTGACTTTTCAGGCGCTTGGCCAACTAGCTTCGCGTAAGATTAAGCGCCATCGTGCAGTTACTGTTCAGATTTATCTGGAACCGGCGCATCAGCTCGTTCATATTGATGAAATACCGGAGACACGTCCTACATACATAAGTGAAGACGGCGACCTTGATTTCGTCCTTGCTATGCGACAGGATCGGATGCAGATCAATATGCCTTATTCCGTTTTCCCAGTCTTGCATTACGGCGATCTCGTTTCGGTGAATGTCGTTCTGGAAAATGAAACAACTGGGGAAGTCCTGAATCATCAGAATCTGACATTGATCGGCACAAAGCGCGGTAGCCTCGACATTTTAACGAATCATGGCATGGAAGTCTATCTGAAAAGCGGTCTGCCCGCAGAAGAACGTTTTGGAAAAGTTGGCTACTGGATCGATCAGAATGCCGATAATCCATCGATTTTGAATAAGGGAATTGAACTGCTGAAGGAGCTTGTGGACATTGGTTCGCTTGACGCGGCAAAGAAAATCCATGAAGTTTACAGTGAGCCGCGTTACGCAGTGGCAAACAACGAGGATGCGGAAAAATGGCTCGATCAGATTGATAACGTCGGTCGTGCTGCTTCGGCAGCTGCTGAAAAGCAAGAAGCTGAGCGTAATCAGCTTCCGGAGCGAATCACTGACGACGCAACGCTTGTCAAATGCGAACAACTGGCGAATAAGGGGAATACAGTCGCTAAATGGCTGATCTATCAGTACTCGTTGACGCAGCAGGGCAGCGCTTATAATAGGACAAAAGCTTTCGCTTTCGTCAAAGAGGCTGCTGAGTCTGGCTCTGCCGAAGCGATCGCCGTTCTTGCGGATGCTTTTGCCCGCAATTATGTCTTCGTTTCACAGGAACAGGTGAAAGATTATTTATCTATTTTAAAAGCGGCGGCGGAAAAGAAGGCGCCTCAGGCGGAATATCTGCTTTTCAAAGCGTTTTATGAAGGAATTTGTCTTGGCGAACGGGTCCCAGTTGATAAGAAAATGGCTTATTATTACCTGTGCTCGTCGGCTGAAGGCGGTCATGTTGACGCAGCCTTGCGTTTATGGACGTTCTTCGAGAATGGCAATGAATTCCTGATGGAAGAATCCGACGCGCTTAAATGGCTAAAAGCAGCGGCTGAACAAGGCGATCCAGCGGCCGAAGCGAGACTCGGCGATCTATATATTGATGGCCGGCTTCTTGAGAAGGATAATGACAAAGGTCTTAGCTATTTGCAGAAAGCGGCGGAGAAACAAAATTGGGAAGCTCAGCTCGTTCTCTTCCAAAGCTATTATAATGGCCGTTATAAAGATATTCTTTTCGAACAGAACAAGAATAAGGCCTTCCATCTTCTCGAACAATTTGCGAGTGAAGGCAATGCTGAGGCCAGTGTTCGGATAATGAACGATTACCTCAATGGAAACGAAATGATGTTGGAGCATCGCGAAGCTATCAATTACTTGAGAAAAGCTGTTGATGACGGTTTCGCGCCTGCGATGTATTTAATTGCTGACCTGCTGCTTGATGGTCTGTATCTGCCACAAGATCTCGAACAGGCAAAAAAACTCTTGAAAGCAGCGGCAAATGCCGGATTTGCTGAAGCACAATTTGCGCTGTATCAATATTACTGCTTCGGTTATAAGACGTTGAAAAACACGCATATCAATAAAGAACGTGCTTATAAGTGGTTGCTGAAAGCCGCAAAGACTCTGGCTGCGGCGCAGTATGAAGTCTGGGTTTTAAGCCGTGACCGTCACTATGCGGATCTCGATGTGAGCGGTCAGGAAGCGCTCGACTATCTGTTCCGCAGTGCTGCCAAACGCTATAGTCCGGCATTATATCGTGTTGGCATGGCATTCGGGCAGGGCGATGTTGTTGAGAAGAATACCGATCGCGGTATCAACTTGATTGAAGAGGCGGCCGCTCGCAATCATCCGGAAGCGATTTTCACATTATCTGAAATTCGGGCATCCGGTTCATTTGCTGGCGAAACGGTCGAGCAAAATGTGGAACAAAGTCTGCATCTGCTGCTCCTTTCTGCGGAACTCGGTTTTGGACCGGCTTGCCAGAAGGTTGGCGAATTGTTTGCCGCCGGTCAGCTTGCGGATGAATCAGAAAAATGGGTGGCAAAAATTATTGAAACAGCCGCGGCAGCGGGTTATGCGGTTAAGGATGGCGCCCATGACGAAGCGGCTGCTACAAAGGCAATTGGGAAAGCGCAGAAATAACAGCCGAGCGGTTTCTTGTAGCACCAAACAGCTGAATGAAGAGATAAAAAATCGAAGCATGTTTTTTGCTTCGATTTTTTTTTAGAGATAAGAAGTATAAGTTTTTCGCAGCGAGGTGCGCTGGCGATTGTGTAAAAAGCGAGCCAAGTGAGCCCCCGCAGAATCTAGCTTGTCTGAGGAGACGCGCGGCGCTCGCGGCAAGCGAGTAGACGGAGCGTAAATGGGCTACGCAAGTTTTTCTCATTAAGCGCTTAGCAGACATCGTCGTCCGTGTCTGAGCAGCATGAGCGGCGAGGATGTGGCTTTTCCTGTTCACAAGGTGTTGGACAAGGGCTTGGTTTTTTATGGCAATGGCAGGGTGTCCATGGCTCCGGAAAATCATGGGAACAGCAAGGCCAGCAGCAAGGATGGCAGGGAACACACACAAAACAAGGACAGCAACAGGAATGGCAATGTTTTACTTTACATTTCTTTAGGCGGTTTCTGCAGCAACAGTTTCCGCATTTCTTGTGACAGTTACAGGACATTTTGTATCCCTCCGGAAATCTTTTAACGTCCTATACTATGTTTGTTTCGCTCCGTTTTTTTGTGCTTTTGTCTGCAAATAGAAAAATGGACGGTTGATCTGTGCAGAAAACCATACAGTCTATGGGTCTGCATCATTAACTAGTAATGAATCATTTAACTTGGAAGGGGACCTTACTGATGGTGGATTATCAGAAACATCATTCCGGCGGTTGGGACTATTATTTTCCGGCAAATGGCGAGGAAAAGATTCGGGAAAATAAAATGGAAACCCAATTAAAAAGCTGCTGGCAAGTTAATAAAAAGGATAAAGAAAGAGTTATCTTTACAGCTCCGAATGAATGCGCGTTGACAGCTTTTGGAACGATCAAGTTTGAATGTGCATCCGATTTGCCGGAAGGCCGTGCGCTTGTAAAATTTTTCAAGGGGCCACCGAATAAGGAATGTCTCGTTGATTGTTTTATCGTTGACGAGGGTAGCAGCTCATCGTTCGTCTTGTCGGATTTTAATTCGATAACGCTAACGCTGCGCAAAGGAATGGCCCCAGCTCAAGGTGAACTGTGCATTAATCCAATCTTCAATGTGGACTGAGCCATTTATCAGCATCTTATCGTAATTGGTTCATTCAATCAGAGCAGCAACCTATACAAAAAACTGTCTTTTGAATTTACTATTATTGCCGTAGAGGCAGTAAGATTCAGGGAGGAATATGTCAATGGGTTGTAAATGTAACAAACATTCTGAGAAGCACTCAGAAGAAAGTAAGAAGGAAATTCACTGCTCTTGTTTTACTTGCGATGGTTCCGATCAAGAACGGGAAGAAACCCAATTAAAAAGTTGCTGGGAAGTGAATACCTTTGATGTCGACAGGGTAATCTTCACAGCCCCAGGGCTCTGCAAGCTGATTGCATCCGGAACCATTAGCTATGAATGTAGCACGGATAACCCTTCAAGTAACATTATCGTTCGATTCTGGAGAGGTGATCCAGCAGTTGGCGGTGTCGTTGTACAGACCCTTCGTGTGGATGAGGGTAGCAGTGTGGCCTTCGTTGCCCAAAACTTTAACGCGATTACAGTTATGGCGCCGACGGCTACTGCTACTGTTCCAGCACGTGGTGAACTCTGCATCACGCCTAACTTTAAACTTCCGTCCTGCTAAAGAAACTTGCACGGCAATTCACGAGGGCTTAAAAAATAGTTAAGATGACAGATAGCGATCTGCGGGGGAGTTCATCCCCCGTTTTTTGTGTGCGTTAAGATTGTATAAGATTTAAGAGAAACTAAAAATAGAGACTTAAGATGCGCCATCGTTCAGAGAACTTCAGCCCCCGCGGCAAGCGAGCAACTGAAGTGTGGGCAAGATAAGTCTGACGATCAAAAGTCGCATTCTGATGGACAGCCTAGTTTTTCTCCTATTCGGATTCGTAAAGAAATCGATAGTTTGGCAATAGAATGAAAATCGACGCAACTTGCACTTTTTATGGTAAAATGGTGACAATTTTAGCACTGAAAATGAGATAATAAATGTCGATATATCATTTTTTTCATTCAATTTTATTGTCTTCTTCATACTTTTCAGGGTCCTGAAAGAATGACCAGGGGCCAGGTATCACCCGCTGTTTGATGAATCCGGCGATCAATTAGCCAGGAAACAGCTCAGCGATAAGTAAACACACTGTCTCAAGGTGGTTATTGACTCATGTTGGATGTGCGAACTTTTCTGGTTGTTCTCTCATCAAGTGATTTACTCATGGCATTTCTTATTTTTGCTTATTGGACTGGTCATCAGCGTGATCGCGTCCTTCGCCAGTTCTTCATTTCTAAATGCTTATTTGCATTAACCTGGATTTTCTATCTTTTTGTACGAAATAGTGACAAAGTGTCGATCTTATGGGTGGTTAATACGCTGCTTTTTATTGGCGCTTATCTTGAGATTACCGCTTTTTTGAAATTGATTCATTGCTATCGCCGATTGATGCGGCGACTCTACTTACTCTTACTTGGTGCTGGCTTGGCAACTTTCCTGTGGATCTTGAGGCTGGATCAGCAGTCGGATGTATTGCTCGCTTATTTTTCAGCAGGATTTGGCAGCTTTGTCGTGGCTCCAGCCTTTTATTTGAGAAAAAAAAGAAAAGAATCTCCGCTTATCCGTGTCATGAGCTTTTTCTTTCTAATCATTGTTGTTTGTTCCGGGACAATTGCATGTCTTGACGTGCTTCGTAATATGTCGCTAATCGCCTTGCGTCCTGAATGGATGCGCGTAATCTCTCTGTTTGGCATCTATCTTGGCTTTTTTCTTAGCAATACCGGATTTATCATGATTAAAAATGAAATGGTTGCATTGAAATTGACGCGTCAAGCGACGATTGATTATTTGACACAAGCGTTGAATCGACGTGCCTTCTTTGAACGTACAGTGAAGCACCTGCAGCGCTGCAAACGCACCCATGCACCGCTTTCTTTTCTGTTGTTCGATATCGATAATTTTAAAGCAGTCAATGATACTTATGGTCATGAAATTGGCGATCTCGTGCTCAAGGATCTTGCAAATCGAATTTATTCATTGATAAGTGGGGAAATGATTTTCAGTCGATTCGGCGGCGATGAATTTTGCCTGTTGCTGCCGGGGGCAGATGAAGAGATGTCCGGTATATTCGCGGAAAAAATGAGAGAGACTGTCTCTCACGCCATTATCCGGATGGGAAACGGTACCTTGAGTTATTCGATCAGTATTGGTCTACTAACCTTGATGCCAGACGCGGAAACGACTATTGAATCCTTGTATGTTTCCTGTGATGCAGCGCTCTATGAGGCGAAACGGAACGGAAAAAACAAAGTTTTTCGAGGCCATTATGAAGCAGCAGCAACGCTTGCTGATTCGCTGATTGAATTAAAAGAATGAAAAGAAAAGCAGCGACACATCGTACACGTTTGCTTAAAAGGAAGGCATACTAACCAAGAAAAGACGTGAGACATTCGCAGTAAATGATAAATGGCTATTGGCACAAATTGATTATCATAGGATGCGACGAGCGGTTATGTATTTTGACTTCCAGTAATGCGCGGTTGACCCAGTAAAAATACCGGTTTGTCTTACACCACTATACTCCGCGTCAATCATCCGTCCGTTGCCAGTATAAATACCGACATGACTGATGACGCCTCTCCGTCCTGTTGCGAAAAAGACGAGATCGCCTGCTCGTAAATTAGATATCCTGACTGGCTTTCCAACTCTCGCTTGCTGACGCGACGTGCGCGGCAGACGAATGCCGACAGAGCCATAAACTTTGCGGGTAAGCGCGGAACAATCGGTGCTGCCGTACATATACCGCTCATGATGAGTCATCGCGAGTTGGACAATTCTCGAACCGGAAACCGAGTTCGCATGTCCTGTATTCAGTGACGTTGCAAAGAGCACACAGACAATTCCGCAAGAAATAAGCCATTTTTTCATTTCAGTCTTTACCTCGCTCCGCCAAAAGTCGCCAATAATTTTTTTGTTTCCTATGTATCATTTCTTATTCGACTTTATTATTGTACAATTCTAACATTTCGACTTTGTTACTGGATAATGACTAAATGATTAAAAAAAGAAAGATTAATGTAATATAAATGAAATAAAACGAGATTGAGAAATGATTTTGCTTCTGAGCAGAAATCCGTTATTCTTAAGGAAGAAATTTAAATCGTTCGCGCCTCGATGTTAGGCGGAAAGACGGAGGCTTTAACAGAAATGGTTCCTTCAGTGTTACATTTTCGAATGCCGGCAGAATGGGAACGTCACGCGTGTACATTCATCGCTTGGCCGGTTAGAGGTTCGATGTGTTTTCCAGAGAATTACCGACAGGTCGCAACGGGCTATTCACAATTTGCTTCCGCTATCGCTGAATTTGAGCCAGTAACGATCCTTGCTAATCCAGAAGAGGCAGGTACGCTGGAGAAAATTTATCAGGGGAAAAATGTTCGGGTTTTGTCAATGGCACATGATGATTCGTGGTTTCGGGATAATGGGCCAACTTTTCTTGTTGCTGCAGATGGACAAGTGGGCGGAATTAATTGGCGCTTCAACGCATGGGGCGAGAAATATACACCGTATGATCGTGATGATCGGCTGGCGGGTATGTTACTGGATAGCTTCAATCTGCCCCGCTTTAATGCGCCGCTCGTTCTTGAAGGCGGTTCAATCCATGTGGATGGTGAAGGCACATTGCTGACGACGGAGCAATGCCTACTTAATCCGAATCGCAATCCTAAAGAGTCACGAGAGACGATCAGTGCGTTATTAAAGGATTATTTGGCTATCCGTCAGATCATCTGGCTGAAAAAAGGGCTGAGCGGCGATGAAACCGATGGCCATGTGGATAATTTGGCTTGCTTTGCAGCACCGGGTAAAGTATTGATTCAAGTTTGCGAAGACCCAAGCGATGAAAACTATACGGTGACCCAGGAAAATTTGGCAATACTGGAACAAACCGTCGATGCAGCCGGGCGCAAACTCGAAGTGATTCCCGTGCAACAGCCGCCGGCCCGCTATTACCGAGGCAAGCGTCTGACTTTAAGCTATATGAATTTTTATCTGGTGAATGATGGCCTAATACTGCCTGTATTTGGCGGCGAGGCGGCGGAGACGGATCAAGCTGCATGCGATATTTTGAGTCGCACGTTTCCAAATCGCCGGATTCGGACGATAGACGGTACGGCAATCATTTCAGAAGGCGGCAATGTGCATTGTGCGACACAGCAATTGCCTGCTGGCAAAGGAGGAAATAAGCGTTGAGAAAGGTTACAGTCGCGGCGACACAAATGCGCTGCTCTTGGTCACTTGACGAGAACTTGAAACGGGCGGAGAAACTTATCCGCACAGCATCGGGACTAGGTGCCCAAATTATCTTGCTGCAGGAATTATTTGAGACACCGTATTTCTGTCAGAAGGAGAAAGTTGACTATTATAAGTTGGCCTGCGATCGGGATTCAAACCAGGCCATTGCCTATTTCCAGCCGATTGCTAAAGAACTTCAAGTGGTGCTGCCGATCAGCTTTTATGAGAAGAAGAACAATGCGTTGTACAATTCAATCGCGGTGATTGATGCGGATGGAACGGTACTTGGCGTCTATCGAAAAAGCCACATCCCGGACGGACCGGGTTATGAGGAGAAATTCTACTTCAATCCAGGCGATACCGGTTTTAAAGTCTGGGAAACCCGCTATGGAAAAATCGGCGTCGGTATCTGCTGGGATCAGTGGTTTCCTGAATCGGCGCGCTGCATGGCGTTAATGGGCGCTGAATTATTATTCTATCCGACGGCAATTGGGTCAGAGCCATACGATTCATCGATTGATTCGAAGCAGCATTGGCAGACCTGCATGCTTGGTCATGCAGCATCGAATCTGATTCCGGTTATTGCCTCGAACCGAATTGGCGCTGAGTCGGACGATGATTCATCAATTACCTTTTACGGTTCCTCCTTTATTGCCGGACCACAAGGAAACTTGCTTCAGGAAGCTGGGCGAACGGATGAAGAAATTCTGGTTGAAACTTTTGATTTAGATGCATTGGCGCTTCAGCGGATGGAGTGGGGGATCTTCCGCGATCGCCGCCCAGATTTATATGGCATTTTAACGTCCTACGATGGCCAAAACAAATTGCGTTGAATCCGGATGTGTCAGTCAACATGAAAAAAAACTTGCAGTGGGCATGGTTTAATTTATGTCGACCTCAGCAACCAATGTAAAACTCTGGAAAAAATAGCAACTCATTGACTGGATCTCTTTATTTAAAACGATTTATTCTGTGCTTTCATAGGTGATTCATGTATAATTAAATCAATTGCTGTGACTTTAGTCATGAGGCATTCGGTTGCTTTATACTTTCGCAAGTGGCGGAAACGCCGTATAGCCATTATTGGAAAAGTGGTGATAGAATGATGAATATACTTATTGTCGACGACTCGAGGTTTTCCCAGAAGGTGACATCCGGTCTGATCAAACAGTTCATTCCTGATGCTGTTCAGCATTTTGCTGATGATGGTTTGGAAGGACTCGAGAAGTATAAAGAGATTAAGCCGGATTTTATGATTATTGATCTTCTTATGCCTAAATTACGCGGTCAGGATCTTATTGAGGAAGTAAAGAAGATTGACATTGATGCAAAAATTATTGTTCTTTCTGCCGACGTGCAGCATAAAGTACGCGAAGTGATAGATAAAATGGGTGTTTTGACTTTCATAAATAAACCTCTGAATGAAGAAAAGGCGAAAACGATAGCAAACCTCATAAGGAATGATGCCCAATGAGCGCGAATTTAAATAAAGAAGATGTGCTGAAAGAATTGTTTAATATCGGGGTCGGTCAAGCAGCTAGCACACTTTCCGAGATTATTGACAAAAAAATTGTGCTCAAGGTTCCGGACGTCAAAATCCTTAATTTGCAAGAGGGGAAAAAAGAACTTGATGCGTTCTTGCAAAATGTTGCCGCTGGCGCGGTGATGGTCTCATCGATTTCATTTGATCGTCAGCTTCAAGGAAGGATCAGCCTGGTTTTTCCAGCTGAGAAAATGCATCGTTTTATTGATCTCTGCTTGCATGAAGAACATGACACGGATGCGGTTATGGATTTTACTGATATCGATTTTGACACCATTAAAGAAATCGGAAATATTCTCATGAACGCGATTATCGGGGAACTCAGCAATAATATTCATATTCCTGTTGAATACACGCTTCCTGAGGTAGGTATTTTGGATAACGCTCGTGCCGAGGCTTTTGTCAATGAAGAGGCCTATCATCTCGTTGTCCTGATGTACATTTCATTTGATATTGAAGGTACTGAAATTGAGGGAGCAATAGTCATAAACATGACACTGAAGTCGCTGGATGACGTAATGGATACCATTGAGAATTGGTTATAAGGGAAGATGCTTGATATGGACTCAATTATGCAAAGCGTGCTGAGCTACATAAACGAGGGAATTGTCATTCTGAATACCGATCGGACCATTACATACTGGAATCCGTTTATGGAGAAAATAACGGGTAAGAAGCAGGATCAGGTAATGGGGCGAAATATCAATGAAGTGATTCCCCATCTGAGTTACCGTTTCTTTGATCGAGCTGTTGAGCGATTGATTGCTGACGGAACGCCCGCCTTTTTCTCTGCGGCGATGCACCGACAAATGATAGATTCCGAGCAGAAAGTCAATCTGAAAATGAACCGATTAAAAGAGGGTTCTAATATTGCAATTCTGCTTGAGTTCATTGATGTGACCAATCAGTTTTTGCGTATTGATCAGCTGCGTGATGCCGTCAGGCAATTATCCAGTTTAAACAATGAACTGAAGCAGAAAGAAAAGGTTATCGAGAAGCTAGCCTATTATGATCAACTGACGGGTGTGGCAAATCGGGCGCTGTTTGAGCGTTATGCGGAAAAATATATCAAACACGCAAAGGCGAGCGACCAGATGCTCGGACTGATGTTTGTCGACGTGAATGAGTTCAAATCAATTAATGATACATATGGCCACAATACCGGGGATAAGGTGATGACCCGAGTGGCCAGTATGTTGACGGAATCGATCCGGAAAGAGGATATTGTCTGTCGTTATGGCGGTGATGAATTTCTTGTTTTGCTTCCGGATATCGGATCGTATGAAAACTATTGGGCGATTCGAAAAAGGCTTAAAGAACTTGCGGATGGGCGAATTATTCAAGATGGGCTTGAAATCGTATTGTCGCTTAGCATCGGTGTTAGTTTTTTCCCGGATGATGGAGAAACAATCGAAGAGTTGGTGCAAAAAGCCGATCAATTTATGTATGCGAATAAGAATACTTATCGATCCAGATAACTAATTAAATGTCTCTGTTTGAGTTTATTGTTGTTTTTCCGACAAAATGTCGATGCGCTCAGGCTCTCGCTGTACGCGCGGCAAATAAAGGGTTAAAAGCAACAGCAGAGCCAATAAAGTAAAAGCTTTAAGGCGGATTCTACACTCAGCGTGCACAGAATCCGTCTTTTTTTAATTGAACGATTATACAATGCAGTCTTTCGATGGTGACGGAATTTGCTTGACATCGGCCGGAAGGAATGGCATAAATTATTAATGCGGAGAAAAGGTGTTCTGTGAACAGAGCGGCACTTCAGTAGCTTGTTCGCCCTCTAGCTAGATTATCTGCGAAGCTTTCCGTTACGACTCAATTGCAATTTTTGTGCAACAGCCGGTTCTGAATACACTTGGCTGTTTTGCTCGGGCAGAACGGGAGGGAATTTTTTATTATGATAGGTTTGAGGATGAAGAATGATTAATGATACCATTTATCACACAATAATAACAATGCTTGCGTCTCGTGACCAAATTCGAAAAGATGAACCGCTAAGTGCTTACACGTTTACACATACAGGTGGAAAAGCGGATCTATTCGTTCAGCCGCAGCGATTTGTTGAAGTGCAGCAAATCGTTGCATACGCAGCAGCAAATGAATTACCTGTCACCATTCTTGGAAGAGGATCGAATCTGATTATCCGTGATGGCGGGATTCGCGGAATTGTGATTGATTTAAACCGTATGACCCAAATGACGCGTGAAGGCAACGCCATTACGGCACAATGTGGGGCAGCGATAATTGATGTCTCGCGCTACGCGTTAACTTGTGGCCTGACCGGTCTGGAATTCGCTTGTGGGATTCCCGGTTCAGTCGGTGGTGCGCTTTACATGAATGCGGGTGCTTATGGCGGTGAAACTTCTGAGGTGCTTAGCAGCGCACTTGTTTTGGATCGAAGTGGCAATCTGAGGACCCTTAGTCGTGGCGAACTGGATATGGGGTATCGAAGCAGCGCCATTTCGAAGAACGGCTATCTTGCACTTGAAGGCACCTTTGAACTCGTGCCGGGCGATAAAGATGCTATCAAAGCGGAGATGGATCACTTGACTGAATTGCGGGAAATGAAACAACCGCTGGAATTTCCGTCTTGTGGCAGTGTTTTTAAGCGTCCACCCGGACATTTCGCGGGAAAATTGATACAGGACAGCGGTCTCCAAGGCGTAAGAATCGGCGGCGTCGAGGTATCCACGAAGCATGCCGGATTCATGGTCAACGTTGATCATGGGACGGCGACCGATTACATTAATCTCATTCATCATGTACAGAAAACGGTCAAGGAAAAGTTTCATGTCGACCTTGAGACCGAGGTTCGGATTATTGGTGAAGATAAATAAAGAACCGTTCTTTCCGGATGCCATTCGGAAAGAACGGTTCTATTTTTTAGAAGAAAGTTAAGGCTTTTTGCGGAGATAAGAAAGCATAAAAATTTTGCAAAAAAATGCAGCGCAGGTGCTCTGGCGCCTTGCGGGTAAGGCGAGCCAAGTAGCCCCCGCAGATTCTAGCTTGTCTGAGGAAACGCGCGGCGCCCGCGCCAAGTGAGTAGCCGAAGCACAATTGTTGCCGAAAAAGACAAGGCGTAATCAAGTTTATCTCATTGAACGAGCAGGTTTATTAAGGCATGACCGTCCGCTGAAAGCTGACCGCGAACAGTCGATGTCGTTCCTGTTGCGTTGACAAATGAATCAATGGTGCGCACATAAATTTGCAGATAACTGATTGCAGAGGGAATATCCTGCGCCTGATAGGCGGATTCTGCCTTATTAATCAGAGATAACAGAGAAGCCGTTTGATTCTCAGACAAATCGTTTCGTTCAAATTGGCGAATCAGATTGCGTTCCACCTGATTAAATGCAGGAACAATTCCGTTATAACCCAACAGTTGGATGGAACCGAGCGAAAGCGCGTGATTATCTGAATGATCGATAATTGTTAATCGATAATAACGGAAAGGCTGCGGATCCTTAATCAGAAAAGCACGAGTCATCAGGCGCCAAGAAAAGCGCTCGTTTTTTCGCGTATCAATCGGATGCCAAGTTTTTCCATCCGTGGATCCATAAAGAATCCAGCTTTTCGGATCACTTGTCCCTGAATTCTCAGAGGACGTCAGTGTATACATGCGGATTAAAGGTGACTGGCTGGAGAAATCAGCCTGGATGATTGCGTCTGTCGAATCACCGCGAACGGTATTGATTTCCGAGAGAAAATCAGTGTGTAACTTTCCGTTTGTTGTCAATTTTATTTTATCCGTGCGGATCAAGTCTTCTAGCGGCTTCGGATAAAAGCTAGATCCGTTGGTCGAAACAGGTGTCAGTGAATTTGGCAGCTGATTGCTTCCCGTTCCCCAGTTGGATGGGCGTTCGCCCATCACGAACAACAATGTTCCGCCTTTTTTCAGCATCGATTGCGAGATACTGCTGTTAGAATAGGTTTGATTATTGAAAATGACCGACTGGATATAACGATTACGATTGCTAACCGCTGGTGCTTTAATTGTTAAATTTCGTCCATTTTCAAGATGAATCGTCATTTCTTTAAAAAATGGAGCATTCAACACATAATTGCCGCTTCCCTTTTGCAATGGATAAATACCAGCAGCGGCGAAAATGTAGAAGGATGAGAGCATCGCGTCTGTGTCACTGCCAAGATAGCCCTGACCGATATCGCTGCCCGTATAAAAACGATTGAGCAATTCACGCACCATGGTTTGCGTTTTATCCGGCTGCTTAGCAAAAAGGTACATATAAGCAAGAGATGGAGAATCAGGACTGGACAATGTAAACGATCCAAGGCCGCCGCTGAAGGCTTCTCTTGCTGCCTCTTTTTTGCTTAATTCATTGATGGTTGGCGTGGCAGTGATCCATTGATTCAATTTCGCAGCGAGGCCGCGTTGACCACCGTATCGATTCGCCAGTCCCTGTCCATCCTGAGGTACAGCAAATGCTAGGCGCCAACTCCGATTTTGCAGCTGAGGATTGGCATCATTCAGCGCTTGTGACGGGGCGAGCAGGCTGTTTCGACCAGAATGCGGTTTGTTTGTCAGCATTGTTGGAACATCGAATAAATGAATATAATTCTGGGCCTGCTTTAAGTAGAAGGCAGAATCATCCGCGTACGAAGAAGCGTTGCTGCCTTTAGCGAGTGAGGCAGCAAGTTCGCCGAGTGCATAATCTCTCTGACAATCCGCAAGCAGACGTGAAGCCGACTGACTGCCGGCAAGGGTCAGTTCACCGTTGAAAAGTAGATTGTTCGTGTTTTTTTGACCAAACGTCTGCATCGGGGGCATCCGATTCGATGCGCTTTTTAGAACTTGATCATACACGGATTTGGCATTTAAGCCGGGAATTGCGTTTTGCACCGCATCTGCCAACGTCATTTCGGCATATGGCGCTTCAGACGCAGAGATTAATGAGTCGTCTTTAGTCATATCCCGCAAATAGCTGTTCAGAATTTTACCTGTGCGTTTTGGCTCGAGCAGTTCATAGGCGGGCCATACGGTTTGCGCCGTGTATTGAAAATTACCTGAATTATAGTTCATTCCTTTGCGAATCCGTGCACCAGTCTGCAGCGGTCCATTGGCTGTTTTCAGTGGTGCGGCAAGATCTGCATACTGATAAATCGGTTTCTTTGCCGTGCCTGTATTTTCGCTTGTACTGTTCGGACTCAGGTAAAGCCGATAGAGATTGGAATACAAGGTTGTCTGCTGCAGGGCAGTTGCTCCTTTGACAGTAATTCTCTTGAGTCGTTTGTTCCAGGCGTCCGCCGCTTCTTTGCTCGCTTTTTGAAAGGATACCTTCGATCCTACTTCTAAATTAAGGTTTTTACGGGCTTGGTTAACGCTAATCAGCGAACTAGCGATGCGCAAAGTTACCGTTTTGTGAACGGAGGTGTCGAATTTGTAGAATCCTGTCACTTTATCGCGGTCTTGTCCATAAAGGTGCCCTTGATCGATAACGGGCTGATCGACGGTTCCGTAGAAATAGAGCCGAGCAGATTCACCGGTTTTTCCATTGGTGACATCTGAGTAACCATAGAGCTCTTTTCTATTCGGCGAAAGTGATAAGTGACCATTCTTATCAATATTATCGAAAATCAGGTTGCTACTGTTTCCCTTAAAGGTAAAGCGGAGAATTGCAGAATGACTGAGCGCGGTCATTTCTGCCTGAATGCCATTTAAAAAGGAAACTTTATAAAGATTTGGCTGCGCTGTTTCGCTCATGTGCGAATAGGCTAAGCTGCGATTCAGCCTGCTCGCGCTTGGCGTTCCACTGAAGTCCGAAGGCATCACTTGAAACGATTGACGGTCGCCATCGGTAGCATTAGCAGAATGGCTGAGTGAGAAGGACTGAATCATCGGCTGGTTGCTCGGATTATTATTTTGTTGATAGGGATAGAAATGGTTGGCGGAACTGCTGTCGATTGCCGGCGACCAGTAAGCGAATCCGTTGGGGACACCGACAGCAGGAACTGTATTTCCGCGGTAAAGCTTGCTGCTCGATGCTGTGCCACGCAGGATATTCACAGAGTCAACGGGTGCGGCAGCTGTTGCTTGATTGGCAAGCGAGATGGATAAATCGTCCAATGCGCCGCGAAATGAACCGGAAGATTGGCTCGCCCTGTAGGATAGCAAGATTCCTGTAATTGTTTTACCGCCAACGGTCTGACCGATTGCCACAGATTTGTGATTCCATTGATTGGTTATTAACGTTCCGGATGCTCCTTGAGCACTCGGTGTGATTGAAAAGCCGTCTTGGTCGGTAACGTTTTTATATTGGTGGAGATAGGTTCCATCGGAAAATGCGAGATCGATTGAAACGTTCGACGCACGAGCCGATGTCTGTTTGTCTGAGACGAGCGGCGCGATATAATAGGAAAGCACGCTGTTTTTTTTAACTTGGATTCGGGTGTGGAAGAGTGCGGTTCGGACGTCGCGCTTTTTTCCCTTGCCGATGGTTCCTGAATAGTAGAGGACTTTTTTACCCGTCCATCCGAAGCGCGCAGTGGTATGATAAATTTCTGTTGGTCCGTTTGCTACGGTGGTTTTCAAACCAGCGATACGTGTTCCGCGATCCGTCCAATAGATATCAGCCCCTTCGCTACTGACACGCTTGCTTTTTAGAGGCAAAGCTTGTCCCTTTTCAAAAGATGTAGCGAAAGCGGTGGCTGCTATTTCAGAGTGACTCTCGGCTCGGGCTTGAGTCAGTGGCAAAATGGGTGCAATGAGGACAAAGCAAAGGAAAAAATGGAAAGCGGCTATCATTTGCTTGTTCTTCATCAGCGAGGCATCCTTTCGCGACTCAGAATGATGTCTTTTCATGGTGAACGCACTCCCGGCGAAAAGGGTCTGATTTCGACCCACTTGTGTAAGAGCTCTATTTTTTATTATAACGAATATATAGGTTGCATGAAATAGAGCAGAAGGAAAACGCTTTTCAGCTGCCTTCCGATCTGCAAAAAATGCAAAAAAATATGCGATAAGAATGCCGGTGAGCATTCTATCGCAAACGAGTAAATGATGGTTTCCTAAATTAAGATCGAACATCTCAACTTAAGGTTAACTGCAACAGAAGGTGTGTTAAAGCTTACTCACTTATCTTAGCATTTTAGATAAAGCATTCAATGATTGTGTTATATAATCTGACACGCTATTTTTGCTTGAATCGAATATTGCATAACTTTTGCTAGAATCCTGACATAATAAGCTAGCTTTGCCGCATGCAGCTGAGACAAACGCTGTATTAGTGTTTGAACGGCTGACTCATTTCTCCTGCTCGGCGGATGGCTTGATGCACGCAGGCGATGATCGCGTCTTTTGTTTCATGCTGGTCCAATGTATCAAGACCTGCCTGAGTGGTGCCACCTGGCGTAGCAACGGCTTTAAGCAGCTGCCGCGCAGACTTGCCTGAATGGTTCAGCAGGTGAGCTGCGCCTTTTATTGTTTGCTGAACAAGCGCGGCAGAAGCTTCTGAAGAGAGGCCTTCTCGAATACCTGCTTCTTCCATGGCTTCAGCAAGATAATAAAGATAAGCAGGTCCGCTTCCTGCCAGACCGGCAATAATATCGATTTCTTGTTCGGCGACAACTGTTACTGTTCCGACAGCCTCAAAAAGACGTTGGGCAAGTGCAAGATTATCGTCGGACACATTTGCATTAGCGGCCATACCGGTAGCTGAAAGACCATTTGATGCTGATGTATTTGGCATGGCACGAACGATTTGCAGCGACTTTCCGGCAATTTCTTCAATATAAGCTGATGGAACGCCGACCATTAATGAGATCACGAGCTGTTCGTTGGTCAGCTGATCTTTTATCTCTGCAAGCGCATCGCGCGCATTTCCTGGTCTGAAGGCGAGAAAAACTGCATCGGCCTGGCGTAGTACATCCGTCTTATCTGGTGTGGCATTCACCTGATAGGTCTTTGATAAATAAGTTAGCTTGTCCTTATTCGAATGATTCGTCATCCAAATGGACTGGGGCGGACAAAATGGCTTGGCTAGGATCCCTTTAACAAGTGATTCAGCCAGTTCCCCAGCACCGATAAATGCGATTTTTGTCATTTATGAATTCCTCCTGATGCGTTCAATAGATCTATTATACGCTTACGAACCTCGGATTCATCGCTTTGAAACGTTAATATTTTTCCAAGCTTTCGGCTTTTTTTGCCATTTGGATGTGAGCGGTCAAAGCGAGTGCCGGACTTTTCTTGTTTTCTGCTTTCGCCTTAAACCGATGAAAAAGCTGCGGCATAAGAATGGAATGCACACTTTTCAACCAGCCCTTTTGGCGCAGATAGTTGATCCAGAAAGCAGAGAGAGCCAGCACGACGAGCATCACTTGTGGCGATGACAACGTAAAGTCCATAATTCCGTATTCGATGATTGTCGGCAGGGCGAATAGAAACAACGTTGCTCGATAACGATGCCGTTTATCCTGAATGAATGATCGTATCAGATAATAGGCACTAAGCAGAATCAGTGCTGTAAAGAAAAGGCCGCAGATAACCCCAGATGACGCGAATACGGCGAGAAAAAGGTTATGCGGATGTGACTGACTGCTGCTGGCAAATTGTTCATAGGCATCCGGAAAGCCAAGCGGTGTGGCGCCAAACAACGGATGCTGCCAAAAAACATAAATACTGTTTTTCCAAATATCAAGACGCGTCGAGAACGACATTTCTGTTGAGCTCGACCGAGGCATCCAATGAAAAATAAAAGGCAGCAACAAAACAGTCAGCCCAGTGAATCCGGCGAATGCCCATTTGTTATAAAGAAGTAGAAACATCAAATGCAGAACGAGCATAATGATGAAACCAGCGCGTGATCCCGTTTGATAGATACCGAAATCAATAACCACAAGCATCAGCAGCATGCGTCGTACGGCTTGTGTGTTTCTTAAACGAATCACCCGCAGAATCTCAACAAGCAGGAAAGACAACGACAAGATAAGCAAATAGCAGGCGTAATTCGGATTATATGCTGAACCAAAAAGGCGATCATACTTTGTAAAGCCAAGCAGCAGATTTCCTGTGAAGAAAGAGATGACATCAGGAATTTTAATAAAATGATTAATCACAGCAAAAACTTTATCAGAAATGACCTCATACAGTCCGCCGAAAATCACGACCCATAGATAGCGACGCAGGCGCAGGCGCTCGATATGATGAAATAAATAAAGATAGATTCCGTAAAACGCTGCAATCATCGGCACGGACAAAAAGTTTAGCAACTTCCAGGAAGTCAGGGCGGAGCCTGCGGCAGCGATGGCAGTGAGCATAAAAAGCATGCCGACCGGGTCAAAGGTCCATTTCTCTTTTGATTTTAGCATGTGTATCACGTGCATCACGCCGAAAGCGAGTAGCCAAGCCATTCCCACAGGAGGAAGGACGTAAATTAATACAAAAGCCCAAACTAAAGGTTGTTTCTTTATATTCAAGATAATATTTTTATAGATCGCGTTCATTCAACTCACTCCTCTGAGCGCATATGAATAGGTAAAACATTCATTTAGCTTCATCATTTTATATTAAAGAAAACATACAGCGGCAGTTGTGGGTAAATTTCTATATTATTTACAGCGTCTTAACGAATTTTGCCAGAGCTGAACAATTACCCCGTATCCGCAGCGACAAGCCACTTTGCTTCATCTATACTTTTTCTATGTTATTTGGAGAAAATTTTTCTAGCTAATTTGAGTGCTCGTCTATTCTACCATATTTATCTTGGTATAATGAAGCCAGAAAGAAAGTCTGGAGGCGATTAGATTTAATGAAGCTGGCAACGATTGGAACAAGCAAAATAACGGAATCATTTCTTAGGTCGGTAGCGGCAACAGGACGGATGACTTTTGTCGGTGCTTATTCACGATCAGAGGAGAAGGCACGTGCCTTTGCACAGAAAAATGGTGGACAGCTCTGGTTTTCATCACTTGAAGCGCTCGCCGGTTCGCCGGATGTGGATGTTGTTTACATTGCGTCTCCCAACACGCTCCATCATCGTCAGGTCTGTCAGATGCTTGCTGGCGGCAAACATGTGATCTGCGAGAAACCGATCGTTGTGACTCGAAAGGAATTTGACGAAGCTTTTCGCTTAGCGGATGAGCAGGGTGTCTTTCTTTTCGAGGCGATTCGCAACATTCAAACGCCGGTTTTCAAGACCCTGCAGGCGAATCTTGCGCAAGCGGGCCAAATACGTTCCGCTGTTTTAGAACTTGTCCAATATTCTTCTCGATACGACAGTTTTCTGAAGGGTACGATTACCAATATCTTCTCGCCAGAATTTGCTGGTGGGGCACTCGAAGACTTAGGTGTTTATACAATTTATCCGGTGATTGCACTTTTCGGCTCACCACTTGAAGCCCATTACTATCCGGTGAAACTATCAAACGGTATCGACGGCAGCGGAACGCTGATCCTTCGGTACGATCAGTTCGTCTGTACGCTGCTCTGTTCGAAAATTGCACATTCATCGGCGCCTTCAGAGATTCATGGAGAGAAGGGGACTTGGCGAATTAATAACCCTTCGGATATTCACCAACTGGAATGGATCGATGCCCATACAAAAGAGGTACAGCCTGTCGCATCATGCTGTGTGCCTGATGATAAGGTTTTTGAAATTGCCAATTTCGCGGATATTATTGCGCGTCATGACCAAGGGGCTTATGAACACTTGAAGCAGCTCAGCAGCAACGTTCTAAGCGTCATGGAGCACGTACGCAAGGAAAATGGGATTATTTTCCCGAATGACGAGCAATAATGTCAAAAATGATCGACATCGAATCGGAAAACAACTCGATACTTTAGCGGCAAGCGAGCGATCGGAGCACATTTGTTGAATTTAAGAACCAGTATTTTGCTGGATTTGTATTGATGGCTTTGTCGTTCGTGAATCTTTTGCTCATTTTCCGTGATTTTCTGCGCATACTAAAGAGAAAATCAGCCGGAGGATAGAGCATATGACTCTTTTTCAAAAAGATAATATATCGGAGAAGACAGAATCGATTTGGCACAAAACTGTGCATCTCCCTTCATTTCGTTCGCTTGACCAAGACATTCATACGGATGTGGCCATCATTGGCGGCGGACTCACAGGCATCGTTTCGGCGTATCGGCTCGCGGTTCGTGGCGTGAAAGTGGCTCTTGTTGAAGCTGATCGCTTGGCCAGTTCTACGACCGGCAATACGACGGCTAAAATAACGGTGCAGCATGGCCTGATTTATCAAGAACTGATCGCCCATTTTGGCAAAGAAAAAGCACGGCAATATTTTGATGCAAATAATGAAGCGTTGAGCTGGTTGAGAAAGCTTTGCCAATCCAGTGATATTTCCTGCACATATGCTACAGCACCGGCCATTCTTTATGCCGCAACCGACAACGAACGACGGTCAATTGAACGGGAAAAAGAAGCATATGACTGCCTTGGCATACCGGCACAGTTCAGCGATTCAGTTGATCTACCGATTGACACAAAGGGCGGTTTGACAATCGCCGATCAAGCCCAGTTTCATCCATTGATGTTTCTTCATTTTCTCGTTTCTGAACTGGTGCGGATGGGGGCAGCTATTTATGAAGGCACGCTCGCTTATGATCTGGAGAAAAAACCATCGCTTGCTGTTGTCACGAAGGATGGTCGGAAGATTCATTGCCGCGACGTGTTGATCTGTTCACATTTTCCTTTTTATGATGCGAATCGTCTGTATTTTGCTCGCATGTATCCGGAGCGCTCCTATTTGATAGCCTGCGCAGATTGCGAGTCGGTACCGCAGGGTATGTATTTGAGTGCCGGTGATCCGAGACGTTCTCTTCGTAGTGCGGTTTGCGATGGCCGCCAAATTGTTCTCGTTGGCGGAGAAAACCACAAAACAGGTCAAGGAGGTAGCACGACGGATCATTATATTCGCTTGCAAGGTTTTGCTGATGCCGTCCTCGGTGAAAATCAGATGATTGCGCACTGGTCCGCACAAGACTACACTTCATTGGATAAAGTGCCATATATTGGACTTCTGGCGAAAAATGAACCCCATCTGTACGTTGCAGCGGGTTTTCGTAAATGGGGCATGACGACCGCAGTAGTAGCGGCCAAATTATTTTCAGACACGATTCTTGGCAAACACAATCCTTACACAGAACTGTTTAATCCATCACGCTTTGAGGCTGACCCAATGATCAAGACATTTATTATTGAGGGAGCCATTGTTGGTAAAGAACTTGTTAAAGGCAAGCTTGATCGTAAGCAGCGGTTGCTCGATGAGTTGGGGAACAATCAAGGCGTGATTGTCACGATCAATGGACAGCGCGCCGGAGCATATCGCGATGAGGAAGGAAGTCTGAGCCTTGTCAATACGACTTGCACCCACATGGGCTGCGAAGTAAACTGGAATCAAGCGGAAAAGACGTGGGATTGTCCGTGCCACGGCTCGCGTTTTTCAGCAAACGGTGAGGTGATTGACGGACCGGCGCTTGATCCGCTGAAAAAACTCTATCAGGAACCGTCGCAAGAGCAACCAAAAGGATAAAAGGAGCGGAATTCATGGGGTTGATTGAACTTCTGGCTGAAGAGAGAATTCAGCAGGGGCTGCGTGAAGGCCTTTTTGAAAATCTGCCAGGTAAAGGAAAACCACAGAAATTCGAGGATGATTCGGCTGTACCCGCTGATTTGCGGGTTGGCTATAAACTACTGAAGAATGCTGGTTATCTTCCGGAGGAAGTTCGGCTGCACAAAGAACTGGTGACACTAAACGATTTGCTGCGCTGTTGCACGGATCCGGTGGAGAAAGAGCGGATTTCTGGAGAAATTAGAGCGAAGCGTCTTCAATTCAATCAAATGATGGAGACGCGCTCGCTGAAAAAAGCCGGTGTTTTTCGTAATTACCGTAACAGAATCATGGAAAAACTGCATTTTTAATTAATGATAGCAAGCGCACATCCGGAAGTGATCAGGATGTGCGCTTTTTGAGTCTCAGTCATCATGTGTGTGATAAGTTGCCCAATCGAGCCTTACTGAATAAAAGAGGCTACGCAGACACGGCTTTTTCCGCCAATTCGCTCTTGTTGTTTATAAATCAGCTGGATGATAGACTGAATAGAGTTTTAATCGGTTTGTTTTTGCTCAGCGAGGAGTGGCGGCGTTGTTTAGCGAATCATTTCTGCAATTAAATACAATTTTTATCAGTATCATGATCGAAGCGATTCCTTTTATCGTCATTGGCGTCTTTATTTCGGCAATCATCCAGATGTTTGTTACCGAAGCGATAATTGTTCGGATCATGCCGGGCAATCGTCTGGGTTCCGTCGTGCTCGGCACTTGCCTGGGTGCGCTGTTCCCAGCCTGTGAATGCGGCATTGTACCAATTACCGAACGGCTGATTCGCAAACAAGTGCCGTTGCACGCCGCAATCGCGTTTATGCTGGCAGGGCCGATTATCAATCCAGTCGTACTCTTTGCGACGTATATCGCTTTCGGAAGCAGTTGGCAGATGGTTTTTTATCGCGGAGGACTTGCGATTGCCGTTTCGATCACGGTCGGCCTACTTATTTCCTTTCTTTTTCCGGAAAATCAGCTGCGCGAGTATATCGATCATAAAATTGAAACCTATTATCACAAGCATGAACATGAGCCAGCAGGAAATCAGCCGCTGCAATTAACGGATAAGATCCGTGGAACGCTCTCCCATGCCGTTGATGAATTTTTTTCTGTTGGCAAGTATCTCGTCTTTGGAGCCTTTATTGCCGCTGCGATGCAGACCTATATTAAACAAAGCACGCTGCTTGCATTTGGCAATACACCGGTCACGGCGACGCTTGTCATGATGCTACTCGCTTTTATCATGTCACTTTGCTCTGAAGCAGATGCGTTTGTCGCCTCGTCCTTCCGCAGTACTTTTCCGCCTGGGCCATTGACGGCATTCTTAGTTTTCGGCGCGATGGTTGATATCAAGAATCTAATGATGATGCTGTCGACATTCCGAAAAAAATTTGTGGCCACGCTGGTTGCACTGATTTTTCTTTGTGTATTCACCGGCGCGCTGCTCGTCTGAAGGAGGGCCGGAAATGATTCGTTTTATCATCCTTTTTGGCTATGCGTATCTTTTTCTTCATTTGCATCTGACAGGTGATATCAGCAAATATATCAATATGCGCTATGGCTATCTGACTTTCTCAATGATTTTTATTGTCGGTTTGATGGCCGTCTATCAGGCAATTCAATGGAATCTCGAAGGCAGCCGTCCCCATCACAAGCGACAAAAAGACCTGTTCGGCCATGATCACAGCCACGAGGATAATGTCTGGTGGAAAAAGCTGATTACCTACGGGCTGCTTGTTTTCCCGCTGCTGACAGGGCTGTTTCTGCCGATTGCGACACTCGACTCCAATATAGTCAAAGCCAAGGGTTTTCATTTTGCAGAATTGGATAACGATCACGATCAATATGCGAATCACCAGATTTTAAAACCGGATACGAGTCAATATTATGAAAGTAGCACGTATAAACAGATGCTGCATGCGGATATGAAAAAATATAGCAGCGGCAATCGCTTGTATTTGGATGATAATAATTATCTGCGCGCGCTCGAAGCCATCTATAATTATCCGGGCAATTTTGAAAATAAGAACCTATCGATGATGGGCTTTGTCTATCATGGCGATGCGTTGGAGAAAAATCAGCTGTTTCTGTTCCGCTTCGGCATCATACACTGCATTGCTGATGCAGGCGTTTTTGGCATGATGGTCCAATTTCCGCACACAATTGACTATAAAAATGATACATGGATTCGTGTCTCTGGCAAATTATCCGAAGTCTATTACCAGCCGTTCAAACAAACGATTCCTTATTTGAAAGTGACACGCTGGACTGTCGTATCAAAACCGAAATCTCCGTATACGTACCGTCAATATTAGTACCAAAGCATATTGGTTGATAAATTTTATTATTTTCCATAACATAATAAATGAAAATAAATTTCTGATACGTTTTATCAGAAAAAGTAACAAGAAAGGGAGTTATTTCGTTATGGGAAAAAAGATTGCTTGTGTTCTGGCAAACGATTTCGAAGATGTAGAATTCACCGACCCGGCAAAAGCTTACGAAGAAGCCGGCCATGAAGTAATCGTGATCAGTTCATCAAAAGGCACGGTTACAGGAAAACATGGGGCAAAGGTCAACGTCGACCGAACAATTGATGAAGTAAAACCGGAAGAATTCGATGCATTGTTCATCCCAGGCGGCTATTCTCCAGATAATCTCCGTGACGATAACCGTTATATCGCATTCACTAAAGCGTTTATGGAGGAAGATAAAAAAGTGTTTGCGATCTGTCACGGACCACAGCTGCTGATCTCGGCTGGTTCTCTTGAAGGACGGAATGTTACCGGCTATAAATCGATAGCGGTTGACCTAGTGAATGCTGGCGGAAAGTTTAAAGACGAAGAAGTCGTTGTTTGTCATAATCTCGTGACCAGCCGGATGCCTCAGGATATTCCGGCGTTTAATCGCGAAAGCTTAAAACTTCTTTCCTGAGATAATATTTTTTCAATGAAGCACGCCCGGACGGACAATGTCGGGCGTGTTTTTGTTTTCCCTATAGACTTCAGCTAATCGCCGATTGCTGTAAGCGTTGATTTCCATTGCGCGCCGCGTTTCAACATTTAAATGTTGATGCGGCTGGGCGGGCCATTCCCCGCAAATATCCATACCTGAGCAGAAATGACCACTGAGAATCAGCCGAATCAAATCACAAAGTGTGCCAAGCTGCATCTGCCCTTGATCCCAGTTCGTCTGGGCATAATGGGACGAGAGAACGTCCTTGTCGATGCTAATATATACATTTGTCGTCGGAATCAGCGAAAGCAATGTTGCGGAATCCGGTAACTGATTTTCGGAAAGAATGACAGCCTGACGCCGGATGAACGGCGGAATGTTGCGGGCCGATAACGGATCCGGGCCGATGATGATTGTTTTCTTCAGATTCTGCAAAGTGCTGATCGCATGATGCACCCAAGAACCACACGAGAGCATATCGCTGAGACGGCCCGCATTTAAATCGGTATGATGATCGAAGAGAATGAGTGTGAACGGATGCTGAATTTTCAGAAGCAGAGCAAGCGTTGTGTAGTGATAGTTGCCGCTTCCGAGTAAAGTTAGACCGCCTGTCGTTTGCTTGTTCAGCGCGCGTTGAATCGTCGTGAAAGCCTCGGACGAACAGTAAAGGGATGTCCCGCGCAGTTTCGTAAAATCAATCAGCCTGGCGTGTAGATCCTGAACCAGTTTCTTCTGATAAGCAAAGCATTCATCAAAATGTAAAAAGGTTGTCTCACTGGAAGACATGTTGGTCCCCTCTTATTTTTTATAAGAATGTATAGAATTTCTCGTGAAAACTGCAGCGAAGGCGCTCTTGTGCCTTGCGTGAAAAGCGAGCAACCTAAGCGCAATTATTGAAAAAGGACTTGGCCATGCCAAGTTTTTCTGAATCATTTACCTATCTATTATTTTAACGCGAAACGATCAATGTGGCACAAGAGATGGAAAAAAGAGCAAAACCGATCTTGGCTAGCGAAGCGGCGAGGCTCGCAATACTTTCGTTTTTCAGCTATGATGAAAACGATAACAAGTGGAACAATGGAGGCGGAATCATGTTCAGATATGGACGTTACGAACCGAAGATTGATCCGAGCGCTTTTGTGGCGCCTGGCGCGCAGATTATCGGTCAGGTGAAGCTTGCCGCGTTATCCTCTGTTTGGTTTAATGCTGTTCTTCGCGGCGACGAGGCGGGTATTTTTATTGGGGAAGGTTCCAATATTCAAGACGGAACAATCGTGCATGTCGATACCAACACCCCTTGCCGCGTCGGACGCAATGTGACAGTCGGTCATCAAGTGATCTTGCACGGCTGTACGGTCGAAGATGGCGCAATGATTGGCATGGGGGCGACGATACTGAATCGGGCAGTCATTGAAAAAGGGGCGCTTGTTGCTGCCGGATCGCTTGTGCTGGAAGGTCAGGTTGTCAAAGCAGGCACACTTGTTGCCGGTGTCCCGGCGAAAGAAAAACGAATGCTGAGCGACAAAAATAAAGAATACCTTGTTTATGACGCCAAACACTATCAGGAACAAGCGAAGCGGTATCAATCGATGGGGATTGGCCAATAAAGCTTTTACTCGTCAGTTTCCGCCCAATCGTCATGGATTTGGCGGATGATTTCTTCAATACACAGTTTGATTGGCAAATGGGCCAGTCCGGGGAGAAATACGCGTTCATGATGGAGTGGGATTAGAAATTTCTTGCAATGAAGATCGGTGAACGCGTGAACCATGGGCCGTGTGATCTCGCCGTGCAGTGAACCGGATTCAATGATGCTGATCGGTGCAATCAGACAATCGATTGGCTCACGCCTGCAGAAGGAGATAAACCCTTTTTCGCCACTGATTCCCATGGACGCGCCGGCGCGGACCATCTTCGAAGTAGCATACGTGTTGGCGCCGAGTGCGACAATGGTACAGGGATTCGGTAGACTCTGGCGCATCGCTTTGATCACAGACTGCCCGAGCCCCGCTCCCTGACCGTCAAAAACTGCGATTTTCATGCTTTATCCATCCTTACTGATCAGAAAAACTTGGCAAAGCCAAGTCCTCGGCTGAGCTAGTTTTTCTTTTACTAAATATGCTGAAGTCTAAGATCTTCTTAACGGAGAGCTGTAAAAATTTAATGTTGGTTTTCAAGAGATAATAATGTATAAGAATTTGCGAAAATAATGATGTGAAAGCGCGAGACGCTTGCGGAAAAAGCGAGCTAAGTGAGCCCCTGCAGCAAGCGAACGCATCCGATAAATAATTAAAAGCAACAATTGATATTACAAAGCTTACGGATAAAAAAGTTATGTGCTACGAATGAACACTCCTTTATTATATAATACAAGAAGAAGTTTTCATCATGAAAAGAAACCACGGACATTTAACGGGGAATGGAGGCTTAATCTAATGAACACAATTAAAGTGGTACAGCAGCTGCTCGACTGGAACGAAGATTGCAGCAATGAAGTAAAAGAAACACTTAAAGCCAAAAAGGTATTGGCAATCAATATAATGGCAGCTCCTGGCGCAGGTAAAACAAGTTTGATTTTGAAACTGATTGAACGCCTGCAGCCGGACTATCATGCGGCGGTTATTGAGGGAGATATTGCCGGCCAGCTTGACGCAGAGAAGTTGGACGCACTCGGCATTCCAGTTGTGCAGTTGAACACGAATGGTGCCTGCCATATCGAAGCGATGGCGATGAAGAAAATGCTCGGCTATTTCGACCTTAATGAAATTGATGTTCTGTTTATTGAAAACGTCGGTAACCTGGTTTGTCCGGCAGAATTTGAAGTTGGTGAAGATGTAAAGCTGGGTATTGTCAGCATTCCGGAAGGCGACGATAAAGTCGTTAAGTATCCGTTGCTTTTTTCAAAAGCGGATTGGGTGGTTTTCAATAAAACAGATTTGCAGCGCTTCTTCGATTTTAATACGGAACAGGCGGAGCGGGATGCGCTCGGACTGAATGCCTCAGCGAAAATCTTTCGCACATCCTGTGAGACGGACGAAGGTATTGAGCCTCTCTACCAGGCGGTCGTTCAGAAGATTCGCGAGAAAATAGCAGAATGAGAAATGGCCGATCACTCGCGCAGTGACTGGCCATTTTTTTTATGCCTCTGTTAAATTGTTAATATTGATTTTCCCGAAAAAGACAATGTGTGAAATGCCTGCGGGAAAAACAAGACCGGACCGCAGTTGTTGTAGAAGGGACTTGGCTGTGCTAAGTTTTTCTGACAAGCCAAGTGCACATGGTAATCCGCTTTGTCGTTTTATCGAGCATTAAAAAAAGCCTTCACCCGTTTACAACGGCGAGGGCTTCTGTAGATCTTTGAGAATCAATTTTATTGTAGGTTAGCGCTAGCTGAAAAGTGTAGCATGGCGCCGATTTCGATGCCGTATGCATCTTCGCCATGGCCGATCTGAGAGGTTTCAGCGACTGGCAGTTGATAGGGAGCCGTGATCCCCAGAATCTGCTTCCGTACAGATGGCTGTGCGCCGCTTTGCTCCATCGTAGTGAATGTACCAAGCAAAATGCCGCTGCACTTGCTGAAGACGTCGGCTTGATCAAGTTGCGCGAGCAAAGTCGCTGTGCGCGCTGCTCCACCGCCAAGCGATTCAAGCAAAATGATTTTGTCCGTTGGATCGGGAAAATAGCGCGTTGCGGCAAGCTTGAGCGCGCAGCGCAGATTCCCACCGATCAGCACACCGCTCATCTGGCTGCCACGTAACCAGTGGTAGTCAATGGCAGGGATGGAGCCGTCCTTCATAAACGCGGCTTTGAACCAATTCAATTGTTCAGCGGCACAGTCTCCAGTCAAGTTCTTGATCCGATAGTGGATGCTTCGGTGCCCGCATTGGGAATAGAGACTATTTGTGACAACAGTCAGATCGCTGATCCCGCAGAATACAGCCTGCGACTGCTGAATGGCGGCATAGTCCAAATAAGGAAGAATTTGATTGGCACTGTCGCCGCCGGATACATCGAAGATCATCCGAATTTCAGGGTCACGGAACAATTTCATCAATTCAGTAGCCCGCTGGATCGGCGAACCGCTGAAAGGCGTATTTTTTAACTGGAAGATCGTTTCGGCGATCCGTACGTTTAAACCAAGTGACGACAGTACTCGAACTATATAATCAAGGGACGGTTTATCGCTGCTGTTCCAACCGTCAGAGCAAGAAATTAGTCCGACAGCATCGCCTTTTTTTAAGAAACGCATCGTAGCCTCCATTTACTCCGGATAGACAAGACCGCGCCGGCGCAGGCCTTTTGGATAATTATTTTTCAGTTGACCGGCGGTTGCTTTGCCCCAACCGAGTGGAAATCCATCGAGCGCTGCGATTGTCCATCCCTTTTTATCAGCGGATACCGGCAATGTTTCTCCGCGCAAATAGCGATCACAACTCTGATTGTTGAGCGCTAAAACGCTTTGAAATTGGCTGATTGGCAAAGCGAGTGCCAAAGCGTGATTCGGCTCAAACCGGTTTTTCTTGAATTCACCTAGATGCAGTCCGGCTCGGATCACGCGAAGCGGCTTCAGATCCGGACATGATTCAGGCAGCAGAAAAAGTTGATTGCCGTATTGTTGGAAACAACCACTCAGCGGCTCACGTAACGCAGCTTTTTCAAAGAAACGATAATCGTGAAGCTGCGCCTCTTTGACCGAGACTGCCTCACGAAGCCGGGCTTCAGCGCTGTCCGCCGTTTTCAGTAATTTACAGATAAAGTGTCCTTCACCTTCAAGCTGGTGCGGCCATAGTCGAGCAGCATGTTTCAGCTGCTTCTTCTGACTTATGGACCACTTGGCACGTGCATCCGCAATGCCACCTATTTTTTCTAAAGCCTGCACGGTTAGATCTGGAAAACGCTCAAGTGCAGCCTCAATGGTTCGTTCATTTTCTTCTGGGGAAAAAGTACACGTTGAATAAATCAGCGTCCCACCAGTTTTCAGCATGCGGTACGCCTGATCAAGAATCTGGCTTTGCAGCGCGGCACATTCATTGACGTGCGCTGGACTCCAATAGGACGCAGCCTCTGGATCCTTGCGAAACATACCTTCCCCGGAACATGGCGCATCAACGAGAATTTTGTCAAAATAGCCTGGGAAATAATCGGCGAGTTTTTCAGGCGTTTCATTTGTAACAATGGCGTTGCGGATGCCCATGCGCTCAATGTTCTCTGATAATATTTTTGCCCTTTTCGGGAAAATCTCATTGGCAACAAGCAGCCCTTGATTCTGCATTGCCGCAGCCAGTTGCGTGGATTTGCCACCAGGCGCGGCACAGAGATCAAGCACTTTTTCACCGGGCTGAGCGTCAGCAAATGCAGCCACGGCCATCGCACTTGGCTCCTGTATATAGTACAAGCCTGCTTGATGGAACGCCTGCCGGCCCGGGTGATCGTCCGGGTTAAAATAGAAGCCGGTTTTGCAAAATGCGATCCGACGGAGCGGGAAATTGACAAGGGCCTGCAGCTGCTCTGGCGTAATCTTTAACAGATTGGCCCGCAATCCGTATGCACGCGGCTTTTCATAACTGGCGAAAAAGGCTTGGGCTTCTTCTTGTCCAAGCAATCGCGTCATTTTTTCGATAAAAGCTTCCGGTAATGACAAGCAGACACACTCCTTTAATAATTAGCGAACGGCGACTGGCACGTGTTTAAATTGCCGGACATCAAATAAACCAGTATCCGTCAATTTCAAGTCTGGGATAACTGGCAGACTGAGAAAAGAAAGGGTCAGGAAAGGATTGAATGTATCCGGAGTGCCAAGTCGAGCGGCAGCGTCTCGCAGTTTGGCGAGTGCGACGGCTACCTTTTCTCCTGGATCGTCCGTCATTAATCCGGCAATCGGCAAAGCAAGCTCTGCAAGCACTTTGCCGTCATTGACAACGAGCATGCCACCGCCGATTTCTTTCAGGCGTTCTGCGGCAAAAATCATATCGGTATCACTGCAGCCTGTGACGACAAGATTATGCGAGTCATGGGCAATTGTTGTCGCCAAAGCACCGGAGTTCATCGCAAAACCTTTGACAAGGCCGAGACCAATGGTTCCTAATCCTCGATGGCGCTCAATCACGGCAATTTTCTGAACACCGCTTGCCGCGTCGAAAATAAAGGCACCATCTTGCGTCGGGACTTCTGCAACAAGGTTCTCTGTCACGAGGCTGTTTGGGATAATTCCAATCACGTGCGCCGTTTGATCGGACAGCAATGGAATGGCGAGTTGCTCTGATGTAAGTTTTTTAAAATTCAATGGGTGCGACGCTGTTCGTCCTTCTGGAACTGGCGATGGAAATAGCGATTTTCCTTTTTCGGCAACAAGTTTTCCCTTAACATAAACTTGGTCAATCGCAAAGGATTCCAAGTCATCAAGCAGCAGAAAACTTGCCTCGTATCCGGGAGCCAGCGCTCCTTTTTCCCCAAGTCCGTAGCATTCCGCCGCGTTAATGGAGGCCATTTGAATGCTGGTGATCGGATCGATGCCGCGCTGAATCGCCATACGCACGTTGGCGTCGACACTGCCTTCAGCTATTAAATCATCAGGATATTTATCATCCGTGCAGAACAAGAAACGGCGACTGTTCACCGGATTGACCAAGTCAATCAACTGAGGTAAGTCCTTTGCGACCGTGCCTTGGCGGATCATCACATACATGCCGCGCGACAATCGTGTTTGCGCTTCTTCAGCGTTGACGCATTCATGATCAGTTCGGATCCCAGCGGCGCGATAGATGTTGATGCCTTTTTCGTCTAAACCAGCGGCATGGCCGTCAATCCGCCACGAATGCTTTTTTGTCATCAAAAGTTTATCTACCATTGTAGGTTCAGCTTGCATCACCGCAGGGTAATCCATCACTTCGGCAAGACCAAGGACGGTCGGTTCGCTAAATAGCGGCTCAAGCTGCTCAGCATGCAGCACCGCGCCATTATGCTCAAAGGAAGTCGCTGGCACAGAAGAAGGGAGCATCACAAAAACATCGATCGACGCAGCCCGGGCGCGTTCAATCATGAAACGGATGCCATCTGCACCGAGCACGTTGGCGATTTCGTGGGGATCAGTGATGGCGGTCGTCACGCCATGGGCGACCAAAACATCGGCGAACGCTCCAGGAGACAGAAGCGAGGACTCAATGTGCACATGACTGTCGATAAGCGTCGGGCTGATAATTTTTCCGGTCGCGTCAATAATTTTTTTCGCCGCGTAGCCTTTTCCTAAACCGACAATTTTCCCATCAGTGATTTCTATATCCGCTTGAATCAGGCAACCGCTGAAGACATCGACGATCTGCCCGTTTTTTATAACCAAATCAGCAGGTGCGTCTCCGGCAGCTGCGTGAATCGTGCGAATCAGTTGTTCTTTATTTTCAAGCATAAACTAGCCCCTTTCCAGGTCAGCTGACGATTTACATATAAAAACATTATAACCGATTCAAAAAACCACCGCCCAGGGCGGTGGCGAAAATTCGACGGTCTAATTGCTTTTTGATCCGCTTGATTATTCTTCTGTCAATTTCAGGAATTCATCAACATCGGCGGCGCAATAATCGAGAGCGGCGCTCCAAAAATCTTCAGCGGTCAAATCAGCGCCGAGATGCTTGGCGGCGAGCTGTTCGGTCGTCATCCGGCCGGTGTCGCGCAGCAAGGCATCGTATTTAGCCGCATAAGCAGGTCCTTCTTTAAGCGCCTGTACATAGATACCTGTGCTGAACAGGAAGCCGAAGGTATATGGGAAATTGTAAAACGGCCAGTCGGTGATATAAAAATGTAGCTTGGATGCCCAGAACAGCGGGTGGTACGTATCGAGTGAGTCCAGATAAGCCTCTTTTTGTGCTTCGACCATCAGCGCATTTAGTCGATCAACGGAAACCATGCCTTTTTTTCTTTCATCATAGAACCGTGTCTCAAATAAGAAACGCGCGTGGATATTCATTAACAATGCAATCGAACGTTCGAGCTTATTGCTCAGATAGGTGATCTTCTCTTCCTTTGTCTTGGCGGCGGTTTCGGCGGCATCACCGACAATTAATTCAGAAAATGTCGATGCCGTCTCGGCCACATTCATCGCGTAATGTTGGGAAAGATAAGGTAGGTCATTCATCACGGATTGGTGATAGGCATGGCCTAATTCGTGAGCCAGCGTCGATGTATTGCCCATGGTACCGCTAAACGTCATGAAAATTCGCGACTGCTCGGCAATTGGAAAGCTGGTGCAAAAGCCGCCTGGGCGTTTTCCTGAGCGATTTTCCGCTTCAATCCAGCGCGACTTCAACGCATGATCAGCGAAGTCAGCCATTTTCGGATTGAAACTGCGGAAGTGACGAACGACGAACGCGCCGGCTTCTTCATAGCTGATTTTTGGGCTTGAAGTCGAGAGTGGTGCGTCGACATCGTACCAGGCGAGTTTTTTCAGACCGAGCAGCTCTGCTTTGCGCTTCAGAAAAGCTGTGAACCGTGGTTTGTAAGCCTCAATTGTTTGCCACATCCGCTCAAGCGTTTTTCGTGACAAGCGGTTATAGTCAAGCGGCTCGCTTAAGAAGTCATCCCAGCCGCGCGCTTTATAAGCAGCTAAGCGATAGCCGCTGATATGGTTCAAAACGGTGGCGAATAGATCAGCCTGTTCCGACCAAGCGTTTTCCAGCGCTTCGAATGCGTTTTTGCGAACAGTGCGGTTGCCATCTTCGAGCAGGTTATTCGCCTGGCTAATTGAGAGCATTTCCTCTGTGCCTTCCGGATTGGTAAAAGGGATCTTAAGCTTGCCAACGAGCGAATAATAGAAATTGCCCCACGCATGATAGCCGTCTACGGATAAATTGCTGATCAACTGTTCCTGCTCTGCCGGTAGCAATTTCCGTGACAAATCACGTTTTTCTTGAAGATTAAAACGGATGTCTTCTAGGCCGCCTGTAATCAGCTGTTGCCAGTCGGATTCCGTAATATCCCGGAGCAGGTTGCCAAGCAGAATATCTGCGGCGTCTGTTTTTGCAGATAACGCCTGTAGACGGCTGCTGAGCGCCGAAGCTTTCTCATCGTTGACGTTCTGTGCTGTCAGACATTCGGTAAAAGCGATCGCTTCCGTTAGTTTTCTTGTTATGTCTTCATAAGTATGTATGGTTTTATCAAAAAATGGGGCTTGTTCTGCTGTAAATGGCTGCTTTTGTGCTTCCAACTTTTCTTGAAATTGGCTGAGTTCTGTTTCAAGGGATTGAAGGAACGATTCGAAAGCCGCTGAATTGCTTTCACCCTGAAAAAGTGTATCCAAATTCCATTTTTGATTGAGTACGTCTCCCATCGCTAATCCTCCTACGAATGATCTGCCCTCATTGTAGCATATTTTCCCAATAAGCCGTGATCAGTGGTCTTTGGCATATAATGCTTGCAGAACAAAAACGGAATCAGCTATGCTGAATTTAGAGATAATTTATTGGAGGCGTACGTCATGAAGCGGATACTGTTTGTCTGCCTCGGTAATATTTGCCGATCGCCAATGGCTGAGGCTGTACTAAGGAATAAACTGAAACAGCGCAGCTTAACCGGGCTGGCAGCTGTGGATTCAGCAGGAACTGGAGACTGGCATATTGGCGATCCGCCGCACCAAGGGACGCGTGAAATTTTGCAGAAGCACCGCATTTCTTTTCAGGGTATCCATGCCAGACAGGTCCATTTAAATGATTTTGATCAATTTGATTGGCTGATTGCGATGGACAGCAGGAACCAAACGGATTTAATGGAGCAAGCCGCCCAGCAGCCGGCACGGACTGAGAAAATCCTCCGTTTCATGGATCTTGTGCCCGGTACGGCAGATCAAGATGTGCCCGATCCGTATTACACCGGAAATTTTGAAAATGTGTTTCAGCTCGTCGATAAGGGAACAGATAAGCTAATTGAACGTCTCATTGCCGGTAGCCTTTGATCTTCCAATGTTTTTCTTACATACATTTACTCGCTGAACACAGACTAAATTTGTGATCCGACAAGGGATTGCAAACACTGCGAGGGGGCAGAGTCTAATGAATGTCTATGGCAAGAGCAATATGGGGAGATTAATGCTAATCGGTGGTCTGGTTGGCGGTGCTCTGTCGTTCATGAGCCGGGAGACACGTTCTGTTTGGGGACATCGGGTGCAAAACGCTGCAAAGAGCAGCGGTCAATTGATTCAAACGGTGTATCAGAATCCTGCTCAGGTTGGTCGTTATTTTTCAGTGACAGGCACGCGACTTAAAGGTCTAGCGCGCGAAGTGTCCGATGATTTCCAGCATATGATTGAACACGCCGAAATGGCACGGAAAAGCACGGGGAACACCTATCAATATGTGATGGAAGCCGGCAGTGAACTTGGGGATATCGCTGGCAAAATCAAACGATACGGGCAGAATTTGTCCCAATTCGATCAGCCGGTATTGATTGATTCTGAACTAGATGCACTGCAGCGCCTCGAAAATGAGACCACTGTACCGAATCCGGGAACGATGCGCCACGAATCCGTAACAACGGCGACGCAGCAAACTAATTACTCAAAGGGTTCTTCTGCGACAGCAACTCTGGAAAGAAAAACGGAAACCGTAAAAACAACCAAATCGGTTTCGAAGAGCGGCAACCATTCAAAAAATAACAGAAAATGAATGGAGCGGAGATGAGAAATTTGGAGAGACGGAAACTGAAAGACACCGTGGGGATCTTGAAACAATTTATTCACCGTTTCACGGAAGATCAAACAACGGATTTAGCGGCAACACTGGCATATTATTTCCTGTTGTCGCTTTTTCCGCTGTCTATTTTTATGTTTTCCTTAGTTCCTTACATCGGTTTATCGGAGAAAGAGTTATTCGCGTTCATCAGTCGTTATGTGCCAGCTGTTGTTGTCGGTTTACTCAAACAGAATTTAGTAAGTCTCCTCCAGAAAAGCAGTTCGCTGATGTCTCTTGGCATTTTGGCAACTATCTGGTCCGCTTCAAATGCATTAAACGCGATGGTTCGAACCTTGAATCATGCTTACCGTGTCAAAGAAACACGTCCGTTTTTATTGACACGACTACTCTCATTCGTTTTGACAATTTTAATGGTTTTCGCCATTGTGATCTCACTTGCGATTAATGTGATTTTTAATGGATTGGTTCATCAGTTTTTGCATTTTCTCGGTTTATCAAGCGAGTTTGCCTGGCTTTGGACCGCACTCAGCATGCTCTTAAGTTTTCTCTTGATTATTACTATTTTTGCCTGTCTCTATAAATTTGGGCCCAATATGTTTTTAAAATGGCGTGAGGTGATTATCGGTGCCGTGATCGCAGGGGTTGGCTGGCAAATGGCTTCGTATGGCTTTTCTTTTTATGTGCGCTATTTCAATAATTATTCGTCGACATATGGGACGCTCGGAGCGATTATTATTCTGATGGTCTGGTTTTATCTGACTGCGATCATGATCCTTGTGGGTGGTCAGATCAATGCAATTTTGCGTATTCCGCATTCAAATGAGGATAAAAAACCGCTTATCCCGAAACAATAGGACGGTTAAATCTGCCGCGCAACAAAAATGCAGGTCGAAAGCGTCAGCAGTAGCTCGCGCGCTCGGGCCTGTTTGTTTTTTGGATCATTGATTGTTTCTTCCTTTCATAGAAATGGGACAAGGAGGGCTGATGATGAAAAAAAAAGACGCCAATAGTTTCGTTCTTTTTATAGCCTTTATCAGTTATCTTGGTCTACTTCTGCTGCTGACCTTATTCACGCATAATTATTATACGTACGGACGATCCAGCAATTTGCTACTTTTCAGCAGTATTCGCTTAATGTTACGCAGCGGTTCTGGTCTGTTGATTGCTAAGAACGTCGTTGGCAATGTGCTTCTTTTCGTGCCTCTCGGTGTTCTTTTCCCACTTCTCAAAAAAAATGATTTCTTTGTAGGGACCTTGCTACTGGGCCTCGGCTTCAGTTTATTCATAGAGATGTGCCAGTACTATTTTGCCGCTCGAATCTTTGATATTGATGATTTGCTGTTGAATTTTGCCGGAACGCTGATTGGCCGGTTATTTGTGACTGCCGGACGCTTTGTTACCCGTAAAATGCTTTTCTTCTATTCGGGCCCCCGATAAAATTCAAACGGGAGGCAGATTTAAAAGACGTTCGACGGCTCGACCGATTCGATCGACACCGCGCTGCCCGAGATGATATTCATACAGTATGCGATCAGTGCCGAATAGGTAATAGGCTGGAACATAGCGGTTGCTAAAGGCATCAGCCAATTTGTGATCATTATCAATCAGCAAAGGTTCCGTAATCTGATAGTTGCGGCTGACAGCGGCGACTTGGTCGACATCTGTGTCTGCAGGGGACAGTGGCATGTGCACGGCAATAGTTCGGAGTTGATTGCTGTACCGATCACGTATGGCCTGCAGTGCGGGCATCGAGTCTTTGCAGTGATAGCAACTGATTGACCAGAAATGAATCAGCAGCGGTTTTCCTTCCAAATAGTCGGCACTCAGCCGTCTGTTCATCCAATGGGTCGCCAAATCAAGGTCTGGTAAAGTTAACATTCTTTTCAAAGTGCATTCCTCCAATCTGCGCGAACGATCTTGCCTACAACGTATCGTATGCATGCGGCGCACCGCTCGTTAAATCTGATCGTCCAAATGAAACGGAAAAATGCATTTTAACAGGAAAAAAAACAGAGATGCTCGCATTCATCAGTGGGTTGCTTCTCTGCATTTTGCAAGTATAAGTTGATGTAGCGCGGTGCTAGTTGTAATCAAGAGCAGCATCACGGAGAATCCGAAGAACAGTCGACCGTCGGGATTCTTTCCAATCAACAGACTGCCACTGAGCGGGCCGAAAATGCAGCCGATGCTGTAAAAGATGCTGAGCAGAATATTTCCGAGAGGGAGCAGGGGGCGCTCAAGCAAATCACTGACATAGCTCATACTCATCGAATATAGCGACCCGATGAGCATTCCTGAAAGAAGAAAAGTGCCCAAAATCCATGAAAAGGAATCGTAGAATAATCCCGTCAGAATAAAAAGACAGGCACTTGAAAATGTGAGAAGCGGCAGCAGAATTTTTCTGCCGATCCGATCGCTCAGCATACCAATGGGCAACTGAGTCAAAAGCCCTCCCGCAACAAAAGCTGGAAGTAGGATGGAGATGTCATCGACAGAGTAACCGCTTCTAAGGGCAAAAATAGGGAAGCTGTTGTTCATTGAAGCATCCAGAAAACCGAAGCTGAAGGTCGCCACAAGACCGGACCAAGCTAAAAAAATCACTTTTTTATACCGAGCAATCCAGCCAACGCTTTGCGAAGCGTCTTTTCCGACTGCACTTGGTCGCTCATTCTTCAAAAGTAGCATCAGCAGCGCAACAAGTAGGCAGGGAACAGTCGCGGCAATAAAAGGAACCCAGCGTCCATAGGCAAGCAGGCGAACTAGAAGTGGACCCACAGCTATCCCGAGTCCGAAACTAAGCCCGTAACAGGCGATATTGCGCCCGCGCCGATTTGCTGGGCTGCCGATTGCGATCCAGGTTTGCGCGGCGAAATGAAGAAGACTGTCGCCGATACCGACGGTGAAGCGCAGGATGAACCAGAACCAGAGATTGATCTGGATTGGAAACAGCAAGATGGATAAAGCGATCAGAACCAATCCGTAGAATAAAAAAGGTTTATAGCCAAATTTCTCCATCGGCTTTTCCATGAATGGCGTGGCGATTATCATGCCGAGATACAATGCGGTGGTACCGAGACCGTTCACGAGCACCGAGACGCCGCGCTTTTCGAGAAGAGACGAAAGCAGCGGCAGAAGCATGCCTTCCGCTACACCGCAGATGAAAACAGATCCGAGCAGAAGGGTAAAACGAAAGATCAGTGAGCGACGGGACGTCATAAATGATTCCTTTCTCTTAAAAAAAGATTCGTTCTTTGATTCAGTAAAGCTCAGGGCGGCGATCCTCAAATACCGGGATCCGGTTACGGATCGCATCAATCGAGGCAATATCAATGTCGGCAAAAAGGATTTCTTCTTTATCGCCGGCTTCAGCCAGAATCTCTCCCCAAGGGCTGATGACAAGCGAGTGTCCGGCAAATTGATTTTCAGGATCGCTGCCCGCCCGGTTGCAGGCGATAACAAAGGCTTGATTTTCAATTGCGCGGCATGTCAGCAGCGTCCGCCAGTGATCGAGACGCGGCGCTGGCCATTCTGCGGGAATAAACAGAAGTTTGGCCCCCTGAAGCACATGGCGGCGCAGCCATTCGGGGAAACGAATGTCATAGCAAATGAAGCCGGCGGCGGAAACGTCGTCAATTGAAAAAAGACCGTCTGCTTCGCCAGCTTCCATGTAGCGTTCCTCACGCATCAGACGAAAAAGGTGTACTTTACTGTATTCCTTGATGCATTCGCCTTTTCGATTGAAGACAGTCATTGTATTGGTGACTTTGTCTCCTTTTTGTTTGGCGACCGATCCGGCAATGATATTGATTTGATACTTTTTAGCCAAGTCTCCGGCAAACGCGCGTATATCGGCGGCGTTTGGATCGGCGATCGCATTGAGGCGCGTCAAATCATAGCCGGTGGTCCACAGTTCAGGCAGGATCACCGTGTCTGGGGATTGCTTGATCGCATGTTCAATCAATGTCTGCGCATTTTGCTTATTTTTTTCCGGGTTACCGAAAACGATGTCTAGCTGAATCAATGCAAGCTTCATGCGGATACCTCCATGATGGTAAAATATTTTGAATAATCGCCTTTACAAAGATGATTATTTCGATGAAAATAAAGGGACAGACAATTCTATTATATCGGTTGCCGCTTTTTTTTGGAAAACAGCAATCACTGATTTCTGAACGGGAAGTGTGAAAATGGTTTATTATCCGAAATCTGATGCATTGAATCGTTTGCCGAAACAATTTTTTGCTGACTTGGTTGTGAAAACGAACGCGGAAATTGCCAAAGGCTACGATGTCATTAATCTGGGGCAAGGCAACCCAGATCAACCGACGCCGCCTCATATCGTCCGGTCGCTGCAGGAAGCGGCGGCCAATCCACTCTATCATAAGTATTCACCGTTTCGCGGTTATGATTTTCTCAAAGAGGCGATCGCCTCTTTCTATAAACGGGAATACGCTGTTGATTTGGATCCGAAAAGCGAAGTCGCTATTTTATTCGGTTCCAAAACCGGGCTTGTAGAAGTCGGCGAATGCTTGCTGAACAGCGGTGATACGGTATTGATGCCAGACCCCGGCTATCCGGATTATCTCTCTGGCTTTGCGCTCGCTAATTTGAAGGTTGAACCCATGCCGCTTGTTAAGGCGAATGCTTTTCTGCCTGATTATTCGGCACTGTCGCCAGCGGTGCTTGACCGAGCGAAAATGATGATTCTGAACTACCCAAATAACCCGACGGCCGCAACAGCTCCAGCTGACTTTTTCGAAGAGACGGTTCGCGTAGCGGAACAAAACAACCTCTGCGTTGTTCATGATTTCGCTTATGGCGCGCTCGGCTTTGACGGTCAGAAACAACGCAGCTTTCTGCAGACGCCGGGTGCGAAAGACGTCGGCATCGAAATGTATACACTGTCGAAAACGTATAATATGGCCGGTTGGCGTGTTGGCTTCGCGCTTGGCAATAAAAGTGTTATTGAAGCCATTGAATTGATTCAAGATCATTATTATGTCAGCCTTTTCGGTGGAATTCAGGAGGCGGCCGCGACAGCCTTGCTCAGTTCGCAAGATTGTGTGCACGAACTCGTTGCCCGGTATGAGGAGCGGCGCAACGCATTCTTCGGCGCTGCTGAAGCGATCGGGTGGCACGCCGAACCGTCAAGAGGCTCGTTCTTCGGCTGGCTTCCGGTTCCGAAGGGCTATCACTCCGTTTCCTTCTGCGATGATGTGTTGCAGAAAGCGCATGTTGTTCTCGCCCCAGGACTCGGTTTCGGTGCCAATGGTGACGACTTTATCCGTGTCGGGCTCCTGACCGAACCGGATCGTTTAGTCGAAGCGGTAAAACGAATTGGTGAGCTTCATTATTTTGGATAAGATCAGTAGTTGAAAGCTGCGCCTCGCGCAGCTTTTTTCAATAAATAAGAAAGCCTATGATTTTTTCCGAAAAATGGAGCGAAGGCGCTCTGGCGCCTGCGGGAAAAGCGAGCCAAGTTGTGAGACCGTGCAGATTCTAGCCTTCTAAGGAGGCTCACGGATTGCCCGCGGCAAGCGAGCAGCCGATGTGCAATTTTTGCAAAAAAAGGCTGGCGTAGCCAAGTTATCTTATTTTTTGAGCGGATCTGGCGCAGTTTTGCGCGCGAGGATAGAATTTAACTTTTTTTCGATGATTTTGGCGCTTCATGGCGGATTTTGGACACTAGGACCGTCTATTCGGACACTGCAGAAAAATGAAGCCGCTCGGGATAGAATCCCGGCGATCAGAAAAGAATAAGAAAAAAAAGGAGCGATCCGATTTGAAAAAAATACTATCGGTGAGCATCTGTCTGGCAATTTTTTTCTGCGGTTCGACGTTTACAGACGCCCAATCCACCGCTGCAGTTCCCAATAAGATTCCTTCCTCAGTGGTTGATGTATCGAAAGAAAATACCTATCCGAATCCAGCGCATAACACAGCGGAACTTGTTCCCGGCAGCAAAACGAAAGCTTTATTGAAAACGGCAAAGGTACCGATCGAAAACGCGCGCCTGATCAAACTATTGAATGAGTCGACGATTCATCCGTCAAAATGGTCGCTTGGCTATCACGCGAAGATTTATCTTGGCGAGTGGCCGCTCAACTATGCGTCTAAGGAAACATCCGTCAACTGGGAGTATAAAAAAGTAAATGACAATGCAGTTGACGCAAGAGGAAGCAAAACCGTTCAGAAACTTACCTATCTACAGAAAATGCAGGTAAAAGTAAGTGGTGGCCTGACGGCGAAAGTCCCACGTTCTGAAGAAGTTAATCAGCTGATTATGGCAAAAATGATACGGAAAACTCATTTTCCGATCGCTTTCTCAACCATCATCGGCAGCGGTACAAAAATTGACCGGCCCTATTCTGTTCAACCGAAGCAGATTGGTCACCTGTACGGCTTCGTTCCCGCAATTAGTGAAAAAGGGACGATAACGTACGGGGAAGTTTTTCTTGTTCTGCACGGGGGACAAGCGAAAATTGAAGTCAAAAACAGGATGCAGCAAGGAATCGGCGCCTGGATGCCGATTCAGGACCGTCTGTTCCTACGCTATTCAGTAAATTAAGATCAGTCAGGCATTGGCGGGAAAGCCAGTGCCTATTTTTCGCGCAAAAAGTCTCTCACAGGCAAATTTTCAACCCGTCGGCAGCCAATATGCTACAGTAACCATAGAATAGTGTTGAAGATGGAGGAACTTATTTTATGGGACGGGCAACAAATCTAAAGAGCGAGCAGGTCGCCAATCTGAAAAAGCGAGTACGTCTGCTGCAAACCATGGTTGACGCATTAGATGAGCAAAATGCAGATTCGGAGGCTTTAACCCATCTGCTGAAAATGATTGACAATCTTGCGATACGCATTAAACGGTATCGTGAGGACTGGGAGAATCACTTGACTGACAAATAAAATTAGTTTTTCAGGTCACCCTAAAGGAGAAAATGTTGGGCCTTGAGGTGACTGAAAATGAAAAAGACAATAATGCTCGCTTCCCTGCTGCTGACCTTTTTTATCGGTCTGCCGCAGCCGGGATACGCGGCGGACTGGTATTTCAAACCGGCAAAAAACAACCAGCCGGCAACAACGGAACCAGAGTATCAAGCGTTGCTGAATAAGTATGATGGGATATTTATCGGCGATACAACAAAAAAGCAGATTTACATGACTTTTGACAACGGCTATGAGGCAGGCTATACACCATCGATTTTAGATACGCTGAAAAAGGAAAACGTGCCGGCCACTTTTTTCATTACGGGCCACTACATCAAGAGTCAGCCGGATCTGGTGAAACGAATGGTTCGCGAGGGGCATATTATCGGCAACCATTCATGGGGGCATCCGGATTTATCGCAAATTAGCGATATGAAATATGAACAGGAACTCGCGAAACTCAAAGATGCTTATACGAAACTGACCGGCAAGCCAATCATGAATTATTTGCGGCCGCCGCGTGGCACATTCAGCGAACGATCGATGAAGCTAGCCAAACAGGAAGGCTATATTAGCGTCTTCTGGTCAGCCGCGTATAAAGATTGGGTACGGACTGAGCAGCATGGTGGCGCTTATGCTTATACACAAATTATGCGGCGGATCCATCCGGGAGCGATCGTTCTCCTTCATACGGTATCTAAGGATAACGCCGATGCGCTACCGAAAGTGATTCATGACCTGAAGAAAAAGGGCTATCAATTTCGTAGCCTTGACGATCTTGTCGCGCATCGCATGATTTCATCAGATATATGGTAAAAAGAGAGGATGTCTCAAAAGCCGATTTTTTCGACTTGAGGGCATCTTTTTTTATAAGAACTTTGCAAAAAATGCAGTGCTGGCGGATGCGGAATTTTAGCTTTTTTGAGGATCACGATGCAGGCGCGGCAAGCGAGCAGCCGAAGCGTAATTGATAAAAAATAAGGACTGGGCTGGCTGGGTTTATCCTGTAATTAAAGAATGTATAAGATTTTGCGTGAAAAATGGAGCGCAGGCGCGAGACGCCTGCGGGAAAAGCGAGCCAAGTGAGACCCCGCAGATTCTCGCTTGTCTGAGGAGGCTCACGGATCGCCCGCGGCAAGCAGCCGAAGCGTAATTGATACAAAATAAGGACTGGGCTAGGCTGGGTTTATCCTGTAATTAAAGAATGTATAAGATTTTGCGTGAAAAATGGAGCGCAGGTGCGAGACGCCTGCGGGAAAAGCGAGCCAAGTGAGACCCCGCAGATTCTCGCTTGTCTGAGGAGGCTCACGGATCGCCCGCGGCAAGCGAGCGCCGAAGCGTAATTGATACAAAATAAGGACTGGGCAACTTTACCTAGTTTTTATGATATCTTTTCTATGAAAAAAATGTAAATTTTTCTGCAAAAATAATTAAGCACATAATCCACAGACTTATGCACAGTATTGACAAATTAATACAGTCTATTTATAGGATACACACAGCTTTATCCACATTATCCACAGAGCAAATGAAAGTTGTCGACAAAATCATACACAATCAGACAGCAAGGCCTGATAAGCGATTCACCATGTTATCCACATATCCACAAAGTTATTGACAATTTCAGAAGTCTTGTCCTCATAAATTCAGAAAAATAGAACTTTAATATGATGAAAAAGGTAATTTTTTGATAAAATGCGTCAAAATATATTGTTCATTCTTTTACAGGGACAGCTGACACTGGGTAATTATGCACACTTTTTTACTTCAATCTATCTGCGCATGGCGTTAGCATCGCTCGGGTACGCTTTTTTGATTACGCTGTTCACATTGCTTGTTGCTTATCCAACCGCATATGTGCTGACGCTATTGAAGCATAGCCAGCTGTGGTTGCTTCTTTTGATTCTGCCGACATGGATTAACGTCCTTCTCAAAGCGTATGCGTATATCGGTCTCTTCGGCACATTTGGTCCGGTTAATGCTTTATTTCATGCGATTGGTATTGGCCGACAGCAGATATTGTTAGAGCCGGACATCGACAGAGTAGGCGCGGGGATCGACAGAGTAGGCGCGGGGATCGACAGAGTAGGCGCGGGGATCGACAGAGTAGGCGCGGGGATCGACAGAGTAGGCGCGGGGATCGACAGAGT
>NZ_JAFBEV010000005.1 GCF_016908935.1 Sporolactobacillus spathodeae | reverse complement strand
ATAGGAATCACCTATTCTTCCATTATAAAGGATTTTTTTGTCTAGAAACCATATTAATTTTGAACATTCATAGTATTATGAATGGTTTGAATAAATTAGTGAAACGCTAGTAGAATTAAGTATAAGAAAAACTAAGTATTTAAAAGATTCTGCACAAAAATGGAGCGAAGGCGCTCTGGCTTGCGGGAAAAGCGATCCAAGCTAAGCCTGATGATCAAAAGCCACATACAGCCGAGGCACAATTGTTGAAAAAAGAATCAGTTCAGGTTTTTACTGCATGACAAACGTCGATTGGGCCAAACTAAGCAAACAATACGTTAATTTTGTTTTTGGGGTGAGCACAATGCATTTACTCAGAATAACTGTCGAATTAATGATTGGATTTATCGCCTTGTTCTCTGTCACAAAGATTCTCGGTAAAGCCACACTGTCACAGATTACAGCATTCGATTTTATCTCAGCAATCGTGCTCGGTGAATTTGTCGGCAATGCACTCTATGACAAAGCGATTGGTATCCTGACGATACTCTATACAGTGGTTATCTGGGGCGTGATGATCTATATTGTCGAGTGGATAACGCAGAAGTACCGCGGTTCACGCGCCTTTCTGGAAGGAAAACCAACGATCATCATCCGCAATGGACGGATGGACCGAGAAGCGATGAAAAAGGAGAAACTCGATATTAATATGTTGCAGAACTTGCTGCGTCACAAGGATGTCTTTTCGGTCCGCGAAGTTGATTTTGCGATTCTTGAAACCGATGGGACTGTCAGTGTTTTGAAAAAATCCAAATATGATGTGCCGAAGAATGAAGATTTGCAGCAGCCGCAGAAGCCGGTTTATTTACCTGTCAATATTATCAATGACGGCGAGGCGGATTATCAAAATATGAAGCGCGCCGGCCTAAACGAGGAATGGCTGATGAAAGAATTGAAGCGGCATCACATTGATCGCATCCAAGACGTTTTTTATGCGGAATGGAAAAAAGATGAGGGTCTCTATCTTGAAAAAAAAGAATAACTACTGAAAAAGCTTGTTTTTCCAATAACACAAAGCCGTTTGATTTTTGCAAGCGATATTGGCCCGTGCGGATCATAATTTCGTCCTTGTCGCATAGACCTTTAGTAAGAATGGATGAGAGGGTGGAATGCATGTCTCAATCGTCGAATGATCGCTTGCAATTTTCAATAAATGAATCCGTCTGGCTCAGGGATGACGCTCCGGCCGAAGAAATTTTATCAATGGCTCTTGAACCGGATATTACCGTCGAGGAAAGTTGGAATGATGTGACCATTAAAGGTTTTCTCCGTTTGACTGGAGAATATAAACCTGCTCCATATGATGGGCAAGGGACAGAGAGCGGCACCGCCCCGTTTCGCACAATTGACGAGATCATGGAAACAAACAACGGAACCGCTATTCTTGAGCATCGTTTTCCGATTGATATCACCATACCGGCTGATCGCGTGCCGAATCTTGAGGAACTTTTTGTGATCATTGAAGCATTTGACTATGAATTGTCGGAGCACCGTCATTTACAATTGCAGGCGGATTTAGCGATCACAGGGCTCAATCAGCCAAAGCCCATAGAGACGGCGAGAACAGAAGCACCTACCGTGCCAACGCCAGCACCGACGCCAATGCCTGCGCCGGCTCCGGTAGCCCCTCAAACCGCTGCTCCAGTCAGTCAGGAAAAGAACCCGGTAGCGAATAAGTCAGCAGAAGCAGCAACGAAAAAAGAAGCGGCAAATAAAGAAGAAAAGCTGGCAGTAGAAAAAGCGCAACCGCAGGCAAAAGCAAAAGCGGCTGAAACAAGTAAGAAGGAGAACGCAGTCAGCCCTGAAAAAGGCGCGGTATCAGCAGCTGCGAAACAATTCACAAAGCCAGTGGAAAAGTCTGTTCCGAAAACTTCAGGGCAGACAACTGAGGCAACTGGATCAAGTCCCGAGCAACCGAAGGCATCGAAAGCGTCCATGTTAAAGAAAAAGGCCCGGGATTTCGGCGATATTCCTTTTGAAACGAGTTTTGAAGAGATGCCGACAGATTCACTAGACTACGAGGCGGACGAAGCGACAACGGCCTTTGCGTATGAAGCATTCCGTAAACCAGACATGTCTGAGGCGCCTGATGATCAGCCGTCTGTTGCTTTTGCTGGACGTTCTGAAGATGCAACAGAGCGCGCGAGCGAAGCGCCACAATTACCTCAGACACCACGTGTTGCTCCCGCGCCTGTTGCTCAAGAAATCGAAGCGGAAGCGCTGAATGAAAAAGCGGAGCCGGAACAGACAGGGGATACCAATAGCCTTTATCTGACAAAAGTACTTGCTGGCGCTGAAACCGAACAAAAAACAATGGTTAGAATCTACATTGTTCAAGGTGGAGACTCGCTGGAGAGCATTTCTAATCGTTATAAAGTGCCTGTGACCAGTCTGATGAAAAAAAACCAACTGCCGACAGGAGCGTTAGAAGCGGGCGAATTGCTGTTTATTCCGATTACTAAGGCTGTCCAAGATGTTTGACCATTGGGACTATCTGCGCGCCGCATTGCAGAATAATTATGCATTCCGTGAAATGAGCGTGGTTCAGGAAACCCCGTTGCTCGTTCAGACGGAACGAGGCATAAAAAAAATACGATTCTGGGACGATGAACGTTTGTTATCGGAGCATCTGAACTGGCGCAGGAAACTAATCAGCGACAGTTTTTTTCTGGATCGGATGTATGCCACCGTCTATGGCGCGACATCGATACGCTTTGATCGCTACATGATCACCTGCCATGACGCGCCGCTCGATCAGGCGCCGATTGCGGGCAAAGAGACGCAGTGGGCAGGTCTCGTCGCGTTGCTTCTGAAAAAAAGTCGCGGGAATCTTCCACCAGTCGCTGCTTCGCAGGTGTCTGCACAAGCAGCATATTTTTTCAGCGAATCCGAACGGGTAGGCATGGTCAGCGATACAATCGGTCAATTGGTACGAACGTGCTATCCATCAGTACAAAGCCGTGCGGAAATTGCAGACCGTCTCAGAAACCAACACCGTTCCGGAAGCAAAGCATTTATTCTTCCGGAAGATTTTTCGTTTCAAAGCACACGGCTGTTGCTTGAAACTTTATTTTTTGAACTTGGGCAAAGTCGTCCGGTTAGCGGATACCGGCAATTGGCTCAATTTATTCTGCTTGCAGCGCTAGAACAGGGCGAGGAGGCGGTGCAGAAGCTGCTCGAAGCACTTGCCCCGCAATTTTCATTAGAACGGGAAACCCAGGATCTGCTGCTTGCCGAATGGTATGAACCGGGTGAGTGGTTCCGACTATTTGCTGCCGCAAATGCGCCAATTGCAGCGCCTGAAGAGCACGATCTGTTCAAAAAAGTATGGGATGCAAAAACGAGGCTGATTCGCCATGTTCAGTCTGTTTGGAACATGGCCGAAATGGCGTAAGGAAAGAAGGTGATCGCTCGTGGCGACAGAGCCGGACCTGCAAGTGCGGCGACTTCTTTTTCAATATGATCTCTTTCCCTATCAGTTTTCCCAGCACGGAAGTGTGATGAAAATTGAAACGGTCATCGGCAATTTCGCATTGAAGCAGAAAAAAATTACGCGCAATCAGATCAACCATCTACTGACTGCCTATAAACTAGCGGGAAAGCTTGCGATTGATGCCCTGTCGCCGCTGCCTTCAAAATATGGCGATCTTGTCATTCAGGGAGATGGGGACTCGGGGTACTATCTTCTACCTTGGTTTGAAGAAACAGTGCCGGAATCGGATTTGCTGACGCGTTACACACGGCTTTTTCTTAAAGCGGGACAAATGCACCAACAGACGTTGCGCGGTGACGACAATCCGGATCAACTGTATCAATCGATGGTACAACTGCTCACAGGCAGGCAGAACATATGGGAGCGTTTTGTCCAGGAAGCGGAGCATCATGTCTATCCGTCCCCCTTTGAACAACTCGTCCTTTCATCGGCTGGAGGCTATTTAACAAATCTTCAGAACGCGCTGCTCTATTTTCAAGGGACGCAGAAAGAAGTAGAAGAGGGAACGGAAAACGCAGCAAAAAAAGGAATGCGTCGCGCGCTTTGTCATGGCCGGCTGAATCCGCTCCATATAGTGATTGAGAATGAAAAATGCTACTTAATTAATTTTGAAGAATGCAGTTACGGCATCTTTATCATCGAGGCTGCTTCGCTATTCGAACAGGCAAGCGCTGTTTTATCCAAACCGCATTTGCCATGGAAAGCGTGGATCAGTAGTTACCTTGCTGCTTGTCCGTTGACGGACAATGAAACGACGTTTCTTTTCCACTACTTGATGTGTCCGCTCGCACCGATCAATTTGCTTGAGAAATACAGGTTACAGCACGATCAAAGCGAATTCTGGTTTACCCAGCACTGGATCACGTTGCAACGGGCACAGTCGGAGATGATTCGCGCGTTTCAAGGATACTATGAAGAAAAACAGAAGCAATCAAACCATCAAGAGGAACAAACTTCGGACGATTCCTGACAATTGCCGGTTACATCCATTTCTTCAGGAAGCCAACATATAGAAAAAATAGCAGGGCGCAAAGCAGCACATCCATCGTCGTCGGCAGGAAGATGGTCCGAACGAGTTGAAAAAGCGCGAGCGGCAGTACGACAATACTGAGCCCCTCCCGACATTTTTTTATAAAGGGTGCAAAACGTTTGTTTTTGAACATACCGTCACCTCCTCCTGTGATCGACCTAATCGTGGCGCTTTTGCTTACTTTCAAGCTTGTTTGATCAATGGATAGAATAAGTACTGATCTAGTCTATGAACCCATCGAAAAAAAGTTCCTGTCCGCCGATCTTCAGGAGATGTTGACTCTTTCTACGCAAATTGTGTATAATACAAGTCACAACAAGTGAATGAGAGACAATGGCAATGAGAGGGAAGAGTACGCACCCCGATGTCGCAAGAGATGGAAGCCCACAGGCTGAGAGGCTTCCTCGGCAACAAGCGCGGAAGGTAGCCTTTGAGCCGCCGATTTGAAACGGCATCGGTGCCGAATTAGAATCGACCGGGAATTTCCCGTTATCCAGAAATGAGTGTGCACGTTTATTGCGCAAATCAAGGTGGTACCACGGAGCTTTCTTCGTCCTTTTGCAGGATGAGGAAAGCTCTTTTTTCATAAATAAATCACGTATCTGATTTGTCATGAAAAATGCAGCGAAGGCGCGAGATGCTTGCATTTGTTGAAAAAAGGGACTTGGCTACGCCAAGTTTTTGTAATCGCCTTAAATACAATCAGCATTGACATGCTTTTTTAAAGAAAAGGAGTATGAGTCATGGAAAAAGAAGAATTGGCAACAAAATACGATCCAGGGCAGACCGAAGAAAAGTGGTATCAAAGATGGCGTGAAAACGGCTATTTCAAGGCAGATCAAGATCCAGCCAAAAAACCGTATTCGATCGTGATTCCGCCCCCAAATGTTACAGGTAAGCTGCATCTCGGTCATGCCTGGGATACGACGATGCAGGATCTTTTGATCCGATTCAAAAGGATGCAAGGCTACGATACATTGTATTTGCCTGGTATGGATCATGCGGGCATCGCGACACAGGCAAAAGTTGATGCTAAGCTGCGCGCTGAAGGAAAATCGCGGTATGATTTAGGAAGAGAAAAATTTCTCGAAGTCGCCTGGGAATGGAAAAAGGAATATGCCACGTTCATCCGCAAGCAGTGGGCGAAACTCGGTTTGTCTCTCGATTATTCGCGGGAGAGGTTCACACTGGACGACGGTTTGTCCCGAGCGGTGCGCAAAGTCTTTGTCGGCCTGTATGAAAAAGGGCTAATCTATCGAGGTGCCTATATCATTAACTGGGATCCGGCAGCACGCACGGCTTTATCTGATATTGAAGTCATTTACAAAGAAATTCCTGGTTATCTCTGGCATATTGACTACCCGCTTTCTGACGGTTCAGGGTCAATTCAGATCGCGACAACGCGTCCGGAAACGATGCTTGGCGATACTGCCATCGCGGTTCATCCGGATGATCCGCGCTATAAAGACATTGTTGGCAAGACGGCAATCTTGCCGATTATCGGCCGCGAGATTCCGATTGTCGCCGATAGTTATGTCGATCAGTCATTTGGTACCGGTGCCGTGAAAATTACACCAGCTCATGACCCGAACGATTTTGAAGTCGGCAACCGTCACAATCTACCGCGAATCCTTGTTATTGATGCAAGCGGCAAGATGAATGAACATGCCGGAAAATATCAGGGCCTTGATCGAGATGAATGCCGGAAACAGATTGTCAGCGATCTGGAAGCGTGCGGCGCATTAGCCTATGTTGAAGAACATACACACGCGGTTGGTCATTCCGAGCGCACCGGCGTTGTTGTTGAACCGATTTTGTCAACACAGTGGTTTGTGAAAATGAAGCCGCTCGCTGAAGCGTCACTGAAGATGCAGCAGACAGAAGATAAGGTCAATTTTGTTCCGGAACGTTTTGAAGGCACCTATAATCACTGGATGGAAAATATCCGCGACTGGTGCATCTCCCGTCAGCTTTGGTGGGGCCACCGTATTCCGGCTTGGTACAATAAACAAACCGGTGAAGTCTACGTCGGCATGGACGCGCCTAAAGATAGCGAGAATTGGACGCAGGACGAAGATGTACTCGATACATGGTTCAGTTCCGCGCTCTGGCCATTCTCCACAATGGGCTGGCCGGATGAAGCATCCGATGATTTCAAACGCTATTTTCCAACCAACGCACTGGTGACTGGCTATGACATTATATTCTTCTGGGTTGCACGAATGATGTTCCAGTCAACCGAATTTACCGGCAAAAGTCCATTCCAGGATGTGCTGATTCATGGGCTGGTACGCGATGAGCAAGGGCGTAAGATGAGTAAATCGCTTGGCAACGGCATCGATCCAATGGATGTGATAGCTAAATATGGTGCCGATGCACTGCGTTATACGCTGGCAACCGGTACGACGCCCGGTCAGGACTTGACATTCCAATGGTCCAAAGTGGAAGCCAATTGGAATTTTGCAAATAAAATTTGGAATGCATCCCGTTTCGTGTTGATGAACCTTGATGGTTTCTCACTCGATGAAATGACGATGGATGCGCCGCATTCGATACCGGATCGCTGGATACTGACGCGTCTGAACGCAACAATTGAGAAAGTAACTAGCTGCTATGACCGATATGATTTCGGCGAAGCGGGTCACACGCTTTATCAATTTATCTGGGACGATTTCTGTGATTGGTATATTGAAATGGCGAAATTGCCGCTCAATGGCAGTGACGAAGCAGCGAAACAGACGACGAAGTCGGTACTGACCTATGTTCTTGATAAAATCTTGAAATTGCTGCATCCGATCATGCCTTTTATCACCGAAGAGATTTGGCAGCACCTTCCGCACGAAGGTGAAACGATCATGCGCAGCAATTGGCCGGTCGCCGTTAAGAAGTGGGACGACCTGGAAGCAGAGCAAGAAATGGCGCTTCTCATCAATGTTATCCGCTCTGTACGCAATATTCGAGCGGAAATGAATGTGGCGCCGAAGAAGCCGGTGGCGCTATTGATTCAGGCTAAGTCGGATTTTGAGCAAACGCTGCTCGAAAAGAGTAAACTTTACCTCGAAAGGTTCTGCAATCCGAGTAGCCTGCAAATTGGCACAGAGATTCCCGTTCCAGAAAAAGCAGTTTCTGCAGTTGTTTCCGGTGCAGAGATCTATCTGCCGCTTGCCGATCTAATTAATCTTGATGACGAGATTCAGCGTCTGAACAAGGAGCTTGAAAAAATGAATGGCGAGGTTGAGCGTGTTCAGAAGAAACTCGGTAATGCGCGTTTTGTCGACAAGGCGCCTGAAGACGTTGTTGCAAAGGAACGCGAAAAAGAGCAAGATTATTTGCAGAAACGGGAAAAACTGCAAGCAAGAATCGCTGAACTGAAAGCCTAATTAAACCAATCATCACTTCATACAAAAAGGCGGTCCGCGCGCGGCCGCCTTTTTTACAAGAGATAAGGTATAAGGATTTTTGCACTGGTGCGCTGGCGCCTTGCGGGAAGAGCAGGACAAGGGAGACCCCGCAGGTTATCGCCTGCTTGAGGAGGCTCACGGATTGCCCGTGGCAAGCGAACAGATGTCAAGAAACAATTAAAAACAACAGCAGATTTTAACAAAGCAAAAAGATAAGAATGTATAAGAATTTGTGCGAGAAATGCGGCAAAAACGCTCTGGCGTCCGCGACAAACGAGCGACGAATGCGTATTTGCTACCAACAAGGACCAAGCCAAATTTTTCTTAAAGCTTAGATGATGGGGGAATACGATGTGTTCACGACGATTGATGAAACGATGCAATGGATTCACGGTCTGATTCCGCATGGAATGAAGCCAGGTACGAAGCGGATGGAGTGGATGCTAGCGAAACTTGGCAATCCGGAACGACGGATCCGTGCCATTCACGTCGGCGGTACAAACGGCAAAGGATCGACGTCAAGTTATCTCCGCCACATTTATCAAGAAGCAGGGTATAAAGTCGGTAGTTTTATCTCGCCTTACATCACGTGTTTTAACGAGCGGATCATGGTCAACGGCGAACCGATCAGCAACGAAGATTTAATTCGAGCGGCAAACATCGTTTATCCGCTGACTAAAGCTTGTGAGCGGGAAACAGATCTCGGCGAACCGGCAGAATTCGAAGCGGTTACGATGATCAGCCTCGTTTATTTTGGTAGTATCAATTATTGCGATCTAGTGATCTATGAAGTCGGCCTCGGCGGGCGGCTCGATTCGACAAACGTGATTCATCCGCTCGTTTCAGTGATCACAAATGTCGCAATGGATCATATGAAACAGCTTGGTCATACAATTTCAAAGATTGCCTTTGAGAAAGCTGGGATTATCAAGAGTGGCATCGGAATTGTGACAACTGCGGAGGATGCGGAGGCGCTGCGTGTCATTCAAGAGCGGGCAGATGAGAAGCATTCGCGTTTTTATCAGCTTGGAAAACAATTCACCGTGGAATCGCTCGGTCATGATGCGGAAGGCGAACACTTCACTTTTTCATCAGACTTTTTGAAATTGGATCATGCGGTTGTGCGAATGAGCGGTGCGCATCAGGTGAAAAATGCCGCAGCGGCGCTGATGGCTGTCAGTTATTTGAAGACTTATTATGCGTTAATTGTCGATGATCAAGAAATACGCGACGGTTTACGGAAAACAGCTTGGCCGGGCCGGTTTGAACGCGTAGCGACAAAGCCGCTGATTGTGCTTGATGGCGCACATAATGTTCAGGGTACAGAAGCCTTGGCAGCTACGGTCAAACGTTATTATCCGGGACGCACTGTCCATGTCCTTTATGCTGCACTGGCTGATAAGCAATATGACCAAATGATAGCGATCATTGAAACAGTCGCGTCGGATCTGACACTGACCACATTTAATTACCCGCGCGCAGCTTCGAGTGACGAATTATTTGTCGTTTCCCATCATCCGAAGAAAAGGAACGTTCCAGATTGGCACCAGGCTTTACACGCGATGATCGATGAAACTGGCGATCAGGAACTGCTTCTTGTTTGCGGCTCGCTCTATTTCATATCGAGAGTAAGACATTTTCTACTGGAAACAAAAAAATAATCATTGTCAATAAAAACGCGTGATCGCCTTGGTAGCGATCACGCGTTTTTGCCAATTGAATTATTCAGCGTCTGCCCAGACATGCTTAGCGGTGTCGACAACCAGTCTCAGTTTTGCCCATTGTTCTTCTTCCGTCAGTTTATTGCCTTCTTCAGTTGAAGCAAAGCCACACTGTGTTGACAGACAAAGGTTGGCGATCGGCACGTATTGGGCTGCCTCTTGGATTCGTTCCTGAAGCGCTGTTTCAGATTCGCGTTCCGGGAATTTTGACGTGATCAATCCCAAAACGACTTTTTTCTCAGTACCGCTTGCCGCCAGTTCGCTCAGCGGCGTAAAATCGCCGGAACGCTCGTTGTCGTATTCAAGAAAATAGCCGTCGACGTTCAGTTGTGCCAGATACTTGGCAACAGGGGCATAGCCGCCGGAAAAGAGGAAGGTGGAACGGAAATTGCCACGGCAGATATGAGTCGTAATCGTCAGGTCATCAGGGCGATCCTTTATCGATTCGTTAATCACGAAGACACTATCTTCGGCAAGCTTGCGGTAGAATGCTTTTTCTTCGTCTGTTTCTGCATGAATGAGCCGGTCAATGAGAAATGCCCAAGTTGTATCATCCAGTTGTAAATAGCGACAGCCTAAATCGTAGAAATGTTGAATCGTTTGCCTGTATGCAGCTGCCAAATCAGTCAGAAACGCGAGGCGTGATTGATAAAATTTCGGTGCATTATCGCTACGGTTATCACGGAAATAAAGTGTTGGGCTCGGTATTGTCTGCTTTGCGGTAATGCCTTCTGGAACAATCTCGTTTAAAAAGCGGAACGCTGCGAAAAACGGATGGTTCGGATTATAGGAGACTTTATCAATGAAACGGACATTTGTATCGCGTGTGTTTGCCCCGTGAAACTTATAACTGGCGTGTTGACTATAGGTTTCGACACCGTTTAAGCCCGCAAGAAAATCGAGATGCCACCAGCTGCGGCGAAATTCACCGTCAGTGACTGCTTTCAATCCAGCATCGATTTGCTTACGGACAATTTCTTTAATCGATTCATTTTCAATAAGCGTCAGTGCCTCCTGGTCAATTTCACCAGCGTTAAATTTTTCGCGAGCGGTTTTTAGTTCTTCCGTCCGAAGTAGACTGCCTACTTGATCAAATCGGAACGGACCTTTGGTTTGGGTTTTTACGGACATGTTTGTTCCCTCCATTTGTAAAATCTTTAATGATTTCGACTTTTTCTAGCAAGTTTCATTGCTTGAATTGAGTCGAAACCTGGAATAGTAAAAATGCGAAAATAAAAACCCTCTTCATAAGAAGAGGGGACTGCCGCACACTCTTCTTATCCCTCAAGCAATTGCCTGCTGGAATTAGCACCTTACCGTAAAAGAACGGCGGTTGCTGAAGTGTCATTGGGCCAGTCCCTCGACTTCTCTAGATAAGAATTCATTATTAAGCTTACAAGCAGTGTAACTGAAATGTTTTGTTTTTTCAAGACCCTGAAAAAACAAAAAATACTTCCCTTATGTATTACCATTTGCTACAATACACTTAGTCAATTAGTCTTGTTTAATTAGACATGCTCATCGCACATCTGGACAAAGGGGGAAGTGCGATTGACTTTATCTAGGAAAAAAATATTATGGATACTTTGGATCTTGATCACACCCACGGCGTTTGCTGTGCTTTATATGAACGATCCTCCGAGGAATATGGCTGTAGCCTCACTGGTTACAGTCGCCTTTGTTTATTTAATTACTGTCTTTTTTAGCTTTAAAGTTGGCAGAACAGATATTATTTTACTCCAAGGTATTGGACTTGCCGCGCTTCTCATTTTCGGATTATTCATTCAGGCTCTATTAACAGAATTAGCGATTACTGTCTATCTGTTCACGCAGAGACTGAACTGGGCGGATTCCTATCGTATTCCTTTGAACATGTTGATGTTTCTTGGCATGTCAATTACCGAAGGAGCGGTTTATTACTTGCTTGGTGGTGAAGTGCATCCAGACAAACTGCACTTTCTGCTGAATAACGCTGTGCCTGTTTTCGGCTTTTATCTGGCTTCTTATATAACTAATGAAATTCTTTTATACGTTTTTCGAAGGTGGCTGATCGGTTCCCCTTCCCAGTTGGTCAAGCCTTTTGAGAAGGATTCGGTCTGGGAAATTGTTGCAACCGTGATGATGATGCCAATGGGTGTAGCTTTTTACACCCTGTATGCGATTAAAGGCTTGTCCGGTATGTTCTTGATCGCCGTTCCAATGGTTGCACTTTCCATTATTATTCGCTTATTCAATTCCAGTCAGCAAATGTCTGAATATTTACAACGTGTCAATTATCTTGGTCAGAAACTGACTGAAGCTCTATCCGCGGATCATATCATTGAACTTTTGCTCAAAGAACTTCCATCGATGCTTGATGTCGATTATGGCTATATAGTTCTCTATGACGTTCCGGATCAGCCGCGGCTGATTTGCCAATATCGGAAAGAAAACGACGGAATTTTTGTCCCGTACCAAATAAAAGCGGACGTCAGTTTCGATGTTTACCACAGTGGCAAAGCAACAATCGGTTCACGGAAAAAAGATATGTATCCCTATATCAAGGCGCTCTCGCAAAATAAAGTTCGATCCTTTCTCTCGGTTCCAATGTTTTACCAAGGAAAAGTAATCGGTGTACTGACGTTTGGGACGAGCGTCAAATCCGGTTACTCAAAAACGCATCGCATCGGTCTTGAAATCGTAGGCAACTTTCTTGCAATCGCCTTGCGTAATGCCCATAGCTTTGAAATTACGAAGAAAGAAAGCGAGCACTGTCCGCTAACCGGACTTTATAATTATCGTTATTTAATCGCTGTTTTAAATAAACGATTTGAAATGAGCGATCAGCAGACACTATCCATTATTATGTTTGATATTGACAATTTTAAACAGATTAACGATCAGTACGGACATCAGAATGGTAACGATGTGTTGATTGGTGTAGCAAACCGCTTGCTCCGTGTGGTTGGGCATCGCGGAATGTCTGTTCGCTATGGGGGCGAAGAATTCACCATTGTTCTGCCGAACGTGAGCTGCCACGACTGTTTTGCACTCGCAGAAAAGATCCGGCAATCAATCGCCGATGAACCATTCATGATCTATCTCGATCAAGAGCATCGCTATAAATCAATTGATGTGACCATCAGTGTGGGCACAGCCACAGCACCTCAAGATGCAGACGAACCATTTGAACTGATTCGTAAAGCTGATCACGCCATGTACAGTGGTGCCAAACGAATGGGGAAAAACCGTGTGTCACGGTATGGTTGAACCGCGTCAAACTTTGGCGAATCATGACTTTTTCTGATAGAAAATATTGGGGACAAGACGACAAAAGTCTTGTCCTTTTTTACATGAATTATGATATTCTTCAATTACTATTCAGCAATCACGAGAACGATTTCAATTCTATCGAATAAATGATTTGCCTTTTGAACCATGTTGATACTGTTATTCTGACACAAAGTCAATGCAGGCGCCCGCGGCAAGTGAGCAGCCGGAGCGTATTTGCTTCAAAAAAGGACTGGACGTTTTTTGTCTAATTTTCTAATTAGTAAAGAAGGTATTAGTTTTTGCACAAAAATGCAGCGCAGGCGCGAGACGCCTGCGGGAAAAGCGAGCCAAGTGAGACCCCGCAGATTCTAGTTTGTTTGAGGAGGCTCACGGATCGCCCGCGGCAAGCGAGTATCCGGAGCGTAATTGTTACAAGAAAGTATAAGGATTTTTGCACAAAAATGCAGCGCAGGCGCGAGACGCCTGCGGGAAAAGCGAGCCAAGTGAGACCCCGCAGATTCTAGTTTGTTTGAGGAGGCTCACGGATCGCCCGCGGCAAGCGAGCAGCCGAAGCGTAGTTGTTACAAAAAAAGACTGGCTAAACCAAATTTTTCTAAAAAAATATGCAATAGAGAATCCTGTTGAAAAGAGGATAAAAACGTGGCCGACAATAAAGAAAAGCATGCCCCTATCAGCATTCGATTCAATGGTGAAAAGCATACACTTGAGGAATGGACACAGAAAGAAACCGCCGCAGACAAAGAACATATGCTTGACTGGAGTGAGGCTTTTCCTAAAATGCAAGCCGGCTCTGCAGACGCTCCGGAAAAGGAAGCCGCCAATAAAAATGTTAAAAAACATCTCCGCTTTTTTCCTGTCCAGCAGGAACTGCCGCCCGTTAAAAAATTTTTTCGAACGTTGCACGTGTTCTGGCTTCCAGCCACAGCAGCGATCGTCATCGGATTGGCTATCGGTCTAACGATGCTCATTCTTTTTTCAGGCCAGAAACAGCAAACAAGCAGTACCTGGGAACGAAACAATGCCACAACTGTCAGCGGGCAAGTTGCCTCAATCAACAAAAATGATTTGCAAATAACCGCCTATTTTCTGCAAGCAGGTGTTTATTCAACGAAAGCAAAAGCCGAAGCAGCGGCTGCTATTCTGCGCAGTAAAGGTCTTGCGGTTCTATCCGGAGGCTCAAATGAAACCGTGCTTTTTATTGGCGCCGCAAGCGGTAGTAGTGGTGCACAGCGACTCGCCGCTTATTATAAGAATCAGAACGTGCCGGTTTATCAGAAACAGCTCCGTTTTCAGCCGGCGTCTGATCCAGAGGTTCTCCACAATAATCAAAATGCTCAATTTGCACGGATAACACGGGCGATAATCATGGAAATGGCACAAAACGCTATCATTGAGAGCGGTAGCAAAATCCACCCGGACAAAAAAGTATCAGTCAAGCTCGCTGAATTGTCCGATCAATTGCAGAAAATCAACGTACAGACAAGCAACCGCCAGCTAGCCAGTTTATCTGCCTCAATAAAGACTGCCGTGCAAAACGCGGTTTCAAGAACGGTGGTCAGTGTGAAAGGCCAGACGGGACCGCAGTTTGCTTCTTATCAGAAAGCGCTGCTTGAACTGATTGCTCTCTATCAAGGAATGATTGATTTGCCCGCAGCTGCTTCAGAAAAATAAAGCCTTTTTAATAAAAAAATTGTCATAAAAGCTTTAATCGAAACGAAAAATATAGAAAAGCAGTAGTTGTTGCTGCTTTTTTTCTCTTTTCTCCGCCTGCAATGATTCTCTGGCTGAGGTATTTTAAAGGAAAAGCCTGCAGAAAATCAAAGGTAGCGGGTTTGATGATTTTTCGATTGGAGAGGAATCATTCAGCGGCGCATGTTTGCGGGCGGGGAGGCAAAACTATGGGAGAAAAAATGATGATGCGTGATATGCCGCAGGCTGATCGTCCAAGAGAACGAATGGTACGCGAGGGTGCCGCTGTATTGTCGAATCAGGAACTGCTGGCTATAGTGCTCCAATCAGGGGTGAAAAACGAGTCGGTGCTCCAATTGGCGCAACGATTAATTAATCATTTTGGTGGACTGAACGCGCTCAGTGAAGCAAGTATTGAGGAATTACAAAAAGTAAAGGGGATTGGTGAAGCGAAAGCGGCACTTATTGCCGCTTGTATTGAATTCGGCAGGAGACTGGTTCGTCCGGCTGCCGTACAGCGTTATACGATCCGCTCGCCGGAAGATGGCGCAAATTATGTCATGGAAGACATGCGTTTTTTAGCTCAGGAACATTTTGTTGTCTTATTTCTGAATACCAAGAATCAGGTCATTCATAAGACAACGATATTTGTCGGTTCGCTGAACGCGTCAATCGTCCACCCACGTGAAGTTTTTAAAGAAGCGGTCAGACGGTCAGCGGCTTCCATTATTTGTTTTCATAATCATCCGAGCGGTGATCCGACACCGAGCCGTGAAGATGGCGATGTCACACGGCGTCTTGTTTCCTGCGGGAAGATGCTTGGTGTCGATGTGCTGGATCATATTGTGATCGGTGATCGGAAATTTGTCAGCCTCAAGCAAAAAGGATTATTCTAGTTCTATAATTTTATCGCTAAGTAAGTTATAATAAAATTTATGAGTTCTGAAATGATGAAGGGAGATTACATAGATGTTTGGCGGATTTTCAAGAGATATGGGGATTGACCTCGGTACTGCAAACACGTTGGTATATGTTAAAGGAAAAGGTGTCGTGGTTCGTGAACCATCGGTTGTCGCATTACACACAGATACAGGGATGATTGAAGCTGTCGGTACCCCTGCAAAGAATATGATTGGGCGTACACCGGGGAATATTGTCGCAGTGCGTCCAATGAAAGACGGCGTTATTGCTGATTTTGATACGACGGCAACGATGATGAAATATTTTATTAACGAGGCCCAGAAGCAGCGATCCATGTTCTCACGGAAACCAAATGTGATGGTATGCGTGCCTTCAGGCATCACAGCTGTCGAAAAGCGTGCCGTTGAAGATGCAACGAAACAGGCTGGGGCAAGAGAAGCCTATACGATTGAAGAACCCTTTGCTGCTGCAGTCGGTGCCGATTTGCCAGTCTGGGAACCGACAGGAAGCATGGTCGTTGACATTGGTGGCGGAACAACAGAAGTTGCAATTATCTCGCTTGGTGGGATTGTCACCAGCCAGTCCATTCGTATTGCTGGAGACGATATGGACGAGGCGATTATTCAATATATAAAGAAAAATTATAATCTGATGATTGGTGAACGCACTGCTGAAATGCTGAAGATTGAAATTGGTTCGGCGGGTCATGATGAAGCACAGGAAAAAGCGAAGATGGACATCCGTGGTCGTGACTTGCTGACGGGTCTGCCAAAAACCATTGAAGTGACAGGCATGGAAGTAGCGCAAGCACTTAGCGATACAGTTGCTCATATTGTTGAAGCGGTGAAAGTGACCCTTGAGAAAACCCCGCCTGAATTAGCCGCAGACATTATGGACCGTGGCATTGTTCTGACTGGTGGTGGCGCCTTGCTGCATCATCTGGATCGCGTGTTGAGCGAAGAAACAAAAATGCCGGTGATCGTTGCGGAAAATCCGCTGGATTGTGTTGCCATTGGTACCGGACGTTCATTGGAGAATCTTCATCTTTTCCGCAACAAGTCAAAGTTCAGCTCCGCAACGAAAAACAGCTGATCAAAAACACATGAATTAAGCAGGTGTCTTTATGCCTTCATTTTTCTCAAATAAAAAACTTATTGTCCTATTAACCAGTCTTATTGTCCTGATCGCTTTAATTAGCTACTCGCTGAAAAATGAAACGCACGCCTCATTGCCTGAACGTTTTGCGCAGGATACAGTTGGCTGGTTTCAATATGTGCTTAATGTACCCGCTCAATATGCAGCGGGTTTCTTTCAGAATATTGACGATATGCGCGGCGCTTATCAGGAAAATAAAAAGCTGAAAAGCGATCTGGAACACTATGCACAAGTTGAACAGCAGAATGAAGAATTAACGCATAGTTATAATCAAATGAAGAAATTGCTCGGCATCAATAAAGATCCTAATTTATTTGATTATAAAAAGTATCCAGCAATGGTGATTGCTCGTTCTTCTGATGCTTGGAACCAGCAATTGACGATTGACAAAGGCCGGCTAAATGGTATCAAAGCGGGCATGGCGGTTGTGAACGATCAAGGGCTGATCGGGAAAGTGGGATCGGTCGGAAATTTTACAAGCAAGGTATTCTTGATTACGGACACACAGGATGTCAGTCAAATATCCGCGATCATTCAAAAAGCCAATACGTACGGTATGATTACTGGCTATAATCCTAATGCTGGCACGCTTTCTTTGCAAAAGGTGCCGATTAACGCCAAAATTAAGAAAGGACAAAGTGTCCTGACTTCTGGCTTAAGCCGGATGTATCCTAAATTGCTTTCAATCGGTAAAATTGTGTCCGTATCAACCGATCAGTATGGATTAACGAAGACGGCCAAAATCAAACCGTCAGTTGATTTTAATGATCTGAATTACGTCGCGGTCATTGAACGAAAGGCAGCGTCGGCAGGTACAGGAGGTCAATGATGAAACAGTTTAAGCTATTTATTATCCTGTTTCTGCTCTTCCTTGTACAGGGGACAGTCATGCCGCGGTTCTTTTATAGCACCAGTGATGCGTCGGTTCAAATGGTCCCACAATTTGTTTTCGTCGCTTTACTACTGGTGACTTTATTTGGGCGTTTGGATTGGGGCTTTCGCTATTCGCTTCTTTTCGGCTTCTTGACAGATATCATTTTCACACCTGTTTTAGGCGTTTACGCGTTTTCGATGGCACTGACTGTCTATCTGACTTATCGGCTGTCACGCTGGGTGACAATTACGGTTGTGTCAGCGTTGTTACTCAGTAACTTTGGTCTCCTTGTGGAACAATTCATTGTTTATCTGATCTATTTAATGATTGGTATGACGCAGCAAAGTTTCTGGGCTTTCCTGTCAGCTCACCTCGTGCCAACAATGCTTCTCAACGCTGCTTTCGCCTTGATTAGTTTTTATCCATTGCGGCGTGTCATGGAGTCGACTGCGGGTAAACGCTGAAGAATAAATGAAGAATTTGACGGTTTCTGTCGATAAGTTATAAGAGGATTTTTAATCGATGTGTTGAATATTTTATGGTATTGAGGTGAATATTCCCGATGTCGACCAGTATTTCTTCCACTTCCCCACTTGTGACAATGAAAGGGCGAAAAAACGGGTTTATTCTCGTTTTAGATGAAAATTGTGCCTATCCTGTTCTTCTTGCAGAACTTAAGGAAAAGTTATCGGTTAATCATCAATTGTATCAGGAAGGGCCACCCATATCTGTTAAAGTCGAAGCGGGAAATCGATATTTAAGCCCGGAACATCGCGATGAATTGATAGCAGTGATTCGTTCTTATAAATCACTTGAAGTGGAGCAAATCGAGTCGAATGTCATGACGCGTGATGAGTTTGAAAATCAAGAAAAAAAAGAGCAATTGATTTCTGTCGCACAGATTGTACGATCCGGACAAGAATTAATGATTGAAGGAAATGTTCTCTTGATCGGTGACGTCAATCCAGGCGGCACGATTCGTGCGACTGGAAATGTTTATATTCTCGGCACACTACGAGGACTTGCTTGTGCTGGATTCGGCGATAACGACTCGAAGGCAGTGGTTGCCGCGTCCATCATGAAGCCGACACAGCTTCGGATTGGCTCGCATGTCAGTAAGCTTGATGCGGTTGGTGAACAGCGACAACAGGAAGAGGGCAGCGATTCGCACACAATCGAAGTTGCTTATTTCGATCAGGAACAAAAGAAGATTGTCATTGGCAAAATTCAAAATGTGATGAAGCATCGGGATTTATCGACTGATTTTAAGAGAAATTCTTAATAAACGGAACAATGTGAGAGAGGTGTGGACTATGGGGGAAGCCATTGTTGTAACGTCTGGAAAGGGCGGTGTCGGCAAAACAACGACATCGGCGAATATCGGCACCGTGCTTGCGTTGCAGGGGAAAAAGGTTTGTCTGGTTGATACAGATATCGGTCTGCGCAATCTAGACGTGGTGATGGGACTTGAGAATCGCATTATCTATGATTTGGTTGACGTGGCGCATAATCGTTGTAAACTCAACCAAGCCTTGGTCAAAGATAAACGTTTTGCCTCGCTCAGTCTTCTACCTGCCGCCCAGACAACAGATAAAATGTCCGTGAAACCTGCGGAAATGAAGAAAATTGTCGATGCATTAAAAGCTGACTTCGATTATATTATTATCGATTGTCCGGCTGGTATTGAGCGTGGTTTTCAGAACGCTGTTGCCGGTGCAGATCATGCAATTGTTGTCACCACACCGGAAATATCATCGGTACGTGACGCGGACCGCGTGATTGGCATCCTTGAAAAAGAAAAACAGATTACGCCTCCGCGCTTGGTCATCAATCGAATCCGACAGCATATGATTCGGAACGGCGGCATGCTAGAGATCAATGAAATCATGGATATTCTTGCTATCGAACTTCTTGGCATCGTTCAGGATGACGATGATGTGATTTCTTCATCCAATAAGGGCGAACCGATCGCGATGACTCCTTCCTCAAAGGCTTCCCAAGCTTACCGGAATATCGGGCGCAGAATACTTGGCGAATCCGTTCCACTGATGGTTTTGGATGATCATCCTGGATTCTTTCATAAAGTCAAAAATCTTCTCGGCATGCGTTAATCGTTTGCCAGTACAAACAGGATACGATAAGGAACTTTTCCGAAAAGGAGGAGTTCCTTTTTTAATAGGTTGAAACCATACGTTGTATTTGCTTTGGTGCCTGATACAAACGAGCGACCGGAGCACAATTGAGATAAAAGAGACTTAGCTAGGCCAAGTGTTTCTCAAAAGATAAGAATGTATAAGATTTTGCACAAAAAATGGAGCGAAGGCGCGAGACGCCTTAGGGAAAAGCGAACCAAGTGAGATCCCGCAGATTCTAGCCTATTTGAGGAGGCTCACGGATCGCCCGCGGCAAGCGAGCGACCGGAGCGTAATTGTTACAAGAAAGTATAAGGATTTTTGCACAAAAATGCAGCGTAGGTGCGAGACGCCTGCGGGAAAAGCGAGCCAAGTGAGACCCCGCAGATTCTAGCTTGTTTGAGGAGGCTCACGGATCGCCCGCGGCAAGCGAGCGACCGGAGCGTAATTGTTACAAGAAAGTATAAGGATTTTTGCACAAAAATGCAGCGCAGGTGCGAGACGCCTGCGGGAAAAGCGAGCCAAGTGAGATTCCGCAGATTCTAGCCTGTTTGAGGAGGCTCACGGATCGCCCGCGGCATGCGAGCGACCGGAGCGTAATTTAGACAAAAAAAGACTTGGCTAGGCCAGGTTTATCTTATAGCCTGAAGTCATATAATCGCGGGAACATAAATCTACTTTTTCAGCATACCCTTTTATAGAAAATCATTGAAAGACAAGCTTTAACGCATGGCCAACTTTTGAATTTTCAATGCTTCTATAGAGTGAAAAAAGGGCAAACGGGGAAGGAAGAAGAGAAGATGAATGCTATCGAGGAGTATAAACGCAGACACCGCGAACGGAAAAACAAAACGCTCGAAAAGATCTATCCCGCCGATATCCGTCAAGAAACAAAATTCGAAGGAAATAGACCGTATGAGCGCTATCGCCATTTTGATAAACAGATGGAGACGCCTTCTGACAAAACACGGCGTCCGGGTCGTCAGCTGCTTGTTCAAATCGTTTTGTCTTCATTGCTTGTAGCTGGCGCGTACGAGGCGCATAACAATACGCAGTCTTTCATGAAACCGATCGATCAGTCGTTGCAAGCAGCTATGACTCAGGAATTTCAATTTGAGGCTGTGTCCAGTTGGTACGAAAAAAATTTGGGCAATCCGATCAGCTTTCTTCCAGGCACGGGAAACAATAAAGGCAGCAGCCTGTCCGCTTCTTCAAATGGGAAATTCGCCGAACCAGTGACTGGTGAGGTGACAGCCCCTTATAGCAGCAAGACGAAGGGTGTTACAGTGAAAACCACGTCGAAAGAAGCTGTTAAAGCTGTACAGGATGGACTGGTTCTGTTTGTCGGTGAAAAGAAGGCAACTGGGCAGACGATAATAATTCAGCATAAAGATCATAGTGAATCGTGGTACGGACATCTTGATAAAGTGACGGTCAAAGTCTATCAGAACGTGACTCAAGGGCAAAAAATTGGGACAACATCTGGCGGAAAAAAGGGCACGTTCTATTTTGCACTCAAGAAAGGAGCGAAATTCATCGATCCGATTCAGGTGATGTCTTTTGATTAAATTTCTACTCGTGCATACAACTGTTCATCCGCTCTTTTGGCTGATTCTTGCGGCTGGTCTGATCACAGGTCATTTGTGGGAAGCGATAATCGCGTTTTTCATTGTATTGATTCATGAATGGGGACATGCTGCAGCTGCCTATTTATTTGGATGGAAAATCATAAAAATTGAATTATTGCCTTTTGGCGGTGTTGCGCAAATTGATGAAAATGTGGACCATCCGTTCTGGCAGGAATGTCTTGTTATTCTTGCAGGCCCGCTGCAGCATTTGCTGCTACCTATCTTGTCCCTAAGTTTCTTTGCACTGCCTTTTTGGGGAGCACCTGAGCAACATATCTTTATCAACCAGAATTCGGCGATTTTATTATTCAATTTACTGCCGATCTGGCCGCTTGACGGTGGGCGTCTGCTGCATCTCATTTTGCAGCGCTGCTACCCCTTTCGCGCGGCGTACAAGAAGGTTTTATCGTTCTCGTTCGTTGCGTTATGTCTGCTCTCTGTTTTTGTGTTTTTCCTATTCCCCTATTCGCTTAATCTCTGGGTTGTCCTATCTTTTCTTGGCTTATCGCTTTACAAAGAACGCCGCGCGATTGCCGTTCATTTTCTCCGCTTTCTGCTCAAAATGGCACATCAGAAAAGACAATTTTCAATTGTTCGTCATGTAACGGTTCAACCGGAGACACCGTTGTCAGAAGTTTTTGCGACGTTTTATAGGCAGTCTTCGCATCGCGTTTATATTGAGGGACATGCGCTGCCGCCGTTAGACGGCCAGAAAATGGTTGCCGCTTTCTTCGCGGGCAGATGTTCGGGTAATACCATTGAAGATTGCCGGGCTGCTTTCCTCTAGCTGTTTTGATAGGAATTAATCGAAATGAATTCGTGCTCAAGTTCTTTTTCACTGTTTGCTTGTTTTGGGTCAATTTGCCATAATTAAGGCAATCAGGACTTTGATGGGGGTGAGCGGGTGGATGCGGATGAGTGGCGAGTGATTATTGATGGCCGACAGAGCGGTCTGACGCGGGCAGCGTTGCTTCAAAATGGTGAATTGCTTTCGTTTTATTTGCAAGCTTCAGAAAACCGGCTACAGACGGGTGATATTTTTTATGCCGAAGTGACTGAAGAACGTTTGGCAGCTGCAGGTTGGTTTCTGACTCTTGGTGATGGCACGAGCGCCTTTCTTCCCCGTGACAAAGCCCTCCATCCCGACCAAATGAGGAAGCGATCCCATCTCATTGTCCAGGTCGAGAAAATGCCAGGCAGGGGCAAGGGCGCGCAGCTGACTGAACAAATCCAAATAGCTGGACAGGGTCTGGTTTTCTTACCGTTCAGCCATTATTCCGCCGCGTCGCGAGCCATTGAAGAACCGCTGCGCACTTCGCTTCGGCATTCGGCAGCCGCGTGGTGTGTGGGCGAAGAAGGCGTGATCGTCCGAACGGAAGCACAATTGCTTGATGAAATTACGCTCCAGAACGAGTTTGACCGCTTGCGCAAGAGATGGAACACGATTTATGAACGTTATCAGAAAATGGAAAAGCCCGGTTTAGTCGAGCGGCCATTTACTTTTCTGACTTCGATATTGAATGAAAATCATTGGCCGAAATCTTGTACGGTGTACTGCGGCAGCACTTGCGATTGTGAAAGTCTTGTGACGGCGATTCGCTGGGTTCGTGAAGAAACAGGTGACCTCTTTGAAAAATATGGTTTGGAAAAAAATTATCAAGATGCCTTGCGACGCATGGTGCCACTAAAAGCAGGCGGCTCACTCGTCATTGATTCTGGCGAAGCACTGACCGCTATTGATGTGAACTCTGGCACAAGACATATACGCGATGATTGGGAAGCCCGTGCGCTACAAATCAATTGTGAGGCAGCCACCGAAATTGCCCGTCAGATTCGACTCAGAGGCATCGGTGGCATGATCGTGATCGATTTTTTGCGTCTTGCTGAAGAAGACGATCGCAAGAAGGTGGCTGACGCTTTACGTGCTGGCTTTGCAAGGGATACGGAAACAGTGAAATTTTTTGGATTCACCGCCATGGGATTATATGAAATCACGCGGAAAAGGCAGCGATACAGTCTGCAGGATTACCAAAGAGACAAGGAAAATAACACGGATTGACAGTCCGTATGACCTATGGTAACATAAACGTTGTCATTGTCTGAATGATGAATGATCAGACGGAGCCTCTCGCTCCAACCGCACGGGACTGGCGACTGGATGGGTCGATAAATGCCAATTGGCTGCCTTGAACCGGCGAGTCTGAGATTAATAAAGGAGGTGCAGAAGCATGTACGCAATTATTGAAACAGGCGGCAAGCAATTGAAGGTTGAAGAAGGACAGTCGATCGTTGTTGAAAAGCTTCAGGCAGAAGCTGGGGATACGGTCACGTTTGACAAAGTTCTCTTCGTCAGCGGTGAAGAAGTTAAGGTTGGCGCGCCACTCGTAGCTGGTGCGACTGTTACGGCAAAAGTTGTTGAACAGGGCCGTGACAAGAAGATCATCGTTTTCAAGTTCAAGAAAAGAAAGAACTATCGTCGGAAACAAGGGCATAGACAGCCTTTCACAAAGGTTACGATTGAAAAAATCAATGCCTGAGGGTGACTGCGCGTGATAACGCTCCATGTGGAACGGTCGTCTCGCGAGCGTATTACCGGATTTCGTTTATCCGGACATGCTGGCAGCGGCCCCTATGGTTATGATCTCGTTTGTGCTGGTGTTTCAGCAGTCTCTTTTGGCGCGATTAACGCGGTCGAAGCATTGACACATAGTCATCCGGATGTCAAACAGGCACCTGATGGCGGGTTGCTTGATTACAGAGCGGATGAACAGGCATCAGAAAGCGATCAGGACAAGGCGCAGTTAATTCTTGAGGCAATGATTGTCTCGATGCGAACCATTGAGCAATCGTACGGTAAATTTTTACGAATTCACGATAAAGGAGGTGTCGATCATGCTTAAACTCGATCTTCAGTACTTTTCATCCAAAAAAGGTGTGGGTAGCACGAAGAACGGCCGTGATTCGATCGCGAAGCGTCTCGGCGCGAAGCGTGCGGACGGCCAGTTGGTGACGAGCGGTTCGATCTTGTATCGTCAGCGCGGTACGAAGATTCACCCGGGAACCAACGTTGGACGCGGAGGCGACGATACTTTGTTTGCTACGGCTGACGGTATTGTTAAATTCGAAAAGTTTGGCAAAGGCTTGAAAAAAGTCAGTGTTTACCCGGTTGCTCAGGAAGCATAATTCGGTGGACAGCTGAATGGTTTCGCCAAAAAGACGGCAGAGGATTCTGTATTGTTTGCAGGATATCTTTGCTGTCTTTTTTTATGAATAAAGCATGGATTTTTTTGCCAAGAACATAGCGGATTTGGCAATGCCAAGTTTTTCTGAACTACGATGCCATATAAAAGCGATTTTTGATTTTTCTGCTATACTTGTCTTAGTATATTTTGGTAGGAGGAACCGGAATGATTACTGAGGAAGAGGGCGTTAAAATAATCAGTTCGGCACGGCATGTACTCTTGAATCAGCTCCAGCTGATAAAAGGTTATCTCTATATGCAAAAGACACAGAAAGCAAATGAAATCATTGATCAAATTACTGAACAATTGAGAGAGCAAGCACGACTCTCACGATTGAATTTACCGAAAGTGACTTTTTTTTTAACGACTGCAGTCTGGTCAGCGCTTCCTTTCCAAATCGCTGTGCATGTTGCTGAGGGTTTGCGGCCGCTTAGCGAAGCGCCTGTCGGAGCAAAGCGTCTCTCGATTATTGACGAACAGCTAACGATGCTGTTTGCTGAGCTTCTGACGTATTTCAAGCAATATGCCTCCGAGTTAACGGATAATTTTTTTGATCTTTACATTTTGAACGATACGTCTGGTTTACAGATCAAGATCCTTTATTCTGGGGCGTTGCAACAAAAAGAGGCAGCCTTTGCGACTTTTCGAGAGAAGCTCCTGAATGATTCGTTTCCTTGCGAAGAACACTATATTGAGGAGAATGAGGAACAAAAAATGAGGTGGAATTTGTGTTTGTCGATCAAGTAAAAGTATTTGTTAAAGGCGGTGATGGCGGCAACGGCATGGTCGCTTTCCGTCGGGAAAAGTATGTACCTGATGGCGGTCCAGCCGGCGGCGACGGTGGGAAAGGTGCCGATGTTATTTTTGTCGTCAATGAAGGACTTCGAACACTGATGGACTTCCGCTATAAACGACATTTCAAAGGGAAAAAAGGGGAAAATGGCCGAACGAAAAATCAGCATGGTAAAAGCGCCGAACCGCTAATTGTCCTTGTTCCGCCTGGCACTGTGGTTCGCGATGCAGCGACAAGCGACGTATTGGCCGATTTAACGGAAAATGGCCAACGTGCAGTCATTGCAAAAGGCGGTCGCGGCGGCCGCGGCAATAGTCGCTTTTCAACGCCAGCCAATCCTGCTCCTTATATTTCAGAGAACGGTGAACCGGGTCAGGAACGCGAAGTTGTGCTTGAATTGAAACTACTCGCGGATGCGGGTCTCGTCGGCTTCCCAAGTGTCGGAAAGTCAACGCTATTGTCCGCAGTCACATCAGCGAAACCGAAAATCGCTGCCTATCACTTTACAACGCTTGCGCCGAATCTTGGGGTTGTGTCAGTGGATGAGGGACGCAGTTTTGTGATTGCCGATTTGCCCGGACTTATTGAAGGCGCGAGCGAGGGTGCCGGTCTTGGTTACCAATTTCTTCGGCACATTGAGCGAACTCGTGTTATTGTCCATGTTGTCGATATGTCCGGTAGCGAGGGACGTGATCCATTCGACGATTATCAGAAGATTAATGAGGAATTAAAAAGTTATCAGTATCGACTGATGGAACGCCCACAAGTGATTGCTGCGAGCAAAATGGATTTACCGGGTGCAAGTGAGAATTTGGAAGCTTTCCGTAAAAAAATCAGTGCGGATGTTCCGATTTATCCCATTTCTTCAGTCACACATGAAGGCTTAAAGCCATTAACTAACAAAGTTTATGAATTAATTGAGAAAACGCCGCTTTTCCCGCTTGAAGAAACAGAAAAACAAGATACTGTTTTTCAGTTTGAAATGGAAGAAGCGCCATTCACGATTATTCGAGACAGCGATGGCATTTTCAATGTCTCGGGGGCAAAGTTAGAACATTTATTTAAAATGACCAATTTTCATCATGATGAAGCGATTCGCCGTTTTGCCCGCCAATTACGCAGCATGGGCGTCGATGACGCGTTGAAGGAAAAAGGGGTTCAGGAAGGGGACACAGTACGTATCCTCGATTTTGAATTTGAATATACAGATTAAAAAGCCCGCATTTTCTTTAAGAGATAACAAAGTATAAAGATTTTTGCAAAAAATGGACTTGGCTAAGCCAAGTTTTTCTGATATGCAGCAAAGGCGCAAGACGCTTATAATACGCAAGAAAAAGAAAGAGGCTGTCCCATATGGTCAAATAAAAATTGGCTCTTGTGACAACCTCTTTTCATACTTTCTAGAGCAAAAAGCCGGCCTCTTTCAAATCAAGTACAGCGTGATCAATTTGTTCGGGATAATCAGCCTCAAGAAGATGGAGATGAACGCCACCTGTCAGAGAAGAGAGAAGTGAAGCTCTAGTAGCAGACAGACGTTCAATAAACTGTGCGACATCCTGCCGTGAGCGAATCATTAAGGATCCAGTCATTTCGCCATAGAGCGGGTGCTCAACCGTTACGTTGATTATAGAAACGTGATTATCAACAATCAGGGTCAACTCACGTTCTGTTTCCGACACACTGTGTTTGCAGGCAATCAATCGAGTTGTTTTTACATTCTCCGTCTTTTCCAAAAATAAATAGCCTTGAGCGGTAGCAATAATCGGGATGAGCCGCGCTTTGAGCAGCGCAATATCCTGAACGATCACCTGACGGCTGACGCAGAGCTGTACTGCCAGATCACTGCCGGTAACCGGTGCTAAAGCTTTCCTTAGAATTTGGATAATTTGCTCGCGTCTCTCTTTAGCAGGACGGCGCTTGTTCTGGATTTCCGACATTTGCAACCTCCACATATATTTTGCTTGTTTTATTATAATCAATCCTTGTATTCCTTGCACGGCGTAGGTGGACAAAAAAGCGGGCTTATCCCGAAATATGGTGTCACTTCGACAAGTTTTCTGCAGAAACAGTGGCAAAATGCCTAGTAGAGCCATATACATAAAAGTGACTTTCACAGGAGGGATGGGAACCGTGAAATTATATGTTGTGCAACAGGGCGACACACTAGCGGGTATTGCAAATAAAAATGGGATGACCTTGGAAAACTTTATAAAGATGAATGAACATGTGACGGATAGGACATTAAGAGCTGGAATGAAAGTTATTATTGATGCTGGCATACAGCCGGTCCGAGTCGCTATGCGTTCGGAGAAACCGAAAATCAAATTACTTGGGCAGAAGAAAATCCCACTATCGCAATTTATGACGCCTTCTGCGTCGAAACCAAATGCAAACGCAGCGGTGTCGCCGGAAGCGACAAAGCCAAATGCGAATGCAGCGGTGTCGCCAGCAGCGACGAAGCCAAATGCGAATGCAGCAGTGTCGCCAGCAGCGACGAAGCCAAATGCGAACGCAGCAGTGTCACCAGCAGCGATGAAGCCAAATGCGAACGCAGCGGTGTCACCAGCAGCGACGAAGCCAAATGCGAACGCAGCGGTGTCACCAGCAGCGACGAAGCCGAATGCGAACGCAGCGGTGTCACCAGCAGCGACGAAGCCAAATGCGAACGCAGCGGTGTTACCAGCAGCGACGAAGCCGAATGCGAACGCAGCAGTGTCGCCAGCAGCGACGAAGCCAAATGCGAATGCAGCAGTGTCGCCAGAAGCGACAAAGCCGAATGCGAACGCAGCAGTGTCGCCAGTAGCGACGAAGCCGAATGCGAACGCAGCGGTGTCACCAGCAGCGACGAAGCCGAATGCGAACGCAGCGGTGTCGCCAGCAGCGACGAAACCTAAAGAAGACTATCCGATCATTTTTTATCCAAAGGAGCCGACACATATTGCTCCAGTCACGACACACTCAATGGTTAGTCCGTATTCACAGGTTCCAAATTGGGGCCCGAATGCCAATCTTCCTGGGAGTGCGATGAGTCCAGCAAGCGCCAGTCCAAATGTTCCACTGAATGCGATGAGCCCAAGCGCGACAAGTCCAATGTATGCCAAAGCGCCGACGGCAACTAGTCCCGCCTCGGCAGGCCCGAATTGGGGCTATCCGAATACGATGCTGCCAGGGAGCGCGGTGAGTCCAGCAAGTACCGGTCCAAATGTTCCACAGAGTGCGATGAGCCCAAGTGCGACAAGTCCAATGTATGCCAAAGCGCCGATGGCAACGAGTCCCGCCGCAACAGGCCCGAATTGGGGTTATCCGAATACGATGCTGCCAGGGAGCGCGGTGAGTCCGGCAAGTACAGGTCCGAATGTTCCGCAGAGTGCGATGAGCCCAAGTGCGACAAGTCCAATGTATGCCAAAGCGCCGACGGCAACGAGTCCCGCCGCAACAGGCCCGAATTGGGGCTATCCGAATACGATGCTGCCAGGGAGCGCGGTGAGTCCAGCAAGCACCGGTCCGAATGTTCCACAGAGTGCGATGAGCCCAAGTGCGACAAGTCCAATGTATGCCAAAGCGCCGACGGCAACGAGTCCCGCCGCGGCAGGTCCGAATTGGGGTTATCCGAATACGATGCTGCCAGGGAGCGCGGTGAGTCCAGCAAGCACCGGTCCGAATGTTCCACAGAGTGCTATGAGTCCGAGTGCAACAAGTCCAATGTATGCCAAAGCGCCGACGGCAACGAGTCCGGCCGCAACAGGCCCAAAATGGGGCTATCCGAATACGATGTTGCCAGGGAGTGCGGTGAGTCCAGCAAGCACCGGTCCAAATGTTCCACTGAGTGCGATGAGCCCAAGTGCGACAAGTCCAATGTATGCCAAAGCGCCGACGGCAACGAGTCCGGCCGCAACAGGCCCAAAATGGGGTTACCCAAATACGATGCTGCAAGGGAGCGCGGTGAGTCCGACGAGCACAGGCCCGAACGTTCCAAACGCGATGAGTCCATCACAAGTAAACGCCTATCAAGATTATCCATTTATGAAAAAAGGGGCCATTCAACCGAGTCAGTCTATTAAGGCAGGGCAGACGAGCGCTACTGCACCATGGATGCCACAGCAACACGTCGTCGGCGGACAAAGTACGCAGCTACCTGCAATGCCATCAAAAAATCTGCCAGTCGGGAAAGGAATGGTTGGCGGCTATCCGTACCCTTATATGCCAGCGACGAAGCAACCTTGCGGCGGATGCGGCCCGAAGCTGTATTCACCTTTTTATCAAGGGCCTAGCTATTACGGCGGAAATCAACCGCCGATGAATCCATACGTATCAAAAAATAAGGCACCGCGAGGCGATTAAGGCACCCTTACAGGTAATTTTTGATAAGCGTAAAAACTCCTTTCGCCACACATGATAAAAGCGAAAGGGGGATTTACAAGTGAAGAAAGTTGTGATGACGTTAGGGGCTGTTTTGACGATGACCGGAGTGCTCGCCGGATGCGGCGCGAACTCCGCTTATCAAACGCCGAATGGGACACAAAATGTGACCTATCGTACGAATTCAACGGTGCCAAATACGTCCTATGTGCCTAATGCGAATTCAACTGTTCCGTATTATTCGACGCAGCAGCCAAATATCATGCAGAATAGCTATACGACTGATAAAGCATTGTCGAAGCAGATAGCAGATCGGGCAGCGTCAATCAGCGGTGTAGCCAAGGCTCACGTGGTGGTTAGCCGAAATAATGTGTTGATCGGCTTAGAGGCTGATTCTGCCACGACGCAGTTAAAAGCGCTTAGAAAATCGGTGTACCTGGCAGTTAAACCGCTTGCAGGTGGCAGACATGTCTATATAACAACCGACCGCCGTTATGTCACCAAGATAACGAATTTGGAAACACGTTTTAATACCGGTAAAGGGATGCGTGAGTTCCGCACGGACGTCACTGGGATTATTAATGATCTCTCAAGCGCGCTAAAACGTCCCTTTCAAAACAACGCAAAATAAATCGGATCCTTCATCCGGAGAGAGCAGGGGATTTTTCCTTGCTCTTTTTTTCAGTAATAAAAATATGTATAATGAGAAACGGAAATGTATCTGATTCGATAGATGAAATGCGCGCCTTACAAAGGGTAAGAATCAGAAAGAGAGGAGAATTTTTATGTCAGGTCACTCAAAATGGAATAACATTCAGCATAAAAAGAATGCGCTGGACGCCATTCGCGGAAAAATTTTCATGCAATTATCCAAAGATATTTATACGGAAGCACGCCGGGGCGGTGGTGATCCGGAAATGAACGCGGGACTGAGGCATGCCATTGAAAAAGCCAAAGCAGCAAATATGCCTAATGATAATATTTCCCGGGCGATAAATAAGGCTACAGGCAATCTCGATGGCGTGACGTATACGGAAATAACCTATGAAGGATACGGACCAGGCGGCGTGGCTGTAATGGTTGATGTGCTGACGGATAACCGCAACCGTTCCGCGTCGGAAATCCGCCATGCTTTTTCAAAGAGCGGCGGCAATCTCGGCGAATCAGGGAGTGTGGCCTTTTTATTTGATAAGCAGGGCTTGATCGAAATCGAAAAAACGGACGACCTCGACGAGGACCAAGTCATGATGGATGCCATTGATGCTGGTGCTGACGATGTGCAGACCGAAGAAGATCGCTTTATCATTACCACCTCGCCGGAATCGTTTGAAGACGTCAAAAAAGCTTTAGACGAACAAGGCTATGCGATCGATCGCGGCGAAGTGGCTATGATCCCGAAAACAAGAACCGCTTTAACTGGTGATGATTTGGAAAAGATGGAAACACTGATGAACACACTTGAGAATAATGATGACGTTCAGGATATCTACAGTAATCTGGAAGAAGCCTGAAACTGTTTGGATTTTTGAAAAATGAGTGTAATCAGGTGAGGGGCATTCGGTATCGGGTGTCCCTTTTCTTTGTCAGTAAGAAAAGTAGATGAGCTTATTTGTTGTAAAAAAAGCAGCGAAAGCGCGAGACGCCTGCGGGATAATCAGCTTTGTTTTATTACAGCAAGCTGCGCTTATGCTATGATAATGAGTATAAAATGGGACGAGTGAGGAGCGGGAGCGTGTTTGATTATATTAAAGGCGTTTTGACCTATTTATCGGGAAATGGAATTGTTCTCGAACAAAGTGGAATTGGTTATCAAATTGTCTGCGCCAATCCATTCAGTTATCAGCCGCTTCTAAAAAAAGAGACAGTGGTTTTCCTCTTTCAGTATGTGCGCGAGGACACGAATATTTTATACGGGTTTAAAAGCCGTGAAGAACGTGAATTGTTTATCCGCTTAATTTCAGTTTCCGGTATCGGACCCAAAATAGCGCTCGTTGTTCTGGCGTCTGGTGAAACAGAGGAAATTATCCGAGCGATTGAAGCGGAGGATGAACGTTATCTGACGCGTTTTCCAGGGATCGGGAAGAAAACAGCTGGACAGATTATTCTTGATTTAAAGGGCAAACTGAAAGATTTTTCAATTGGGGTCAGCCATGCGGCGCATCCAGAGGAAGGCAATCAATCGCTGGATGAAGCCAGTGATGCCTTGAAAATGCTCGGCTACTCCGAGAAAGAGATTAAACGTGTCCTCCCTGTACTCAGCAAACAAGAGTTGACAGCTGAAAATTATGTGAAAGAGGCGTTACGTCTGCTGATGAAAGGGTAAAAAAGAGGTGAATGCCAATGGATGAAGAACGGCTGATGTCCGGTGAATCATCAATAGAAGATCAAGGTCTTGAGCAGTCGATTCGTCCGGCGGATCTCGACCATTATATCGGGCAAACAGAGATCAAAGAAAATCTTCAAATCTTTATTCAAGCAGCGAAAGAGCGTCAGGAACCTCTCGATCACGTGTTGCTATACGGACCGCCGGGACTTGGAAAAACAACGTTGGCCATGATAATTGCCAACGAGATGGGTGCAGGCATCCGAATGACATCTGGTCCGGCGTTGGAGCGGCCCGGCGATTTAGCTGCCGTTCTGTCATCGCTTGAGCCGGGAGATGTGCTTTTTATTGATGAGATTCATCGGCTGAGTCGCAATGTCGAGGAAGTGCTCTATCCGGCAATGGAAGATTTCTGCATGGATATCGTCATCGGCAAGGATGAAACCGCCCATTCGATCCGCCTGAATCTTCCGCCGTTCACGCTTGTCGGCGCGACGACCCGAGCCGGTTATTTGTCGCCGCCGTTGCGCGATCGTTTCGGCGTTGTCAACCGGCTGCAATTTTATCGAACGGATGAATTGGCTCAGATTGTCCGGCGGACGGCAGCGGTTTTGCATGTGGCAATCGATCAGGAAGCGAGCTTTGAAATCGCGCGACGATCGCGCGGAACACCGCGAATTGCCAACCGCCTGCTTCGGCGAATCCGTGATTTTGCCCAAGTTGAAACAGGGGGAGCGATCGCTTGCGATATTGCTCGGAGAGGCTTAACCCGTCTTCACGTCGATGAGGCGGGGCTTGACCGTGTCGATCACCAGCTGCTTGAAGGCATGATTCGAAAATTCGGCGGTGGTCCGGTTGGTCTGGACACGCTAGCCGCAGCTATCGGTGAAGAACGACACACGATCGAGGATGTTTATGAACCCTATTTAATGCAACTTGGCTTTATTCAGCGTACGCCGCGTGGACGTGTGGCGACAAGTCTAGCCTATACACATCTTCATATCGCAAAGGAGAGCTGATTATGGGGGATTTAAGTCGCACACTGATGGTGCTCGGGGTGGTTCTCTTCATTGTCGGTCTTTGTCTGCCACTTATCGGTAAAATACCCGGCGACATCGTGATTAAAAAAGGTAATGTTACGTTCATGTTCCCAATTGTCACCTGTCTTGTAATTAGTCTTGTTTTATCCCTAATTTTTTATCTGATCAATCATTTTCGTTAAAGAAAGCGAGTGCTGTAGAAAGATGGATGTATCTGATTTTGATTATGAGTTACCTGAAGAATTGATTGCGCAAACACCATTGAAAGATCGCGCGGCTTCCCGGCTGATGGTTTTGAATCCGAATAAGGATCGGATCGCACATCATCATTTCAGTGAGATCATTGACTATCTGAACCCAGGCGACTGCCTTGTGCTCAACGATACCAAAGTACTGCCCGCCCGTCTGATTGGGCATAAAGAAGAGACGAACGCGAAAATTGAACTACTGCTGCTAAAGCAGACCGAAGGCGATACATGGGAATGTCTTGCGAAGCCGGCAAAACGCGTTCATCAAGGTGCACACATTCAGTTTGGTGACGGTCGCCTGAGCGCAGAATGTATTGAGGAGCTTGATGAAGGGCGCCGATTGATGGCTTTTCACTATACGGGTATTTTTTACGAAGTGCTGGAAGAACTAGGGAAAATGCCGCTGCCGCCTTATATAAAAGAACAGCTTGATGATCCAGATTTATACCAAACCGTTTACGCAAAGCACCGTGGGTCAGCGGCTGCACCGACGGCAGGTCTTCATTTTACAAAGGAATTGCTCGCTGAGATTGAGAAAAAAGGTGTTCATCTTGTCTTCATCACCTTGCATGTCGGACTCGGGACATTTCGTCCGGTCAAAGTGGACAAAATAGAAGAACATACGATGCATTCCGAATTTTATCAAATGTCGGCGCAAGCTGCGGACACATTAACAAAAGCGCGTGCTGAAGGTAAACGGATTATCGCTTGTGGCACGACCGTTATCCGGACACTAGAGACGATATGCGCTAAATTCGATGGACATTTTCAAGAGGCTTCGGGTTGGACGACTATTTTTATCTATCCAGGTTTTAAATATCGCGGGATTGATGCGATGATTACGAATTTTCATCTACCAAAGTCAACGCTAATCATGCTCGTCAGTGCGTTTGCCGGTCGCGATTTTATCTTAAAAGCTTATCGAACAGCCGTTGCGGAACGCTATCGCTTCTTCAGCTTTGGCGACGCGATGTTTATCGAGGAAGGAATTCACAAATAATGAATCACGCAGTCACTTACGAATTAATTAAAACTGAGAAGCATACTGGCGCTAGGCTCGGCCGTTTGCACACGCCACACGGCACATTTGACACGCCAATGTTTATGCCGGTCGGGACGCAGGCGACTGTGAAAACAATGAGTCCGCGCGAACTGAAAGAAATGGGCGCTGGTGTGATTCTGAGTAATACGTATCACCTCTGGCTGCGTCCCGGAGAAGAAATTGTTCGTGAAGCCGGTGGCCTTCATCAGTTTATGAACTGGGATCAAGGGATCCTGACCGACTCCGGAGGTTTTCAGGTCTTCAGCCTGAGCAAATTGCGCGATATCTCGGAAGAGGGCGTCCACTTCCGCAATCACTTGAACGGTGAGAAATTATTTCTGACGCCAGAGAAATCGATTGCGATTCAGAATGCGCTTGGTTCGGACATTATGATGGCCTTTGACGAATGTCCGCCGTATCCGTGCTCCTTTGATTATATGAAAACATCGACAGAGCGAACGAGCCGCTGGGCAGAACGCTGCCTCGCGGCAAATATCAATCCGGAGATGCAATCGCTCTTTGGTATCGTTCAAGGCGGTGGCTTTAAGGAATTGCGTGAACAGTCTGCTCGTGATCTCACCTCACTGGATTTTCCAGGCTATGCAATCGGCGGGCTCTCGGTTGGTGAACCGAAAGAGACAATGAATGAGATGCTGGCGTTTACGACGCCTCTTCTACCGTCCGACAAGCCGCGTTATCTGATGGGGGTCGGATCGCCTGATTCATTAATTGACGGCACGATTCGCGGCATTGATATGTTTGACTGTGTGTTGCCGACGCGGATTGCTCGGAATGGAACCTGTATGACTTCACACGGGCGTTTGGTCATCCGCAACGCCAAGTATGCGCATGATTTTGGCCCACTTGACGATCAATGTGATTGCACGGTCTGCAAAAATTATTCGCGGGCGTATATTCGCCATTTGGTAAAAGCAAATGAAACCTTTGGATTTCGTCTGACTACTTACCATAACCTTTATTTTCTGATAAAATTAATGAAGCGTGTCCGATCAGCAATTATGGACGATCGGTTGCTTGATTTCAGAGAAGAATTCTTTGAGTCTTACGGCTTTAATCAGCCGAACGCTAAAAATTTCTAAACGATGAGAGGAAGAGAGAAAGATGGGTATGATTATCCCTTTAGTGTTATTTGTCGCCATTTTTTACTTCATGCTGATTCGCCCACAGCAGAAGAGGACAAAAGAAACACGCGAAATGCAAGCATCACTGTCAAGAGGCGATAAAGTGGTAACAATCGGCGGCCTACACGGCACGATTGATTCCTTTGATGAGAAACAGATGGTTTTGAAATGCGGCAATAGCCGGCTGACTTTCGACCGTGGCGCGATTCGCGAAAAAGTTAAATCAGCTGCTGAACCGAAACAAGAAGAGAAGAAATTGGAAGATAAGAAAGACGCAACGCAAGACGTTGCCGCTGAAACTTCCGAGAAATAAGACAGCAAGGCCAGGAACAGCCCTCTGAATTGGACATTGATGCCAATCTCAGAGGGCTGTTCGCATTTTCACGCACGATTTCTGGATACACGAAATTTCTCTAATGCTTGGCCGAAAATAAATTCACACCAACGACGCCGCCAAGTGCCGCGGCAGCGATGTTTGCTGCGAAAAAGCCATATTGACTGAAACCTGGCGCATGGTCAAAGCCGAGAAATTGGAAAAAGAAGCTGAAGCAACAATAAATCAATCCGGTTATCGCGCCGATCAGTAAACCGCGTTCTTTCATCTTAGAACCGGCGATGACGCCGCCGATAAACAAAGAAAGCAGAGAAATAATCAGCGGCAGTATGGAACTTGTGCTTTCGGAATATGATGTGAAGCGCAGCAGCGACGCAAGTAAGAAAGCCGACGCAAGAATGATAAGAAGTGCGGCAGTTATCCCATAAGTCACCGCTGCAAGCCAATGACGCGCCATAAGAACACCTCCATAATAGTTAACAGTCAATGCTTAGACTCGATGCTTGATCTTATTCGGACAAGACTGGGTTGATGACTGAGCGTTCTGATTAATTTTTAAACGACAACGGTTCAATAGATCGCCCGCAAAAATTGGTTCTCATGATCCGTCTCTGTTGGTTCATAATAAGAATGGAAAGCAAGTCCCGGACGAACAGTGGGGCAAAGGAGCGATGATTTTATTGGAAACGATTATCACGCGTACGCTTTTTTTAATGGTGCTGATCGGGCTCGGATTCAGACAGATGCTTGCTGCGAAGATGAGTGATCGTCCGTTTTCTGAATGGTTGATTCTGGCTGCGGCAGCTGAATTCTCGGTGCTTGCTGTGATTGAACCCGACGTGCCGTTAACGTTCTTCTTTGTCCCGATCCTTTTGCTGATTCTCGCTCACCGTTTTTTTGCATGGTTTCAGAAACTTACAGGCAAATGGCCACAGATGTCGCTTGTTCCCTTGACGTTAGCCGCAGATGAGCTTCTTTCGAAAAATCTGAATGCGGATGAACCGATTCCTGTAATGGGACTTGTCTTGATTGAAAACGGCAAAATACGCAGCGATAACTTGCGCCGGATTGAACGGACGCAGCTTTGGCTACGTCAGGAACTACGCAAATTCGGTTATCGCGACATTCGTCAAGTGAATTATCTGACGATGGATCAGACAGGTAATTTTTTTATGGATTTGAAAAAAGAGGGTAATCCTTAAAATTTGACTTGTTCAAACCATTTACCAATTAGCGGCAGGGAGCGCAGCTGTTCTTTAGTTATCATGCCAAAAACGATCGCAAGCAGAAGATAGGTGCTGGCAAGGATGGTGATAAGCAGAATCGTTCGCGGAATCAATGCTATCCCCAGAAAAGTATGGTCGATAAGAAAACGAGCAAAGAACGCTGCGATCAGCATGACTGCACCGGTTCTGACATAGTCGCGGATGACGAGCGAAAAGCCGATGGCCTTGAACATGACGGACGCGTGAAGCAGCGTGACCAGAACGACATTCATACAGATTGCCAGCGCAACGCCATTGATCCCAATTTGCGGTTGGCTCGTCAGCAGAAATAAGGCAATTGTTTTGACAACAGCGCCAATCAGCGTATTGTACATCGCTGGTTTCGCGAGATCCAGTGCCTGAAGAACAGCGTGCATCGGCGCTTGAAAATAGTAAATAAGGAAGAACGGCGCCATTATATACAAAAATGAGGCCGACTCGGGCGATTCGTAAATTATCTGCATCAATGGCGCAGCGAAACAAGTGGTAACGAGGATTGACAGACCACCAAGGATCATCGCGATCCGCAGCGCCTGATTGAGTCGGTAATGGATCATTCCGTAATTCTTACGGGCATAAGCTTCACTGACCGCCGGAACAAGAGAGACATGCAGCGCATGCGTGATAAAGGTCGGCAGAAGCAGCAAGGTCATGGCGTATCCGGTGAGCTGACCGTATAACTGTGCCGAAGCTTTGATGGAATAGCCAGCAACCATCAGCCCGTGTGAAACGATCATCGGTTCAAGAAAATTGCCGAGCGATCCGATCAATCGGCTGCCCATTGTCGGCAGACCGATATTCAACAAGCGCCGCAAGGTTAACCGGCTGCCTTTCAACATTTTTCGTCCGCCTTTAATTTTCATTTGCGCTTCTTTGCGGAATTGATGGATCATATAGAACAGCGACGCACATTCGCCGGCCGCTCCGGCGATCATCGCACCGGCTGCCGCAAAAGCAACGCCGCGTGGCATCAGCATGCTCGATAATGTAAAAACAAGCGAGATCCGTACCACTTGTTCAACAATCCCGGAATAGGCATAAGGTTTCATATTCCGGATACCCTGGAAATAGCCACGAATCACTGAAGCAACGGCGACAATCGGAATCACCGGCGTGATCGCAAGTAGCGGATAAATGACGCGGCTGTCTGCATAAAGAAATTTTGCGATGAAAGGAATGGCTATCAACATCAAGATCGTTAATGTAACACTGACGAAACCGACGATAGTCAGTGATAAGGCAAGAATCAATTTTATTTTTCGTTTATCGCCGAATGTATCGGCTTCAGCAACCAATTTGGAAATAGCGATTGGAAGGCCAAGCTCCGTCAGTGTGACAACGAGCAGCATCGCTGGATACGCCATCATAAAGAGGCCGACGCCTTCGTCACCGATGACGCGAGCGAGCACCATGCCGTTGATCATACCAAGCACCCGGGTCAGCAGGCCGGCTGCCATCAATATAAAGGATCCTTTAAGAAATGATTGACGTGTCATCCCACTCCCGCTTTCTTCGTGCAAGGTCTGCTCGAGAACCGTTCGTTTTATTTAACTATATGCATGGGTTTGGTCCAAGCATGACAAGCTGTTTGGAAATAAGGCTCAAGTGGTGCCGCTCACGTTGACTTTTCAAGATTTTTTGCAGGCGATAGGAGTTTTGGTGCGTCCTGTATTTTGTCTTTCGCATGCTGTGCCAGATATGCTATGATAATCTTTATGGGAGGGAAGCAGCATGGCTGATGTTCATGACGAATTTGAAAAATGGCGGACGGTGATCGCACCGTTTCTCTACAGCAAATTAAAAGAATTCCATATGCTTGGACTGAACCATCTGACTTTTGACGATTTTTGGCAATTTGCCAAAGAGACGATGGAGGGGAAAAAGAAAGAAAAGCCGGAACGGATTCACGAAGTGGTCGCCCATGTAATGTCTTTGTCGGTCAACGATTATATGAATAAATTAAGAATTGATATGTTCAAAGATAGTGAGACGGATATGGGCACGCTTTTTCATTTGAAATAAGTGCAGAGGGACAAGCACCGGGGCGCAAAGGCGATCGCCCGGTGCGATAGAGAAGGGAGCAAGTTAAGTCATGGTAAAAAAAGGGCATCTTTTTTCCTTTTTTGCGATTTTGATTGTCGCCGGTGTGATCATGGCGATGATCGCGCAGCCAATCATACATAATGTCAAGCTTGGGCTTGATTTAAAAGGCGGATTTGAAGTGCTTTATCAAGTGGAGCCGCTTAAAGCAGGGCAGAAAATTGATAAAGACACGATGAGTAATGCAGTGGCGGCGATTAATAAACGAATCAACGTGCTCGGCGTCAGTGAACCGAATATTTCAATTGAGAATGGCAACCGGATTCGTGTCCAGCTTCCTGGTGTCAAAGATGAAAAACGGGCGCGTAAATTGCTATCAACAACAGCGAATCTGACATTCCGCGATTATAAGGATCGGCTAATGCTCGATGGCTCGGATCTGGTGCCAGGCAAGGCCAAGGTCGGTTTTGATAACCTGAACAAACCACTGGTTACGCTGCGGCTGAAAGATCCGAATAAGTTCGCAAAAGTAACAAGAAAAATTATGAATGAAAACCCCAATGTGCTTGTCATTTGGTTGGATTACCAGAAAGGCGACTCATTTCTGAAGCAAGTCAACAAGAAGAAGCATAAGTTTATTTCCGCGCCTTCGGTTGATTCTGTGCTGAATACAAGCGATGTGCAGATCACTGGCATGTCTAGTGTTCAGGAAGCCACGACGCTGAAGGACCTGCTGAATTCTGGTTCGCTTCCGGTTAAAATGAAAGAAATCTATTCGAATAGTGTCGGCGCGCAGTTCGGTCAGGATTCGATGAAAGAGACTTTGTTCGCTGGTGCAATTGGTGTGGCGGTTATTTTCCTATTCATGCTGTTTTTCTATCGCCTCGGCGGCTTGATTGCCGATATTACGCTCGTCTTCTATGTGTTTATTGTTATGGGAGTATTTGTTGGTTTGCAGGCTGTATTAACACTTCCGGGTATCGCTGCCTTAATTCTTGGTATCGGTATGGCAGTTGATGCGAATATTATCACACTCGAACGTATAAAGGATGAAATCCGCAGCGGCAAAACGATACTTTCTGCTTTCCGTGCCGGCAACCATCGCGCGTTGCCAACCGTTGTCGATGCCAATATCACGACGATTATCGCTGCCGCCGTCTTGTTTGTCCTCGGCGAAAGTGCGATTAAAGGATTTGCTGTGATGCTGCTGATTAGTAATATTATTACGTTTATTACGTCGATCTATGGTGCACGGCTTTTCCTAGGACTGCTTGTTCATAGTAAATTGCTTAATAACAAGCCAGGGTTGCTCGGCGTGAAGAGGAGTGACATTCGTGAAAACTGATGAAAAAATGAATTATAAACATTACAATAAATTTTACGGACGTCTCGATTTTATGAAGTTCCGGAATGTATTCTTCACCGTGTCCTCGGTGTTGATTGTACTCGGAATCATTTCACTTTTCGTTTTCAAATTGAATCTAGGTGTCGATTTCTCAAGTGGGACTCGAGTCGATATCCAGAGCCCAACGAATCAGACGATGCCGTTGAACAAAGTCGTTCGCTCACTTCAAAAGATGGGCTACCAAACAGAAGAACCTGTGCTCTCTGGCGCACACAATGATGTAGCGACTGTGCAGTTACGCCAAGTATTGAATCAGAATCAGGTTGCGAAGCTCCGAAGCGCGATGCAGAAACAATTTGGCGCAAACCCAACGATTAGTACGGTTTCACCGCAGGTCGGCCGCGATTTAGCTAAAAACGGTATTTTTGCTTTGATTCTCGCATCGATTTTCATTATCATCTATGTTTGGATTCGCTTCGAATTTTTACAGGGTCTAACCGCAGTACTCGCCTTGATTCATGATGCTTTTATCATCATCACCGTCTTCAGCCTGCTGCATATCGAAGTCAATATTTTGTTTATCTCTGCTGTATTGACGATCGTTGGTTATTCGATTAATGACTCGATTGTGACGTTCGACCGGGTTCGCGAGAATATTAAATTGAGTCGCAGACGATTGGCGACCTTGCAGGAATTTGGCGATATTGTCAACCTCAGTATTCGCGAAACCCTAACACGCTCGGTCAACACTGTGCTGACGGTTTTATTTCCGGTTATCTGCTTGCTGATTTTCGGTAGTCCATCGATCAGAACCTTTACGATTGCGTTGTTTGTTGGTTTGATTTGCGGGGTTTATTCCTCCATTTGTATTGCTTGTCCACTCTGGGCAGTGATGAAAACGAAATATGTGGCTAGCCGAAAGAAAAAGAGAACGGTGCAGGTGCAAAACTGATAAGCGCCGGACGAGCTGTTTCTGGAAGGAGCCTGGATAATTGTGAAAAAACAATGGTATCTTCTGTTTACGCTACTTTTTATACTGTTGATTATTTTGTTTTCAATTGCCAATGTCGATAATGTGACCTTCAGTTTCCTTGTCGGCAAAGTGCGACTGCCGTTGATTCTCGTGATAATTGGAGGCATTCTAATCGGTGCGTTGCTTGTCGGTTTATTTACTTACGGCAAAATTTACAGACAGCAGCGGCGCATACGAATACTGGAACGGCAACTAAACAACCGCGATCTCTCGACGGATGCAGATAATAATTCGGTCCCTGACGAAGACGCTGTTGCCGATGAGGCCGTCACGGAAGACTCCCGTTACGCACGGCGAAGAAGATTAAAATAAAGAAACCGCCTGATCATGCGATTAGAGAAGGAGCGAAGGCGGATGCTTCCATCCAAATATCAATGGGCTGTTCAGGATGCAGATGAAGCGCGTGCGGAAGAACTGGCACGCGTCCTTCATCTTTCACCGATGACTGCCCGACTCTTGATTCTGCGCGGCGCAGGGACTCCTGACCGCGCAGATCTTTTTCTGCACCCCGAGCGCGATACGTTTCATGATCCGATGCAAATGCGCGGCATGCGCGAAGCGGTGGATCGCATTCAAGCGGCTATTGCGCAACATGAAAAAATACGGATCTTTGGCGATTATGACGCAGACGGTGTGACGTCGACCGCCCTTTTCGTCCGTGCGCTGCGCGCGGCTGGCGCTGACGTTTCTCGATTCATACCCAATCGTTTCAAGGACGGCTATGGCCCCAATATTGGGGCTGTTGAAGCTGCAGCCGCTGCGGGTGTTCGCCTAATTGTCACGGTTGACTCCGGCATAGCCGCCCTTGATCCGGCGCGGCGGGCGAAAGAATTAAACATTGATTATATTGTCACCGATCATCATCAACCACCGGAACAGCTGCCCGAGGCTTTTGCCATTTTAAATCCGAAGCAGCCGGGTTGTTCCTATCCATTTAAAGACCTTTGTGGAGCCGGGGTTGCTTTGAAAGTAGTGCAGGCACTTTTTCCTGACGAGACTTTTGATCCACGTTGGTTTGATTTAGCCGCCATTGGGACGATTGCCGATCTGGTGCCGCTGCTTGGCGAGAACCGCTTGATTGTTTCAAAAGGATTGAATCAAATGAGCATGGGTTCTTTTGCCGGGATCAATGCGCTAAAAGCTCAGGCGGGTGTTTCTGGCCCGGTCGATAGCGATGTGATCGGCTTCCAAATGGGACCGCGTCTCAATGCTGCTGGACGACTTGAGGATGCTGCGCCGGCGCTACGCTTGTTACTTACAGATGATCCGAGCGAAGCACAGCCACTTGCTGAACGGCTTGAAACATTGAACCGCGAGCGTAAGGCGCTTGTCGAATCGATTACAGTTGAAGCCGACAGTCAGGCGAAGGTCTACGCAGCGCGGGGCGATAAAGCGTTTGTCCTCGCGGGAAAGGGTTGGAATCAAGGCGTGATCGGTATCGCCGCTTCAAAAATTGTCGAACGCTACCATCGACCGACGATTATCCTCAGTATCGATGAAGAAAAGGGCGTTGCGAAAGGTTCCGGACGCAGCATCGATCTGTTTAATCTTTACGAGGGTCTGGTGACCTGTGCTTCTAATCTGAAACAGTTTGGTGGACATAAGATGGCGGCTGGACTTACTTTAGCTATTGCCTCGATTGAGTCATTTCGGGAAAAATTTGCCGCCCATGCTGCAGAAGTTTTAGCCAATAAACCACTTTTGCCTACAGTGGCTGTCGCTGGAACGGTCACGCCGGACCAGGTGACGACTGATTTTATCAATGAACTGGCCGCACTCGCCCCCTTCGGTACGGGTAATCCAAAACCGGTCTTTCAAATGAATGACGTGACGATGACAAAAGTCCGGCTGATCGGACGCGACCAGGATCACTTAAAAGGCGTTTTGCAAGGACAGGAGCAAGAGCTCGATGGAATTGGTTTTCGTCTTGGCGCAGTGGCTAAGCAAATTGCCGCAAGCGACCATTTATCTGTGCTCGGCGAATGCAGTATCAACGAATGGAACGGATTCCGCAAAGCGCAATTTGTGATTCAGGATCTGCGCGTCGATGGCTTGCAACTTTTCGACTGGCGATCCGAGAAACGGCTGCGGGAAAAATTAACGGAGTTATCCGCGGTTTCGTCCGTTTATTTGGCATTTCGCAAGGATACGGTGGACAGGTTGCACCTAGAAACAGCGATTACTGTTTATGACTCGGCATTGATCGTTCATGAACCGGTGCTTGTGCTTCTGGATTTACCACAAGACGCGTCTGAACTTGCGACTTTACTTGCCAGAAGCCCGGCCGTTCATCGCATTTATGCAGTTTTCTCACATGAGCGTGATCACTTTTTCACTGCGTTTCCGCAGCGTGAACATTTCGTCTGGCTGTTTGCCTTGATCCGAAAACGACGCTCGTTTCCAATCGATCCGACACTACACCAAATTGCGACGTATAAGGGTTGGTCGGAACGGATGGTTTATTTAATGACAAGGGTGTTTTTTGAACTGGGTTTTGTTAGAATAGATAAGGGTGTCCTGAGCGTTGTCGCGGCACCTGAGAAAAAGCCGCTAAGTGCATCAACGACTTATCAGAATGAAAAAAAACAAATGGAATTAGAAGATTTATTCTGCTACTCCCCGATCAGTTCTTTAAAAGACTGGTTCGACCTTCAGAAGAAGCATCGGGGAGAGGAAGTTCTTCCGGAGGGGACCATCAATGGATTATAAGCAGTATATTAAGTCGGTAATGGATTTTCCGACAAAAGGGATTAATTTCCGCGACATCACATCGCTACTCGAAGACGGCAAGGTTTATCGCTCCGCGATTGATGAACTCGCGCAATTTGCTAGGGAGAGGCAAGCTGAAGTGATCGTCGGACCTGAAGCGCGTGGCTTTGTGATTGGCGGACCACTTGCTTACGCGTTGACAACCGGCTTTGTCCCCGTACGTAAACCTGGAAAATTGCCGCGTGACGTCGTTTCGGTAAGCTATGAAAAGGAATATGGAACGGACCAGTTGTGTATTCACCGCCAGTCGATAAAGCCAGGGCAGCGGATGCTTGTCACAGATGATTTGCTGGCGACCGGCGGAACCATTGATGCGACGATCAAACTCGTCGAACAGCTCGGTGGGAAAGTAGTCGGCGTCGCGTTCCTGATTGAATTAACGGAACTGAGCGGTCGTTCCTTGCTTAAAGACTATAATGTATTCTCTCTAATTAAGTATTGATTGATTTTGGAGCGCCTGAAGCAACTGGGTGCTCCTTTTACATAAAAAACAGTGGATTTGCTCCTAGTACCTGAAAAAAACTTTACTTTACAGACATTTTCTTTGATAATAATCACAAGGCAATTGAAAAGGGACAGAAGCCGCAAGACTGTTTGCCCCTTTCAACAGTCGAAGCATGCGAGGTTTCATCTGCATGAAGAATTCAGAAGATTATTATCTTTTTTCAAGAGATAAGAATGTATAAGATTTTACAAAAAAAATGGAGCGAAGGCGCGAGACGCCTGCGGGAGAAGCGAGCCAAGTGGGACCCCGCAGATTCTAGCCTGTCTGAGGAGACGCGCGGCGCCCGCGGCAAGCGAGCAGCCGGGGCGCATTTGTGGAAAAAAGGTGCATGAGAAAAATTTAGGCAGTTCAATATATAATTGATCATTAACTGCTCATGTGATCGAACGATTGTAGCGATACGTGCTGACGGCGGTGCTGCTGCCGAATGCCATACACTTTGAAATGAGGCTGCACATAGGTGATAGATATATGACAATGGAAGAATTGATGAAAAACGCCGCAACCTATTTGGATCAGAAGGATCTCGATTTGATTGAGGAAGCCTATCATTTTGCGGATAATGCCCATCAAGGGCAGGTGCGTCGATCAGGCGAGAAATACATCATGCATCCGATTGAGGTTGCTGGTATTCTTGTCGATTTAAAGATGGATGCAACGACGATTGCCGCCGGTTTCCTTCACGATGTCGTTGAAGATACGCCGATCACTTTGGCGGATATCCGCGCGAAGTTTGGCGACAATGTGACGCTGCTCGTTGATGGCGTGACCAAATTGCGCCATTTTGAATATACATCCAAGGAAGACCAGCAGGCAGAAAACCATCGTAAGATGTTCGTGGCGATGGCGCGCGATCTGCGCTGCGTGATCGTCAAACTGGCGGACCGGCTGCACAATATGCGGACGCTGAAATATATGTCGCCGGAAAAACAGATTCAGAAGGCCAATGAAACGCTGGAGATTTTCGCACCGCTTGCCAACCGGCTCGGTATTTCAGCGATCAAATGGGAACTCGAGGATATTTCGCTGCGCTACTTGAAACCGCAGCAATATTATAAAATTGTCAATCTAATGAAGCAGAAACGCGATGAGCGCGAGGCATATATCGCTCAGGTCGTTGACGAATTGCGCGAATATGTCAAGTCCGTGCATATTCCGGCCGAAGTATCGGGACGGCCAAAGCATATTTATAGTATCTACCGAAAAATGGTCAACCAGCATAAACAATTCAATGAAATCTATGATTTGTTCGCGGTTCGCATTATTGTTAAGAGCATCAAAGACTGTTATGCGATACTCGGCATCATTCATACCCACTGGAAGCCAATGCCGGGACGATTCAAGGATTATATCGCGATGCCGAAAGCTAATATGTATCAATCGCTGCACACGACTGTTATCGGACCGAAAGGTGACCCGCTTGAAGTGCAGATTCGCACGGAGGAAATGCACGATGTCGCCGAATACGGTATTGCTGCCCACTGGGCATATAAAGAAGGAAAAACGAAGAATCTCAATAATAAATTTGAGGACAAGCTGACTTGGTTTCGCGAAATTCTCGAGTATCAGAATGAAACATCCGATGCCAAAGAATTTATGGAATCGCTCAAAATGGACCTTTTTTCCGACACCGTTTTTGTTTTTACCCCGAAAGGCGATGTCATTGAGTTGCCGGTCGGTTCGGTGCCGATTGATTTTGCTTACCGCATTCACACGGAAATCGGCAATAAAACAGTCGGTGCACGTGTCAATGGTAAAATGGTGCCGCTCGATTATCGACTGAAGACCGGCGATATTGTCGAAGTGATGACGTCGAGTCATTCCTACGGACCGAGCCGTGACTGGTTGAAGATCGCGCAAAGTTCCGCGGTGAAGAATAAAATTCGTCAGTGGTTCAAACGCCAGCAGCGTCAAGAAAACGTCGCCAAGGGCCGTGAGATGATTGAAAAAGAATTGCGCAGCCAAGACATTAGTCTGAAAAACACGCTGACTGAAGAAAATATCGCCAGCACGTGCAAAAGTTATAATTTTTCACACGAAAATGAGTTGTTTGCCGCTGTTGGTTATGATGGCATACCCGTCAAACAGGTCGTCAGTCGGCTTATCCAGGAAAATAAAGTACAGAAAGAACCGGAGCCAGCCAAAACACATTCGGAAGTGAAGCAGCCCGTCCCGCAACATGCGAAACGGACAGCGCTCGGCGTTCGCGTCAAAGGTGTGGACAATCTGCTCGTTCGTCTGGCCCGTTGCTGCAATCCGGTTCCAGGCGACCCGATTATCGGATTTGTCACGCGCGGGCGCGGGATTACGATTCATCGCGAGGATTGTCCGAATATCAGTAGCGAAGATCAGCATCGGCTAATGGAAGTCGAATGGGAAAACAGCGAGTCGAAATCCAAAGCGTATAATGTTGACATTGAAGTAACCGCCTATGATCGCAATGGCCTGCTCAATGAGGTATTGCAATGCGTTTCCGACGCGCACACGGCGATTAATGCCGTCAGCGGTCGCGCCGACAAAAATAAAGTGGCGATGATTCATATGACGATCGCCATTACTAATATTGCGCATCTGCACCGTGTCGTTGATAAAATTAAACGGATTCCTGATGTCTACAGCGTCAGGCGCGTCATGCAATAAAAAGGCACGCAAGGCGCATCACACAAAAAATGAGTCAAGGAAATAGCAAAAGGCAGGGTGAATGATTCGATGCGAGTTGTTTTGCAACGCGTGAAGCAAGCGCAGGTTGCTATTGATGGCGCCTGCGTTGGTAAAATTGAACAGGGACTGATGCTGCTCGTCGGTATCCGAAAAGGTGATACGGCGGACGATATCATTTATGTTGCTGATAAAATCGCGGGTCTCCGCGTTTTTGAAGATGAGGGCGGTAAAATGAACCGCTCCATTATTGACTGTGGCGGCGCCATCCTCTCGGTTTCGCAGTTCACTCTTTATGGGGATACGAGCCATGGCCGCCGCCCAGGCTTCATTGAGGCCGCGCGGCCCGAAGAGGCGAAGCCGCTCTATCAAGCATTTAATGAGCACCTGCGTCGCCAGCATGGTCTCACCGTTGAAACGGGCCATTTTGGTGCCGACATGGCCGTCTCACTCGTAAACGACGGCCCTGTTACCCTGATTGTTGAAAGTAAAAATAAATAAGCGAATTCCTACGTGTTGCGCGCTTCAAAATTGATGCTGCTTGCAACACGCTTCTTTTTTTTCTGCAGATTTTGCTTGAAAGATCATAGCTGCGTTCGGCGGAACGCAAGCAGCATCTCAGCTTGCAGTTGAAAAATTCGTAAAACGCTAAAAGTAGCACACAGTGCTCGGAAAACGAGGCAAGGTGCGCCAATCGATTTCAAAACCGCTCGAAAAGTGGCGCGTTCTTCGAAGAAAGCTGCTATCGGCCGCCGCACAATTTAATCGCGCACCTCAGGCAGGAGCACATCAAGCAGCGCCTGATCCCAAGTCCGGGTTTCCGGATCATAGATGCCGAACCACGAGGCGAGTTCCCAGTAGCCCCAGCCGAATGCCAGCGTTTCGGCCTCACGACGCACAGCCTCAGTCCAGCGCCGTCGTGAGTCATTGGCTGCGGCTTGATTGGCGCCGAACTCGCCGAGATAGATCGGAACATGATGGCGCGTCGCCCAGCGCTTGACGTAGGCAAAGTCCTCGTGAATCTGCCTGAGATCCGTTGGTGTGCCAAGCCAAGCGACATTACGCGCCTGTGTGAAGCCGAGATAAGGATTCTCCTGAAAAGTAAACGCATTCGGCTCGTAGTAATGGAAGCTGACGATCAAATTCGGATCCTTTGGGAGACGCAGTGCGTGCAAGCGATGCAGCGAATTAAAATGATCCGGACCGACAATCAGCGGTCGAGTCGAATTTGTGCGGCGGATCACGGATATGGCTTCGGCTAAATAGTGATTCCATAAGTCGCCGCTTAGCTTGTTTGTGGGTTCGTTCAGCACTTCAAACAGCAGCGTGTTTGGCTGGTCACGGTAGCGCGTCGCCAGTTGATCCCAGATCGATAAAAAACAATCATGGTAACGCAACGGGTTATCCATCAATTCGATAAAATGGTGAAGATCAAGAATCACGGTCAGTTGCTGTTGGTACGCGACAGAGAGATAATCGTCTATTTTTTTCATGAATTCCGGGTCAAGAACGTAATTTGGCGCTGCCTGAACATAATCCGAAAAACGCACAGGAAGTCGAACAGCGTTAAAACCCGCTTGGTGGATCGCAGCAAAAAAATTACTTTCAATGCTTACCCCCCATGAAATGCCGCGTGGTGCATCGAGTGCGTTGCCGATATTAATTGATCTGTAGCGGAATGGTCTGCCGGTTTCCACTTTAGTATGAGAAAATAGCATCAGAATTCCTCCACCCAAGTCGTGGTTTCTTTCCCAAGATTTATTTTGTTTTATTGTAACGACTCATCTATTGTTTGAACAAGAAAAAGCTATTATTTTTACGGACATGCTTTTTGACAAAAAAAGACAAGAAAATTCAAAGAAGCTATCGAATTTTCTTGACATTTCTGTCATTCATTCGTACTATATAGGGACAGACCGATGAATAAGAGATTCTGCTGTTTGCCGCCCCAGAGAGGATGCGTCGCTGGCTGAAAGCGCGTCTGGCATTTACAGCTGCAGAGAGACACTTAGGAGGTATCGCCCCGAACGCAAGCGTCAGTAGGGGCGATCGTCAGCCGGGCGTTAACCGGAGTTGAGCGGGAGCATATTTTTGCTTCAAGTTAGGGTGGTACCGCGAATGTTCATTCGTCCCTTGTCCGTCATTTGATGACGGACAAGGGACTTTTCATTTTTACAAGAGAGAAACAGAAGGAGGACTTGTGTTGATACAGATTCCGAGAGGAACGTATGATGTCATGCCGGAAGATTCTGGTGTTTGGCAGAAAATTGAAGAAGTGGCTAGAGAAACTTGCGCTTTATTCAATTACAAAGAGATTCGCACGCCGATTTTCGAATCGACTGACTTGTTTCAGCGAGGTGTTGGCGATACAACCGATATCGTGCAGAAAGAAATGTATAATTTTACAGACCGTGGTGAACGTCGACTGACGCTACGGCCAGAAGGGACGGCATCGGTCGTTCGCGCGTTTGTTGAACACAAACTATACGGCGATCCGCAGCAACCGGTGAAGCTCTACTATATTGGTCCGATGTTCCGCTATGAGCGACCGCAATCGGGACGCAATCGCCAGTTTACTCAATTCGGCGCGGAAGCACTTGGTTCAAAAGATCCGGCGATCGATGCGGAAATGATCGCGCTTGCGCTGACGTTTTATCGTAAGCTTGGTTTGAAAAAATTGAAGTTGGTGCTGAATAGTCTTGGTGATCCGGAAAGCCGCAAGGCCCACCGTGACGCGCTGATTAATCATTTCAAACCGTCCATTGGCGAATTTTGCTCAGACTGTCAGGAGCGTCTTGAGAAAAATCCGTTGCGCATCCTCGATTGCAAAAAGGATCACGGCCATCCACTGATGGCGACCGCACCTTCGATCATTGACTATTTAACCGATGAAGCGCGGGATTATTTTGAACAGGTCAAATTGACATTGGACGCGATAGGCATCACCTATGAACTTGACCCAACGCTTGTGCGCGGGCTTGATTACTATAACCACACCACGTTTGAAATCATGGGGGCAACGGGCAGTGCCATTTCGACGCTAGCCGGTGGCGGCCGCTATAATGGGCTCGTCAGTGAACTTGGCGGTCCGGAAACAGCCGGTGTCGGTTTCGCCCTCAGTATTGAGCGGTTGCTGATTGCGCTCGAGAGCGAAGGAATAACGCTCCAGACAGGTAACCAGTTAGACTGCTATTTGGCGGCAATCGGTGCTGAAGCTGAGAAAAAAGCGGCAGTCCTTCTGCACCAACTGCGGCAGAATGGGATTCGCGCGGACAAGGATTACCTTGGTCGAAAGGTGAAAGGTCAATTCAAAGCAGCTGATCGCGAACAGGCGGCTTACGTGCTCGTGATTGGCGACGAAGAATTAGCGAACGGCCAAGCGAATGTGAAAAATATGACTGATGGATCTCAGGAACGGGTTGCTTTTGACGAAGTCAGCACGTATCTCAAGAATAAAATAAACCATTGATGGGGTGAGTTTTGTGTATCGGAACACAAATTGCGGTGAGTTATCCGTAGCATCCGCTAGCCAAACAGTCACACTGGCCGGATGGGTACAGAAAAGAAGGGATCTCGGCGGCGTTATTTTTATTGATTTACGCGACCGCTCAGGGATTATTCAGGTTGTTTTCAATCCGAGTGTCTCAAAGGAAGCTTGGAGCAAGGCAGACAAGGTGCGCAGCGAATACTGTCTCTCGGTCACCGGTGAAGTGATGAAGCGCGCTGAAGAAGCGATCAATCCGAAAGTTAAGAACGGCGATATCGAAGTGATGATCAGCGACATCCAAGTGCTCAATACATCGAAAACACCACCTTTCCCGATCGAAGACACGATTGATGCCTCTGAAGACGTGCGTCTGAAATATCGTTATCTTGATCTGCGTCGTCCGGAAATGCTGAATATCTTTAAACTGCGCAGCAAGGTCACACGGACACTGCGTCGTTTCCTCGATGACAGAGAGTTTCTCGATATCGAAACACCAATTTTGACAAAGAGTACACCAGAAGGCGCGCGTGACTATTTGGTGCCGAGCCGTGTGCATCCAGGCGAATTTTACGCGCTGCCGCAGTCGCCGCAACTTTTCAAACAATTGCTGATGGCTTCCGGCATGGAAAAATATTACCAAATCGCGCGCTGTTTCCGCGACGAAGACTTGCGGGCAGACCGTCAGCCGGAATTTACACAAGTCGACATTGAAATGTCTTTCTTCGAAGTCGACAAATTTCAAGCGATGATTGAAGAGATGCTCGTCAACTTGATGAAAGAAATCAAAGGTATCGACATCCCGCGTCCTTTTCAGCGCCTGACTTATGCGCAGGCAATGGACTTGTACGGCAGCGACAAGCCGGATACCCGTTTTGATTTGAAATTGATTGATTTGACAGACATTGCTGCTGATAGCACGCTGAAAGTGTTCAAAGAGGTTCAGGAACGCGGCGGTCAGGTCAAAGCGTTGAATGTCAAAGGTAAGGCGTCGCATTTCTCACGCAAGCAGGTCGACGAAGATTTGAAGGCTGTGGTGACGCCATACGGCGCTAAAGGCCTTGCGTGGCTCAAAGTTGAAGAAAATGCGATGAAAGGACCGATCGCGAAATTCTTCGATGAAGACTTGACAGCGCGTCTTCGCGAACGGTTGAATGCCGAAGCAGGCGACCTGTTACTTTTTGTCGCCGACAAGAAAAAAATTGTGGCAGATAGCCTCGGTGCGCTCCGTCTCCATCTTGGCAAAACGCTCGGCCTGATTGACGAGTCTGCATTCAATTTCCTCTGGATCACAGAATTCCCGTTGCTCGCCTACAGCGAAGAGGAACACCGTTATCTGGCGGAACACCACCCGTTCACGATGCCGTTCCTTGAAGATATGGACAAGATCGAAAGCGATCCGGGTAGTGTCCGTGCGCAGTCATACGACATGGTACTGAACGGTTTCGAACTCGGTAGTGGTTCGGAACGTATTTGTAATCACGCGATGCAGGAAAAAATGTTCAAGGTGCTCGGCTTTAGTGAGGAACGCGCAGAACAGCAATTCGGCTTCTTGATGCAAGCCTTCGAATACGGCACACCGCCACATGGCGGCATGGCACTTGGGATCGACCGAATTGTGATGCTGCTCGCTGGCTGCTCTAGCCTGCGCGACACCATCGCCTTCCCGAAAACGGCCAGCGCTTCTGATGTATTGACGCACGCGCCGAGTGAAGTTAGCGATGCTCAACTAAATGAATTGCATCTCGATGTGGCGACGCTGTTAAAATAAACCAGGCTTACGAGCCTGTTCATCGGCTTGCTGCCTGCATCAATCTATGCTATTATTAGTTCAGATCCTAAAGTGTTAGTCGGATGCCGATATGTTTTGACCGAACATTTAATGCTTGGGAGTCCGTTGTTTTCACCTGGCGCGCAGGCCCGTAGAGGGATCCGTAAATTGTGGAACAGGACACCCACCTGCTCTATTGCGGGTTTCAAAGCTACGGTTCCTCAACGGCACGTTTGGGACCTTAAAACCTAAAACAAACCCCGTATGGCTTAGCCATACGGGGTTTTTCCGTTAATAAAACTGATTGAACAGTACAGTCGGAAACTGCTGGTTTATTACTCATGAAGCAAATGGCGTCAAAGAAGTGAGCGCTCGAAATTATTGACTTCGAGCGCTCACTTCTTATTTTGCCGAAAATAGGGTTAGCGTCATTGTTGCCTGCACAATCGGAATCGTCGGCACAGCGCTTGAACTGTCACTGCTTGAGCTGTTCGCGCTGTTTGACTCTCCTGAACTACTTGTACGGGTCGATGACACGGGGCTCGATGTGTCTGTTGTGATTGCCTGTTCGGAGGCTTGCATCGTGTAATTGGTGATCACAAGCAGCCGTTTCAAAGATTCCAAATAACCAACGAACAAGGTGATATTGGTTTGGCTCGGTGCGTTGAGCGTAATCGCCAAATTATCCGCATGAAGCGCTGAAGCCGCACTTGCAACGCTATTTTGAGCGGATGAGCTGCCAGCATTTTGCGTATTGCTTGAAGCAGTGGATGTGCTGCTGCTTGCAGAAGATACCGCAGCACTTGAAAAATCAGCACTATTACTTGCTGACGTTGTGCTGACTTCTGAAGCGGTTGAACCACTATTAGACGCTGCAGCGTTCACTGCGGCTGAGTTTCCGTTATCCGAAGCAGAAGCTCTGCTGACCGTGTCAATGGTGACCCCGTATTTTGCGGCTTTGCTCTGGAAATCAACGAGAAAGGATTCGAGATTCGGATCAGCCGGTAAAATACGCTTATTGACTTTATCTGCGTTTATTTTATTTTTTTTTGCTGCTGCGTTCTGCTTTGCTTTTTCTTTTTGTTTCTTATAATTTTTCTGATTTGCCGCGGTCAGTTGTTGATACATGGTTGTGTTTTGTTGCGCCAGCGCCAGCGCTTGCTGCATCGGACGGATTTTCAGCAAATAGAACGAACCAAACCCAAGTAGGACAATAAGTAGCGAAGCAAGGACGACATAGAGTGTTTTATTGGTCATGCTCATTGGCCTCCTTGCTGATTGGCCAGGCTGACTAAAGTCAGGCTGACTTGATACTTACTGCTGCTTGCTGTATTCGATCCAGCCTGGCCCTGTCCATTAGTGATTTGCGTTAATTCTACGTTATTAAATGCACTTTTTCGTAACTTGGCGATGAATTGCTGCATGTCGCTATAGCTGTTTAAACCACAGGTGACACTCATATTGCCACTGGAATCAAAGGAAAGCTGCTGGATCGTGCCACCGGGCGGCAGTTGATGCTGAAAGAGCAGCAACGTATCATACAACGGAATACGCGACGCTTTCACATTCATGACCGCTTCAGATTGGGACAGCGCGTTTTTAGATGCTTGCGCATTCGGCTGTTTCAACGTTTTCTTTACCTCTGAGCGCGCTTGCCACAGGCTTTCTTGCTGCTCTGCCTGCTGCACGTCATGCCCGAGATTGATGGTATAGATAACGGCCAGAATGAGCATCACCAAACAGAAGACAGCAAAAATGATAATCAGGCGGATGAGCGCTTTCGGTGTTCGTTTTTCGTAGGGCAGTAGATTGATATCTATCATACGCGCACCTCTTTCATTGCGAGCCCTATTGCCGGAAGGAATACCGGTTCGAGATCTTCAGGCGCGTCGGTACGTTCTGGATCGATAGAGAGAATGGTGACCGGAAAATCCAATGTTTTTTTCAAAATCTGTTTGAATGCCTTCATTGCGGACGCGCCGCCAATCAAATAGATTTTCTCTATTTTTGCCTGACCGGCCTGCACCGAATAATGATAAAAATCGACCATCCGTCCGACTTCATCGGCTGCATTAAGTAAGAATTCATTTTCCTGATCTTTCTCTGATCCGCGGGTCACGCGCTGCAAATGGATTTGACGAACAAAGAGAGGTACCTGTTGATCAAAGAATGTCACCGTGAGTGTTTCTTCCTCAAGTTGTATGTACATCCTTTGCTGTTTCTCAATCTCCGGATTCTGATAGAGCATCCAGCGCTCAATCCCGAGCGAAGAGAATTCGGCACTGACTGGATCGAGACCAGCATTGCGCAAGATTTTCATATAATGGCGGACGACATTTTCCGGTGAAGCAAAGAGAATCACCTTTGTTCCGGTCGCGTCTTGGGAAATCGTGTGAAAGGCGAACACAGGCTGCTCAAAAGGAAGCTGAATCTTCTTGCCGATTTCCATAAAAAAATAATTTTTCAAATCAGCGTCAGTCATCAAGCCGGGCATATCCAATTTGCGAAGCACGAGCTGTGTTTCGGGAATCGCAAAAGAGACCGACTTGCCTTTGGCGCCAAGCGCGCGCACCATATTTTTCAGTACATCCGTAAAGGCTTGTTCATCTTTAATTTTTCCTGCCTGAACGATGTCCGGCTTTAGCTCTTCTTCCCAGAACTGAAGCCGCGACAGATCGCTTGGATTGCCGCGGAACAGTACCATGCGAATCAGCTGATCGGAAAAGGTGAGCCCCACGCGTGCGTGTGTATGAAACCAATCGAACATGACCATCATTCCTCTGTCAGGAGAATAAGCTTAGATAAGCGCGGAACAGCCAGTCGCCGAAGAAAAAGGCGGTGAGCATTCCTAATGTAATAAATGGCACAAAGGGAACGGGCTGACGCTTTTTGACTTTTCCAAACAAGCGGGCAAGGCCGCCAAGCAAAGCGCCATAAAAAGTTGCGAAGAAAAAGCCAATTAAAACCAGTTTGAATCCGACCAAAAGGCCGAGCACCGCAAATAATTTCACATCACCGCCGCCCATGCCGCCATTTGAAAGAATCGCGATAAGAAACAGTAAAGAAAAGCCAGTCCCTGCGCCAAGCGCGGCATCCCACCAAGGTGCTGTCGGGAAAATGATCCGAAAAACGATCGAGAGTATAAAGAAAAACAGAATGATTTTATTTGGAACAACCATCGCTTCAATGTCCGTAACGGTGACAATCATCAGGAGCGAGACAAGAAGCCAGCCATCCAAAATTTCTGCAATCGATGTCGCATGGAGAAAGCTGAACAGAAAAAGTAGACCCGTTGCCGCTTCGATAATCGGGTAAAGCGGCGAGAGCTTCGCCCCGCACGTCCGGCACCGCCCTTTCAGAAAAAGCCATGAGAAGACCGGTACTAAGTCGCGGATAGTCAAACGCCGCCCGCACGACGTGCAGTGCGAAGGCGGCGTGATGATTGACTGGCCTGCGACCACGCGCATGCCAACAACATTGAAAAAAGAGCCAAGGACAAGACCTAAGATGGCAATGTATATATTATCAAGAAAGATCATATGTAACATCCCAACCCATAAAATGATAATACAATATCATTTTAGCCACCTGTTGTTGAAGAAGAAGCAGGGGTACTAATTCCACTTCCTGTTTTGCTATAGTTTATCAGTTGCGATTCAGTTGCGCTTGTTGCAGTATTAGGAAGATCACCACTAGTTACTGTATATGTAGCTGAGCCATCACTGCTTGAAAATGTAACTGACACCGTGTAATCCCCGCTTACACCACCGGCCTTATCGACATATGGTTTTAATTGATTTGATGTTGTCAAATCGGAAGTAGATTGATCAATGTTATTATCTGCAACGTATAGTTTTGCTGCATGTATTGCGTTTAATCCATTCTGCGCAAGTGCTTTTTGATTTTGACTGTGCATGATTGAAATCACACTCGGAATAGCAATTGCTGCTAAGATAGCTAAAATAACAATAACAGCCAAAAGTTCGATAAGAGTGAACCCTTTTTGATTTAATTTAACCTTTTTTTTCATAAAGAATCGATACATTAATCATTCCTCCTTAAAAAACAATAATTATTGATTTGCAGTTGGCCATTTACCATTTTGGCTAAAATAAATTAAATTAGCCTCTGTAACAGTTGATGGAGCATTATCAGGTAAATCTCCAGTGGCAACACCATTAACTGTATAATCATAACTCGTATTAACACTAACTTTATATTCATGACCACCTGTGCCGCCTGCTTTATCAACATATGAATTTAGTACACCATCTGAAGCCGTACTGGCATTTGTAACTGGTAAAGTTGGATTTTGATCAGCTACGTAAATCTTTGTTGCATGTATCGCATTGAGTGCGTCCTGAGCTAGCGCTTTTTGATTCTGTGTATGGATAATCGAAATAACACTCGGTATGGCAATCGCAGCTAATATGGCGAGAATCACGATCACGGCGAGGAGTTCGATCAACGTGAAGCCTTTTTGATTCTTTTTTGATTTCTTGAGCAGAGCTTTGAGCACAGAAAACGCCTCCATGTATTAAAATTGTTGATACATTTGAAACATCGGGATGATGATAGACATCACGATGAAGCCAACTATTGTGGCGAGAAAGAGGATGACAATCGGTTCAATCAGCGCTTTCATCCGTTCAAGCAACTGTTCGACATCGTTGTCGTAGTATGTAGCCACATGATTCAGCATCTTATCGAGCATACCTGTTTTTTCTCCGATTGCTGTCATGTGATAAATAATGGCCGGAAAGATTTTTTCGTCCCGGAATGCCTCGGAAAGCGGTTTGCCGAAGTCGAGAGCCGCAGCCACCCGCGCGATCGCGTCCCGAATCGTTAAATTGTTCGTAATCTTTTTAATTGACTCGAGCGCGTCAATCACCGGGACGGAGCTGGCAATCAACAGAGCGAGCATCCACAAGAGCCGAGATAATTCTGTCTTATAGGTCACAACTCCGACTAATGGCACCTTCAGTATAACACCGTCTAGCCATTTTTTACTAGATGGATTTTTGAAAATAAGAATAATAGAGATGAGCAGTGCCATTAGTAACAGGAGCAGAATCAACCAAGAATGCTGTAAGCCGTTTGATAGATAGATAGTAAAACGAGTAATGAGTGGCAGCTTGCCGTGAATACTCTGGAACATCGATTGAAACATCGGTACGATCCATGTCAGCATGAACAGGACGACGGCAAAAGACATCAGCAAAACAAAGAATGGATAAATCATCGCTGTCGTCAGTTTTTGACGGGATTTATTTTGTTTCTCATAGTAAATCGCCAAATGGTCGAGACTTTCTTCCAAACGACCACTTGCTTCACCGGCGCGAATCATATGAACGATCATCGAGCCGAAGACTTTCGGATGCTTCGCAAATGCCCGTGATAACGTCTGTCCTTCATTTAAATCATTGGCCATCTGGCGGATCACATCTTTGAAATATTTATTCCTTTCCTCTTGATTGCAAAGGATTTCTAGCGCTTCGGCAACAGGAACACCAGCCTGAATAATTGTCGCAAATTGTCTTAAGAAGACGACCTTTTCCTTAAGTTTGACGCCGCTACCGAGGACTAAATTTTTCTGCCAGATCGAATCACTTTGCTCTTTAATCGATTCAATGACAAAACCCTTTTTTATGATCTCTGTTAATGCGGTTTGGCGATTGTCTGCGGTTAAACGGCCTTTCTTCATTTTCCCGCGGGAGTCGGTGGCGATATAATCGAAAATCGGCATGCTTTACCTCCTCAGCAGATAGGGTTCAACCGATTCGCTCGCGATTTGCCGGCGCGCCAGAAGTTCCTGAACACACGTATTCATCGATTGCATCCCTTCGGACCGATTCATCTGAATCACGCTCGGAATCTGATAAATTTTCTTTTCGCGGATCAGATGACTGATCGCGGGATTGTTAATTAATATCTCTGTCGCCACGCAACGCCCATTAAAATCAGCGGAAGGGAAGAGACGCTGCGAGACAATCGCGACAAGTTCAGCAGCCAGTTGAATCCGAATCTGCCCTTGCTGATCAGCTGTAAACACGTCGATAATTCGATCAATCGTTTGGACGGAGTCATTGGTATGCAGGGTCGCTAACACGAGATGACCGGTTTCCGCGGCGGTTAGCGCGGTTCGGATCGTTTCCAAATCGCGCATTTCCCCGACCATGATCACATCCGGATCCTGGCGCAGCGCGGCGCGGAGACCCATTGCAAATGATTCCGTGTCATTGCCAATTTCGCGTTGTTGAATAATGCATTTATTATGTTTGTGCAAATACTCAATCGGATCCTCCAACGTGATAATATGCCGGCGCATCGTTTGATTCATATTGTCAATCAGCGCGGCGAGTGTCGTCGATTTCCCACTACCGGTTGGTCCAGTCACAAGAAAGAGTCCGTGCGGTCGTTCGCACAACTTTTCGAGCACCATTGGCAGATGTAGGGAAGCGAGGCGTGGGACGTTCTGCGGAATCAGTCGAAACGCCAAACTATAGCAGCTGCGCTGGCGGAAAGCATTAACCCGAAAACGGGAGAGACCATGGATACTGAAAGAAAAGTCCAATTCACCATTCGCACTGAGTTCATTCAATTGTTTCTCTGACAAAATATCGCGAACCATTTCAAGCGTGTCTACCGGTTTAACAGCCGGCTGATCGAGCGTGTGGAGCATGCCGTTTACTCGGATCGCCGGCGGCATGCCGACAGAGATATGTAAATCTGAAGCGTGTTCTTCGTAAGCAGTCGTTAGCCAGTTCGTCAGTTTTTGATTTTCCATCATTTCATTCCCTCGATTAATTGATAATCGTTAAAAGTTCATCGACCGTTGTAATGCCTTTGGAAACTTTTTCTAGACCATTCTGGAGCATCGATTGCCCGCCGGATCCAGCAACGAGCGATTGGATTTCGCGAAAAGAGTTGTGATCAATCAATTTTTCAGCCACATTTTCGTTAATCTCGAGCATCTCGTGGACGGCCGTTCGACCATGATAGCCGGTGTTATGGCACGACGCGCAGCCGCGACCTTTGACTAAATGATCGGGACAGGTCATTCCGGATTTCGCGAACAGCGCACGTTCAATCGATGTTGGCAGCGTATCTTCCGCGCAGTCCTTACAAATCCGCCGGACGAGACGCTGCGCAACAACGCCGGTTAAGGCAGCAGAGACAAGAAACGGATCCACGCCCATATCGATTAATCGGTAAATCGTTGTCGGTACATCGTTTGTATGTAACGTGCTGAGGACTAGGTGCCCGGTCAGGGAAGAGCGGATCGCAATTTCAGCCGTCTCTGAATCGCGGATTTCGCCGACCATGATGATGTTCGGATCTTGGCGAAGAATGGAACGTAGTCCAGCGGCAAAAGTCAGTCCGATCGGCGCGTTCGTTTGAATTTGATTGATTCCGTCAATCTGATATTCGACAGGGTCCTCAATCGTCATGATATTTTCTGTTTCTCGGTTCAGATGATTGAGCGCAGCGTATAGTGTCGACGTTTTCCCTGATCCCGTTGGTCCGGTGATGAGGACGAGTCCTGTTGGCCGCGTGATCAATTTCATGAACAGCTTCTGCTGATCGCTCGTGAAGCCGACATTGGGTATTTTCAGCAGCAGACCTTGCGTATTGAGCAGCCGCATCACAATCCGTTCACCAAAAAGGGTCGGGAGAACAGAGACGCGCAAATCCAGCCGCTTCTTACCAATGGTGGCTTTGACGCGTCCGTCTTGCGGCAAGCGTCGTTCTGTGATGTCCATTTGACTCATCACCTTAATCCGCGTGACAAGTATACTGAGCATCTCTTTCGGGAAGGTGCGGTACAGATGCAGCCGGCCGTCAATGCGAAAACGAATGGCGATATTGAATTCATGGGGATCGATATGAATATCACTGGCGCGCTCTTCAACGGCGCTGATAAGGATTTTGTTAATAATTTTGATGATTGGTGTGTCCTGGGTGGTGGCACTCGTCACGGCTTCGTCCGTGACGCGGATATCCATTTCCTTCAACAGGTCATTGACAGGATCCTCGTCGCTGTACATTCGGTTGATATTCGAAATAATCTCACTCGGCAGTGCCAAGGCGACGTCAATCTTGCATCCAGTCATCATCTGCAAATCATCAATGGCGAAATAGTTCAAAGGATCAACCATGGCAACTTTCAGTACGTTATCTTCTTTCTGGTAGGCGATCAATTCCTGCGCGCGCGCGAAATTCTGATCGATCAGCCGAACAGCCTGTTTATCGATAATGATCGTCGAGAGGTGGACTTGCGGGATATTCAGCTGAATGGAGAGCGCGTCAATCAGTTGCTGTTCTGAGAGATAACCGCGTTCAATCAAAGCGTTTCCTAATCGCTGCGCGGGCGCTTTCTGTTCCAACGTTGAGTCCAATTGACGCTGCGAAATCAGTCCGTTGGTCATTAGCAAATCGCCAAGTCTTTGATGCGTTCGTTGCATGAAAACGCTCCTTCTATAAGATGAAAAGACTACAAATCTTCGAAAGCTTCTTCTCATTCCAACACATACAGTTTAAAATAAAAATAGGAATTAAGAAAGGGCTATGACGAATGGACCATGGAAAAAATAAAGGGTTCACCTTGGTTGAGGTACTAGCGGCGATTACGCTACTGAGTTTGGTGATTGTCGCTTTTTCACTGTCACTTGTACAGGCCCAACAAGTAGTGACCAATAATGGCCTCAGGCAAACAGCAATGCAGATCGCTCAAAAAGAAATAGCGAAAGCCGCGAAAAACCAGTTAGATATGAGTCAACTGACAGAAGTAGCTACTGAGAATAAACCGGAACAATCAATTGATGGGTATAACTGCTTGTTCGATTCCGATGCATCGACTTCGCAAAACGGTGGGACATACAAGGTCTATCTTTACCTCAAGAGTGATGAAGACAGTGGTTCTTCTTCGAATGACAGCAGTTTAGTGACCGAAGTTTCCCCAATGGTTGTGCAAGTGTATTATTCGCCTGAAAATTACGTTGAAGTTTATAACACATTAAATCAATAATGGACGCTCAATAAAAGAGGAGAGAACAATAAATGAGCGTAAAGCATGAAAATGGTTTGACCTTGATTGAGGTGCTTACAGCGGTGACACTGACGACCATTTGTGTCGTATTAATTTCTTCAATATGGATAGCCGTCGATCGAGCCGCAGATCGTACATTGACAGAAAATACGATACAGCAGGATGCACAGCTCGTACAAAAACGTGTTCAAGAAGCCTTTATCAATCGATCATCCGCTCCATTTTCTTTACAAGTGAACAATAACCATCAAGTTGTACTTTTGTATCAAGACGGAAAGAACCAAGTTGTCTCCAGTGATGGAATCAATTACAACGTGAAAGATCAACCGAATGGCAGCTATACTTGGCCGGAACAAACGGGCAGCACATCAGATAGTTCAGATGAATCGAACTTTTTCAGTTCAAGTAACGACGGCTCCCAAAGCCTGTTGGCTCAACCGATTCAACTTGTCGTTACCTCGGACAATGGCGCCGTCGGAGACTGGTCCTATGAATTAGATATTACGCTCTCTGATGCAGTTGGAACAGGAAATTGATGGTAGGAGGTGCTGAATTTGATGATGAAATTGGTGAAACAGATTTGTCAATCAAACGAAAGTGGGTATGCATTACTCATTGTCATGCTTGTCATCTCATTCTTGATGATTGCAAGCTTGTCGTTAATGGGTGTTTCCTATAGTCATTCGCAACAAATTACGCATGAGCAATACAGAGTTCAAGCGACGGATGTTGCGGAAATGGGAATGAAAAATTTTTCAACAAATTTAAATACACAATTAATGAATTTATCTAATGATTTAAATAGTGGAAAGACGACGATCGATACCAATGATTCAAATGATCCAACTAATTCAATGACAATTGAAGGTCAAATTACAAACAAAATTGAATCGATCGCGCAGTCAATTAACGCCAATACATCATTAAGTGCCTTGCAAAATCATCCTTCGAACAATTTGACTGTCCAAGCAGTTGATCCGGCAACGATCACGGGCCTGACGGAGCCTGGAAATGTCCCATTTAAAATTACCAGTTCCGGTGTTGTCAATGGCGTCAATAGGCAAGTCAGTCAAATGATAGTGATTAGTTATACCAAAAAAGTAAATACAACGACAGGCGATTCAGATGGAACAGGCATAAACGTTCCCAATGATTTTAACGGCAGTTTAACTATGGGAAATTCCCAGAATAGGTATTTACTTCAATACGTAGATAATCCACCGCCATCTTCGTCTGAAGTAAGCATTTCTCAATCATCAGAACCAGAAGATACACCACCGAACGTCAGTGGTGATGCGACGCCTGCAGCGCCCGATTACAGTAGTAAACTTGAAGGCCTTGTGGATCAATGGAATAGCTTTTTTACGAAGCTAATGAATAACAATCTATTAAGAGCTGATAATATTTATCTTGATAACCAGACCACTCGCTGTTACAAGCCAGTTATCAACGCTAACTTAGACAATTTAATGACAACCAAAATATTACCTCAGTTCAGTGCCCATCAATTGCAGCTTCCGTCTTCTGCGAATAATTTCACCTTGATTCAAAGCGGCGCAATAAATGGATCTCAAAAAGTATCTAAGGATTTAGCGAACAACGCTTCTTATAATCAAGATGTTAATTTTGCCCAAGGTGTTCAGGTGAATCAAAATTCTGGATTTAATGATAACGTTTCTGTTAAAGGCATGACGCAGTTTACGAAGGGGGTGTCTAGTGAGGTAAGAGGCAACTTAACGGTGAAGGGTGACCTCTTGGTCGGTTCGAATGCGACTGTTACATTTAATGGCGATGTCAACGTCAGCGGCAGTGTAGTTATCCTCCCCGGTGCAAAAGTAACTTTTGGAAGTGATTCAACGAATACGTTATGGGTTGGCAAAAGTTTCTGGACAACCGATGGTTCAGAAGTCACTGTGAACAGCAATTCGGAGATTACTAACGATTTTATTTCTCGACCTTCATCTCAGACAACTTTTAAGGGAAATGTGAACGCAGGAAGAAATTTTTTTATATATCCTTGGAGCAATACCGAATTTTTGGGTGATTGTTGGATAAATGGTGATGAATACGGTTGGTTTGGCGGCTCGGTTAAATTTGCAAAAAATGTATATTTCGGTGGTTCGATTTATCGTTCCTTTTTGTTTTCCGGTAGTGATAGCTATAATGGATATGTCTATATAAACGGATCGTTGAACGATACAGATTTTTTGTCCGCTTTGAATTCAAGTACGTTTGAACGTACGGTGTTTGTAAGAAAAAATGCTTATGTAAATGAAATGAATGGTGCATTAAATTTTACTCATGGCCTAGTGGTCGCAGGCAATGCAAATCTCAATGGAGGGGAAAGACTCGTATGGGGAAATCTATCCGCAACCTTATTAAATGGAACGATTAACATCAATCCAATCCATCAAGGGGATAATACATCGACGAGTCCCGTGACCACGACGACATACAACGTTTCACTGAATGCGACATTCAGTTCACCAGATTATACGTATGCCACAGCTCCGGATTCCAAATAAACTAAATAATACAGACCGTCGTATTCGCCCATTTTCAGCGTTACGACGGCCTATCGATTTTACAAACTTTATTTAGCCACTTTCTCCAAATTGCCGTTGGCGTCCATCTTGAAAGTGGTGCCGGAGACGCTATCCTGTTCCTGGAAGGCGACCATTCGCCGCGCGCGATCCATGATTCCGATTAACGCTTGATAGTCATCTTCGACTGTTTGCTGGCGTTGTTGGAGCGAGCGGACTTCATTTTCTAGCTCGTTGATTCTTTTTCTGAGCTGGTTATTTTCATGAACCAGGTGTTGGTTTTCCTCCCCAAGACGTTCGCTTGTCGCACTGCCTTTACGCAGGTCCTGAAGGAAGGCAATGACTGTGCTCAGGTCCAGTTCTTGCTGGGGGGAAGGTGGAACAAGCGGCATGATGAAATTTGGCGTTTCTTCCATCTCTATTGGTGTTTCTGCCGTAACCATGCTAACCGATTCCGTTGGATCCGGCAGATAAGCCGTTTCCATTGATGCAAAAGCTGGAGCGGGACGTAGCGTTTTTTCACGCTGCTCCGCTCTTTTCTTCTGCTTGCGCTGTTTTTTTGCGATCGCGATTGCCTGCTCGTATTTACGTCGGACAATCGCGTTCCAGCGGAAACCGCAGGCGGCGCCAGTTCGGTTCAACTTGTCGCCGACCTCTTCAAATGCGTCTAGTTGTGTGCTTCCTTCTCGGATGTGGCGCAGGACGGTTTCCGCCAGAAGCAGATCGTCTTCATGCGACCAAGCATCTTGTCTCACTTTTGTCATCGCAATAGCTCCTTCTTGCAGTCTCTTTGTCTTTTGTAAAAAGGATTGACAAGCTGCGAGTTTTTTATACAAAAACGCAGATTCGTGAGAAATGGAAAGATAAACTTGGCGTAGCCAAGTCTTTCTTTGCAAAAATTGTGCTCCGGCTGCTCGCTTGCCGCGGGCGCCGCGCGTCTCCTCAGACAAGCGAGAATCTGCGGGGTCTCACGCCCCTTCGCTACATTTTTTGTGCAAAATCTTATACATGCTTATCTTTTTAAAAAGATCAAGCCCTAGCCAAACAAAACAATGCGGCTAGGGCTTGATTTATCTGTCAATCTATTTTCCTTGATGATCACGCGCTTTGAAATAGTCAAGCCTTTTTTGTACCGTTCGTTCATAGCCGCGCGGCGACGGCTGATAAAAGTGCTTGTTTCGCAGGGCTTCCGGCAAATAGTCTTGCGGGACATAACCGCCTTCGAAATCATGCGGGTAAAGGTAGCCTTTTCCATGACCAAGTTTTGCCGCACCTTTATAATGCGCATCGCGTAGATGGAGCGGCACGTCGCCGGTACGCTCTTGTCGGACCGTTTCGAGCGCTTGATCGATACCGACGATCACCGCGTTGCTCTTTGGGGCAGTAGCCACATAGAGCGCCGCTTCAGCGAGTGGTATCCGCGCCTCAGGCAGACCGATAAAAGTGACGGCTGTGACCGCAGCGTTCGCGACAAGCAGCGCATTCGGATCCGCTAAGCCAACATCTTCTGCGGCGTGTATGAAAATGCGCCGGGCAATGAATTTCGGATCTTCACCGGCGGCGATCATTTTCGCCAGCCAGTAGAGCGTCGCATTCGGATCTGATCCCCGCATACTTTTGATGAATGCTGAAACCGTATCGTAATGATTGTCTCCTTTTTTATCGTATTGCAGCACTTTTTCCTGAATCGAGTCTTCGGCAACCGCGCGGGTGATATGGATGGCACCATCCGGATCCGGATCGGTCGTCAGCACGGCCAACTCCAATGCGTGAAGCGCGGTCCGACTGTCACCGCTTGCCACTCGGGCCAAGTGTTCCAATGCTTCGTCATCCGCGTGGATTGTGTACTCACCGTAACCACGTGCTTTATCAGCAATTGCCCGTTTCAAAATGGCGAGAATGTCCGCGTCGGTAAGTGATTCGAAACGGAACAGCCGCGCGCGGGAGAGCAGGGCTGGATTGATCTCGAACATCGGGCTTTCCGTTGTCGCACCGATCAGAATGATTGTCCCTTTTTCTACAGAAGGAAGCAGCGCGTCTTGCTGACCTTTATTAAACCGGTGGATTTCATCGATAAATAAGATTGTTTTCTGTTGATCGAATTTCAGACGTTCTTCAGCGGCAGCAATCACCTGGCGCAGGTCGTTGACGCCGGAAGTTACAGCGTTTAATTGCTCGAAATAAGCGGCTGTCGACTTGGCGATAATATGCGCGAGTGTTGTCTTTCCAGTCCCCGGTGGACCGAAAAAAATCATTGGCGTCAGTTTATCCGCTTGAATCGCGCGGCGCAGTAACCGACCTTTGCCGACAATCTGCTCCTGGCCGAAGAATTCATCGAGCGTCTCCGGACGCATCCGATCGGCGAGTGGACGGGCGGAATGAGCAGTTCTGCCATCATCTGCGCTATCAAAAAGATCCATCGGAATCATCCTTTTCTTAAATATTTCCTTCTATTTATGTAGCAGATCCAGGCTGTTTGGCGGACTGCGTGCAAGTTTTCACTTTTTCGTCTATAATAGTCTAGAGTTTGTTCTTTCATAGTTTACCATAAAAAGGGAGGGGCCATGTTGCCCGCTTTCTTTGTACATGGAATTAATCAGAAAAACGAAGGTTTAGCCGTCGTTCAATGGACTTAGCTCGCCAAGTTTTACTCAAAAAGATAAGTATGTAAAAAATTATCGCGAAAAAAGAGCAAAGGTGCGAAGGTGCGTCCGCGGCAAGCGAGCAACCGGAGCGCATTTATAAAGAACTTGGCAAGCCAAGTTTTACTCATTTGTTTGAAACAATGTTGTCCGGCGTATGAACGCGATCCGGAAGAACAAGAGGTGCCACGAGTGAAAATATCAACGAAGGGCCGCTATGGTTTGACGATTATGATGGCTCTTGCAAAAAATAATGGAAACGGCCCGCTTTCCTTAAAGGCTATCGCCAGCGAACATAATCTATCGGAACATTATCTGGAACAGTTGATATCGCCATTGCGTAACGCGGGACTGGTCAGCAGCATCCGCGGCGCATACGGCGGTTATGTGCTGACTCGGTTGCCAAGCGAAATTACGGCTGCGGACGTGATCCGTGTGCTTGAAGGACCGATTCAACCAGTGGAAGTGATGGACGATGATGATCCGGCCAAAAAAGAATTGTGGGTAAAAATCCGCGATGCGGTCAAGGATGTGCTCGAAGGCACAACGCTTGATGACTTGATTCACTATGACGATGATCCGCAGATTCAAGATCCAGATATGTTTTATATTTAAGACTTTGTTTAAATTTAATGTTTTTTTCTGACTTTAAAAGGCACTGTGTGAGACGCCTGCGGGAATAGCTTGCCTGACGGGCCTCGCAGATTCCAGCTTGTCTGAGGAGGCTCGCGGGTAGCGCCCGCGGCAAGCGAGCACATGGCAATTAAACGATTAAAAACAAAAGCAGATTTTAACAAAGGCCATATTTAAAGCTATCTTTTAAACAACTGTCATTGATAGACCCATGCTTCGAAAAAGACGTCTGTTTTTTTCGAAGCGAAAATAAATAATAAAAGAAACGCTTGTTTTTTCTTAACAGGCGCGAGGAACAACAAAGGAGTGATGAGGCATGGATCCGATTTATCTCGATCATGCCGCGACGAGTCCGATTGATCCGCAGGTTTTGGAAATTATGATCGACACGTATAAAAAAGTTATTGGAAATCCCGAGAGCATCCATTCATTCGGGAGACAGGCGCGGAAGGTCGTTGACGACGCCCGCCACGAAATCGCTAAGTCAATCGGCGCCCGCAGCCGGGAAATTGTTTTCACGAGCGGCGGCACGGAAGGCGATAATATGGCGATTATCGGCGCAGCGCGGGCGCGACAGGCGCTTGGTAAACATATCATTACAACCGATGTCGAGCATCATGCAGTTTTCCGTGCCTGCGAGTATCTGGCTTCATGCGGCTTCTCGATTGATTATCTACATGTGGATGCAAGCGGTCGTATCTCGCTTGAAGAATTAGAGGAAAAGTTAAGAGAAGATACGATTCTTGTCAGTGTGATGTATGGTAATAATGAGGTCGGCACATTGCAGCCGATTCGCGAGATCGCGCATTTGCTTGCTGATCATCAGGCACTTTTTCACACCGATGCGGTCCAGGCGTTCGGAACAGTCGATATGGACGTCAAAGACACGCCGATTGATCTGCTGTCGATGTCCGGACACAAAATCAATGGGCCAAAGGGAATCGGATTTCTTTATGTCCGTGATAGTGTTAGCCTGGCACCGATTACGCACGGTGGTGATCAGGAGCGGAAACGGCGGGCTGGCACCCATAATGTACCGGCGATCGCTGGTCTTGGGGAAGCGGTCGCGCTTGTACGCGCAAACTTAACCGATCGGATCAATACTTGCTTGAAACTGCGCCGAATTATGCTCGATGATTTAACAGCGGAAGGGGCTAACTTCCAAGTTAATGGCAACCCGGAACATTTTCTGCCGCAAGTCTTGAACCTCTATTTTCCAGGGGTGGCGATCGAGTCGCTACTGACACGGCTCGATTTGGAGGGCGTTGCTGCTTCAAGTGGTTCGGCTTGTACAGCTGGATCGGTTGAACCGTCGCATGTCCTCAGCGCAATGTTTGGAAGCGATGCGCCAGAGACGCGCAGTTCACTACGACTCAGTTTCGGAGTTGAAAATACAGAGGACGAAATCCACCGGGCAGCGCAGATTCTTGCCAAAACGGTGCGCGCGTTGTCCACAACGGGAAAGGCTGGTGAAATCAAGTGACGAAATCCCCCAGCGAGACGCGGGTGGTTATCGGCATGTCTGGCGGCGTCGATTCAACGGTCGCCGCACTACTTTTGAAACAAAAAGGTTATGACGTGATCGGTATTTTCATGAAGAACTGGGATGACACGGATGACAATGGCGTTTGTACAGCAACGGAGGACTATGAAGACGTGGTTCGTGTTTGCGGCCAGATTGGCATTCCTTACTACGCGGTTAATTTTGAAAAACAATATTGGGATCGTGTGTTTACTTATTTCCTCGAGGAATATAAGGCAGGACGGACGCCGAATCCTGATGTGATGTGCAATAAAGAGATTAAATTTAAAGCGTTTCTAGATCATGCGCTCTCACTCGGTGCCGATTATGTGGCAACGGGTCATTACGCCCGTGTCGCGGAAGATGCTGAGACTGGGAAGACGCTGATGTTGCGTGCGGCGGACCAGAATAAGGATCAGACCTATTTTCTTAATCAATTGGCACAGGATCAGATTGCGAAAGTACTCTTTCCACTTGGTGATCTAGAGAAACCGGAAGTGCGTGAAATCGCTCGCGAGCATCATCTGGCGACAGCCAATAAAAAGGATAGCACGGGCATCTGCTTTATCGGGGAACGTAATTTCAAGGAATTTCTTAGTCAGTACCTTCCGGCGAACCGCGGCGAAATTCGTACAGTTGACGGTGAGTTCAAGGGTTGGCATGATGGCTTGATGTATTATACGAATGGTCAGCGTCAAGGGCTCGGTATTGGTGGCCCCGGCGGCCCATGGTTTGTCTGTGGCAAAGATTTGGCGCACAATGTTCTTTATGTGGCGCCTGGCGCGGATCATCCGGCACTTTATTCTCAAGGACTTATTGCTGAAAAGATTAACTGGTTTAGCGGCGAGCCGAAGGATTCTGTTTTTCATTGTACGGCGAAATTCCGCTATCGCCAGAAAGATCGACCGGTGATGGTACATGTATTGGAGAATGGAAAATTAGAAGTTGTTTTTGACAATCTGGAATGGGCGATTACGCCAGGTCAGGCGGTTGTCTTCTATGATGGAGAGGTTTGCCTTGGGGGTGCGACGATCGCCACGGTACTCAATCCAGGTACAGACGCGTCGATAGATTTTGTAGACTCGGCACCGCTTTGATGGTGCGGGTCTTTTTCACATAATTTTATTCGTAAAATGTGGTGCATACGATCGGGCACCCGCGGCAAGCGAGCAGCCGGAGCGCATTTGTTACAAAAAGAGGACCTGGCTAAGCTAAGTTTTTCTCCAAATATAAGCGTGTCTATGATTTTTGCCGAAAAATACAGCGAAGGCGCGAGACGCCTGCGGGAAGAGCAGGACAAGGGAGACCCCGCAGGTAACTGCCTGTTCGAGGAGGCTCCCGTCCTGCCCGCGGCAAGCGAGCAGCCAGAGCACATTTGTTACAAAAAGAGGACCTGGCTAAGCTAAGTTTTTCTCCAAATATAAGCGTGTCTATGATTTTTGCCAGAGAATGCAGCGCAGGCGCGAGACGCCAGCGGGAAGAGCAGGACAGGGGAGACCCCGCAGGTAACTGCCTGTTTGAGGAGGCTCCCGTCCTGCCCGCGACAAGCGAGCAGCCAGAGCACATTTGTTACAAAAAGAGGACCTGGCTAAGCTAAGTTTTTCTCCAAATATAAGCGTGTCTATGATTTTTGCCGAAAAATACAGCGCAGGCGCGAGACGCCAGCGGGAAGAGCAGGACAGGGGAGACCCCGCAGGTAACTGCCTGTTCGAGGAGGCTCCCGTCCTGCCCGCGGCAAGCGAGCAACCGAAGCGCATTTGTTACAAAAAGGACCTAGCTACGACCAAATAAGTTTCAGCGAAAACAAAGAGACGAAGAACAGGGAGCGCGGATCGAATGAAGCAAGCGGCAGAGCAGGCCATCCGCCTGATTCAAGAAAAAAAATACAATGAGGCGGTTCATGTGCTCGAGCAGGCGATTGAAGCTGAGCCGGACAACCCAGAAGGTTATGTCAACTTCGGCAACCTGCTGATCGCAATGGGCGAAGCACACCGAGCGCCTGCCTTTTTCCAAAAAGCGCTGGACTTCGCGCCGGATGATGCGGCCGCATCGTTCGGACTCGGCAGTGCCAGTTTCGAAACAGAAGACTATGAAAAAGCCATGATGTATTTCGAACAGGCCCAGACAAAAGGGATGAGCACAAACGATTTGTTTTATATGGTTGGCCAGACCGCGTTGAAGCTGCACCACGACGGCCAAGCGCTTGCGGCGTTTCAACGGGCGGTTGAACTTTCCCCCAGCGACACAGCTTCGCGCTTTCAATATGGCCTAGCATTGGCGCATTTCGGGCAAATTGATGCAGCGGAAAAGGAATTTCTCAAGGTTGTGACCGAGAATCCACGCCATGCCGACGCATATTACAATTTAGGCGTGACGGCGCTTTACCATGAACAGGTGCCTGAAGCCAAACACTTTTTCCAAAAGGCACTAAACTATGAACCGCAACATATTCTCGCGGCGCATGGACTCGCTGTTGCACGGAAACATGAGGAAAGCTGAAGCGGACACTTTGATTTGAAAGGACGGCGGAACGATTGGAACAGACAGCCATGCATCTTTTTGCTGAGGGACGCCCCTCAATAAAAGGTGAGCCGACACATATCGTTTTCCAGAATAATGAAAACGGCTATACGGTGATGAACGTCCGGATTATTGAGTCGGATGAACCCGTTCAAGGCAAAGAGATAACGGTTGTTGGCTACTTCCTCGGCGTTCATTTAAATGAGCTCTATCAGTTCTTCGGAAAGCTGAAAACGCATCCTCGCTACGGCCAGCAATATGAAACGGACAGCTATCATAAATTATTGCCGCAATCGACGGCCGGTGTCATTCAGTATTTATCGAGTGACCTGTTTCCCGGAATCGGGCGCAAGACAGCGGAAACGATCGTGCAGACACTCGGGGACGAGGCGATTACGCAAATTTTAAATAATCCGGCTTGTCTGGATGCGGTGCCGAAACTTGATGAAAAAAAAGCAAAGCTGATTGCCGACACATTGCAGGAGAATGAGGGCCTGGAAAAAATTCTGATTGGTCTGTCTGATTTCGGATTCGGCGCGCAGTTGGCAACAAAAATCTATCAGATGTATGGCGACGAGGCGCTGGAGACCATTCACGACAATCCGTATCAATTGATTCAGGATATTGAAGGCATCGGTTTTCAGCGCGCTGATGAGCTGGCGGCAACGCTTGGCATCTCGGGCAATCATCCGGCGCGGATTCAGGCGGCCATTCTTTTTTGGCTGAATGAGCAGGCGATGAATGACGGCCATGTGTTTATGAACGAGGAAGAAACGTTTGAGGCAGCATCGCGTCTCTTGAATAACGGCGAACAGAATGTGACGGAGGACGCGATCTATCGCGAAATGGATGTACTCGAAGAAGATGGGAAAGTCGTTCGTGAGCAAGAAACAGTTTATCTGCCGCAACTTTATTATGCGGAAAAAGGTGTGGTGACCGGCATACAAAAGCTGGTGGCACAGGATGACGCGAGCGAGTTTTCAGAAGCAGAATTTCTTCAGGCGCTAGGCAAGGTTGAAGACCGGCTACATATGCAGTATGCTGACAGCCAGCAAAAGGCGATTCGAACAGCAATTAGTCAGCCGGTCATGATACTAACCGGCGGACCGGGCACTGGGAAAACAACGGTTATTCGCGGAATTGTCGAGGTCTATGCGGAGATGAATGGCTTGTCGCTTGAGCCGAAAGACTATGACGACGATCACCCGTATCCGGTACTGCTTGTGGCGCCGACGGGACGAGCGGCCAAACGGATGAAAGAGTCAACAGGTATTCCAGCGGTGACGATCCATCGTCTGCTTGGTTGGACCGGAGGGGCGAATTATGCGCATGACGAAGATTCGCCGATTGAGGGCCAACTGCTGATTGTCGATGAGATGTCGATGGTCGACATTTGGCTAGCTAATCAGCTTCTGAAATCGTTACCGGATGGCATCAAAGTTGTCATTGTTGGTGATGAGGATCAGCTACCTTCTGTCGGACCCGGTCAAGTGCTCAGCGATCTGATCCAATCACAGGCACTGCCTATTGTTCGCCTGACCGATATTTTTCGCCAGGCGCAAGGATCCTCAATTATCGAACTGGCGCACGAGATTAAAGAGGGCGCGGTGCACGATGTCCAGGAAAAACGTGCAGACCGCCGTTTTTTCCCCTGCGGTCAGGCTCAAGTGATTGACGCAGTCTGCCAGATTGCCGGCGGAGCGAAGAAGAAAGGCTATGCGCCGCGCGATATTCAGGTGCTGGCACCGATTTATCGCGGCAATGCCGGCATTGAGAAAATTAATGAAGCGCTTCAAGAATTGTTTAATCCGCCAAGCTCACAAAAACGCGCACTAAAATTCGGTGATCATAGCTTCCGCGTCCATGATAAAGTCCTTCAACTCGTCAATAATCCGGATGATCAAGTATTTAATGGTGATATCGGCGAAATTGTGGCGATTATCTACGCAAAGGAAACGACAGAAAAGGAAGATACCGTCGTTGTTGCTTTCGATGCCGTTGAAGTCAGTTATTTGCGCCATGATTTAAATCAACTGACCTTGGCCTATTGCTGCTCCATTCACAAGGCGCAGGGCAGCGAGTTTCCAATAGTGATCCTGCCGGTCGTCAAAGGCTATCATCGGATGCTCAAACGGAACCTGATCTATACAGCGATCACGCGCAGCAAGGACTATTTAATGATTTGCGGCGATCAGGACGCTTTGAATCAGGCGATAGAGCGTAATGATGTGGACCAACGCCATTCGCATCTAGCTGAGAAGCTGCGGGAACGACTGTCTCTAGATGATGCGCCGACGTTGGCGCCAGGCAACAATAAAGAATCACAGCAACAGATACCTAAAATTTGAGCCAGCTGGGAAGCGTGAACCGTCTGACTGGAAAAATTCAGCAAACTTCGCTAAACTTCCAATAAGCAGAGAAGATTTTCTGATCAGCGTATGCCTGAAGGCGAATCAGAAAATTTTTTGATCAGAAATGAAAACGCTAACAGGGGGGGCGCTGCAATGGCAAGACTGAACACGGAAAAAATTCCGCAGTGGAAACGCCAAATGGCCGGCCTTCATAAGTCATTCAGGCAGCATCATGATACGGAGAATACCATCCGGCTTGAAGAATGGTATAAAAAATCAGTGATCGATAATAAAATTGTGCTTGCTTTTTGTGGCCATTTTTCCGCGGGAAAATCCAGCCTGCTGAATGAAATTCTCGGTGATCAATTTCTGCCATCAAGCCCAATCCCAACAAGCGGAAATCTCGTACGGATTCAGTCGGGCCGTCCCGCGATTGTTTTGGAAACCCGTGCTGGAGAAACGGTGGCGGTACCGGAGCACTATCCGATTGAGAAGTTGCAAAGTCTCCTTCGCGATTCAGAGACGATTCATAGCATTGATGTTCAGCTAAACAATGCGTTGCCGCCTGGTGTTGTCCTACTTGACACGCCCGGTGTTGATTCGACGGATGAGCGCCATCAACAAGCGACCGAGCAGGCATTGCATCTGGCTGATGCTGTTTTTTATGTGACGGATTATAACCACGTCCTGTCCACGGTTAATTTCCATTTTTTAAAGAAGCTGGAGGAGCTCGGCAAACCGTATTATCTGCTGATTAACCAGATAGACAAACATGACGATCGCGAAGGCTCAATTTCTGCTTTTGTAGCGCGAGTTGAGAACGCTTTAAATGAGTGGCAGCTGCGGCCGAGAAAATTGTTCTGTCTATCGCTACGTGATAAAACAGTGCCAGGTAATGCGATCAAAGGATTTCTTGCCTATTTAAAGAAAATGATGGCAGAGTTCCCCGTTTCAGCCACCCAAGATTCGCGTATCAGCCAAGGATTAGCGGCGCTCGTTGCCGGGCATCGTGCCTTTTTGAAAAACCGTTTCATGCAACTTTTGCAGGCGAACCATTTGGATGCGGCTCCTGAAGAAGCCGTGCTCAGCGGTTCGCAAGGGGCGATCGATCATCTGGAAACAGAAATTGCTGGGTGGGAAGAACAAGCACGCGTGTGGCTGGAACAGGCTGAGCGAAGTCTAGCACAGACCGTACAATCGGCAATCTTGACACCCTACGTTGTACGCGAAGCAGCACAGGCTTATCTCGCATCGCTCGACCCGCAATTCAAAATTGGCTGGTTTGCCGGGCGTAAGAAAATTGAAAAGGAACAGGAGCGCCGCCTGAATAATTTCCTAGAACTTTATCAAAAACAGGAACAGACAATGGAATGGGCGGTCAAAGACGCTTTGGATCGACTTTATCGCGCTGCCGGTCATGAAGCTGTTGCCATTTTTTCCGGGGTCACTCTGGAAGAGTTGAAAAAAATTATTAGCGAATCGGTTTCTGGGACAGTGGAAAACAATGGCGCTTTTCTGCTGCATTATGCGGACCGCATCGCTGAACAGACGAAACAGCAAATTAAAGCCAAAGCGCGTGTCAATCTCCGCGAACTGAATACGTGGCTCGACGAGGGACGTCAGGGACGGCTGATTCAGCTACGGAAGCAACTGGCAAAGGAGAAGCAGCGCTATCAGCTGCTGGCAAAGGTGCGTAATGAGAAAGCGCTTCTTGATACGGCACTTCAGCAGATGGAGCAATTACTTGCTGATCCCAACAGGGTTGCAGCGACCGATCTAGCCCTGCTTGCAGCGGCGGTGCGTGAAAAAGAAACACGGATACAGCATTTAACAATAGAAACATTCCGTCAAAAGTACAGGGTGGGAAAAACGAACGTCGATACCGAGGCACAAACAACAGAATTTGTCGTGCCTATATTGGAGACAAGCCGCACTTCAGACGTGCCATGGCAGGAATTGTTGCGGCGCGCTGGGGCGATTCTTCAGCCGATAGACGGATTCAAAAATGCGGCGGATACTTTGAGACAAACGGTGTCGCGACTTGAGCAGAAAACATTCACGATCGCGCTCTTCGGTGCTTTTAGTGCCGGAAAATCATCATTCGCTAATGCATTGCTTGGTGAGGAGCTGCTACCGGTCTCTGCGAACCCGACAACGGCGGTTATTAACCGAATTCAACGATCCGAGAATTCGCATCCGCATGGTACGGCAGTTGTGCAGATGAAGCGTGAGCAGGATCTCTGTGCGGAAATCAATCAGGTCCTTTATCTTTTTGACGAGAAAATTGCTCAGCTGGACGAATTGCAAACGCTCTTGCCAAGGCTGAAAGCGGCGCATCCTGAGCCGGCGCGTATTCCTCAACTGACTTATCTGCAAACACTGGCTAGTGCCGTCAAAGTGTTTAATAAGGAGTGGGGCTCCCTTGATGAGCTATCGATCGCAGCTTCAAAAGAGCGGATTGCAGATGAACGCGTCGCCTGCTTAATAGACAATGTTACGATGTACTACGATTGTCCGTTTACGAGACAAGGCGCGGTTCTTGTCGATACACCTGGATCGAGTTCAATTCATGCGCGCCATACGGAAGTTGCCTTTCAATGGATTAAAAACGCAGATGCGATTCTCTTTTTGACTTATTTTAATCATGCATTTGCACGGGCCGATCGTGAATTTCTGATCCAGCTTGGCCGTGTCAAGGGGACGTTTTCGATCGATAAGATGTTTTTCATCATCAACGCGATTGATCTTGCGCAAAACGCGCAGGAAAAGCAGGACGTGATGCGTTATGTCCAGAATCAATTACTTCGATTTGGCGTTCGTCAGCCGAAGTTATACGGGGTGTCGAGCAAAAGGGCATTGCAGGAACAGAAAAACGGTGGCACGCTAACCGCAGATTCAGGCTTAAAATCGTTTCTTGATGACTGGCAGGATTTTGCCGAAAGTAAGCTGTTGCGTCAAGTGGCAGTGTCTGGGTTGTCGGTGATTCAGCAAACGACCGATCAGATTGGCCGATTGCTTGATGATCTGCAGCTAAATGGCGCGGCCAAAAAGCAACGAATGGAATTATTGATTCAACAAAGAAACACGATCAGTGAAGCAATTAGTGCGCTGCCGCTCACTAAGCGGATGCAGGACATCAGTCAGCAGAGTGACGAATTGTTTTTCTATATCAAGAAGCGGCTGATGCAGCGGGCGCACGATGAATTCTCACAGTTTTTCAATCCAGCGAATTTTTTTGAAAAGGATCGTTCAACTAAGGAGATCTTGTATCAAAGCTTGAAAGAATGGTTGGATTTTCTTTCCTTTGATTTGGATCAGGAATGCCGGGCAACTTTTCTGCGTATTGAAGCATTAATGGGTAAGCTGCATTTGGAAATCCATGAAAGGTGCAACACGATATGTGCTAAAGAGGGATTGGGGATCAGCCTGTCTATCGAACAGGCGTCATTTGCCAGTCCGTTGGTTCACAATCATCTAAAGGAAAAGAACATTTCCACGCTGACGACTGTTTTTAAGTTTTATAAAAATTCAAAACAATTTTTTGAAAAAGATGGCGCGCAATTGATGCGGGAAGCGCTGGAGGATTTGCTTGAACCATTTGTCTCTGAAGTTCTTGAACGAAACCGTGCCGACTGTGTTGCCGATTATCTGAAGCAATTCGATGAAACTGCGACGCGGCTAAAGCAAGCTTTTCAAGAACAGGTGTCGCAGGCAGCTGACCGTACACTGCAAATGCTTCAGGTGGAACCACAATCTGCGCGTTCGCTGTTGACAGAAGCGCATCATCAATTAACAAAGCTTTACACAGAATGAAGAAAAGGTGTCTAAGGTCGATACAACTGACTTTCGACACCTTTTTTATGGAAAACTATGTTTCGTTTCATATTGTTTTTTTTACCAAAGGCAATGTGTGAAACGTCTGCGGGAACAGCATAACAGACGGGCTTCGCAGATTCTAGCCTTTCCGAGGAGGCTCGGGTGCGCCCGCGACAAGTCAATGCAAGTAGCAGGAGCAGATTGCTTGAAAAGGATTTGGCTACGCAAAGTTTAGAATTAAAAGATTTCAGAGGGATTAAGAATAAGACACGCTAAGGCTTTGCCATTTCTTTCAGAAGATATACAGCGTGTAGCCTGTGACGAAGAGAATTGTAAAGCAGAGGAAGAAGAGTAGTTTAACCAATCGGCGAAGTTTTATTCTCCTGATCCGCAGGCTAATGAGAAAGACAAGAGCATTGACCAGAAGCAGCGGAGAATAGGCCAAAACATAGGTGATGGCGGTGATACCAACACTATCCGTTGAGAACGCAGCAAGTATCGTGGCCGGATAATAAATAACGAGCGCCAAAAGATTCACAAAACAATAAAGTAGCAGCAAAGCCACAAAGGATTTTATCATTCGTTGCCTCCTCCAAGGTGCGGATTATATTGTTTGCCACACACGAAAAGTCAACAGAACAGGGTCATCAATGACTGACTTTATGCTTTCTTTAAGTTTACCATAGACTGCCTGTCTGAAGGCAGTCAGACGGATGCATGAAAAGGTGCGCCCGCGTCAAGCGAGCAACCGAAGCCCAATTGTTGAAAAAGGATTTGCTATGCCAAGTTTTTCTGAAATGGAGCGAGCATCGGATCTAATAAACAAATTGACAGGTATAAATCGATGATGAATCGGGCAATGATGCAATTAATACTTGAACAGAAGATGAGGTGTAAGTCATGCATTGCCCGAATTGTGCAAGCAAAAATATTGGTAAAATTAGCACCAACCAGTTTTATTGTTGGAATTGTTGTATTGAACTGACACTTGAGAATGATAAATTATTATTGAGCCAGGTAGAGGAAGACGGAACATTGACTTCACTCGATGATCTATTCGACGATACGCAGCGAGAGGCGAAAGCAAACGGTTTCTGATGCTTCCTCCAACGAAACAGCAGTTTGTTGATCGACTTTTGTCTAACGAAGCGATCAACTTTTCCAAGTTCTAATGAATGTTTCAGCCGTGGGCAGACTAATCGTGGAGGGGTTGCCGATGCGTAAATGGCCTGCGATACAATGGATTAAAATTCTGAGCATTATCCTGCTTCTCTTTCTGAATGGCTATCTTTTTTATCGGTTGTTGCCGATGATCGGCGTCATTTCCGGATTTGTGATCCGCGTTTTGTTTCCTTTTGTTGCGGCTGCGATCATTGCCTATTTGCTGCATCCAATTGTAGCTCGGCTGCAGCGCCTCGGGATGAAGCGGACGCTTGCCATTCTTTTGATCTACTTCGTCTTTTTTGGCACAATCGCTTTGTTGCTCTATAAGGGCCTGCCGGTGTTGATTCATGAGCTTAGAGGGCTTGACAACCATTTTGCCAAATATGAAAAGATCTATCAGAAATCACTCGATAACGTTTATGGCTCGACCCCTGAAGCGGCTCATGACCAAGTGAACAAGGCACTGGTTCGCCTCAGACACAGCATGGTCATGCTTTCAGAACGAATTATGGATTGGTGCGCGGGCTTGATTCATTCGCTGTTCACCCTATTTATTATTCCGTTTCTCGCTTTTTATTTTCTGAAAGATTCAGACAGTATTCTGCGCGGCATCCTTCATCTCATTCCTAGCCGATGGCGCGATCAGACCGCGCGATTATGCAAAGAAATGGATGTTTCGATTGGCAATTACATCCGCGGACAATTGACCGTTTGTGGTATTCTAGCAATCATGGGCGCAATCGGTTTATGGTTGCTGAAAATCCCGTATCCGATCGTTTTCGGCTTTTTTATCGGCGCAACCGACTTGATTCCCTATTTCGGACCGATTATCGGCGCGGCGCCGGCTGTTCTGATTGCGACCACACAATCTTTCTATGCCGTGCTTGGCGTCTTGTTGCTAATTATTATCATTCAATTTCTTGAGAGCAATGTCGTCGAACCGCTTGTTGTCGGGAAAAGTGTGGATATTCATCCGCTTTATATCATGCTCTCGCTTGGTATCGGCGGTGAATTGGCTGGCATTATTGGCATGCTGCTCGCGATTCCTTGTTTCATTGTCATCCGCACGTGTTTTCATCACTTGCCAGGACGCCGCCAAGAATTGACAAATAAGGGACAACTCAACTATAATAACGGCAGAATAATGAAACCGAGACAAAAAGAATAACAGATAAACGAGTTGGGTTGCAGGTATAAGGCAGCTGATCCCTTCTAAATCATGCGTTCTCGGCGGATCAAAGGTTCGGTTACTGAAAATGTCTCTTCATTTTCACGGCATGAAATGCAGTGCTCAGGCGGGATGCTTTCGTCCTTACATGGTATAGGATGAAAGCTTTTTTGTACGTTAAGAAAGTATAAAGATAACAAAGAAATGAAGTTTAAGGAAAACTAAGGCTTCGCCGTCGTTCGGGGAACTTGGCTAAGTCAACTTTTTCTGTTTCTTTAAGAATGTTAAAATTCAAGGAGTAGCGGACAAGGGTTCACAAAGGTTTCTTCTGTTTACGCGCTTGGTGAAACTCAGTTTTCTAATCAGCAATGAAAAGATATAATAAGAGTGTTTTGCAAAATGAGTGGGGGTTTGAATGATGAAACAGCTCAGTTCATCTGAGGTCAGGCAAATGTTTTTGGATTTTTTCAAAGGAAAAGGGCATTCGATTGAGCCGAGTGCGTCATTGATTCCAGTCGATGATCCATCGTTACTTTGGATTAATAGTGGTGTCGCGACTCTGAAAAAGTATTTTGACGGCCGCGTTGTGTCGCCAAATCCGCGAATTTGCAACGCGCAGAAGGCGATTCGGACCAACGATATTGAAAATGTCGGCTATACGGCACGCCATCATACATTTTTTGAAATGCTCGGCAATTTCTCGATTGGCGATTATTTCAAAAAAGAAGCCATCAGTTGGGCCTGGGAATTCCTGACGAGCCCCGATTGGATCGGTTTTGAACCGGACAAACTGTCTGTGACGATTCACCCGGAAGACGATGAAGCCTATGATCTTTGGCATAATACAATCGGGCTGCCGGATAATCGGATCATTAAACTGGAACATAATTTCTGGGATATCGGCGAAGGCCCGAGCGGTCCGAATACGGAAATTTTCTATGATCGTGGACCTGCTTTTGGTGACGACGCGAATGACCCTGAACTTTATCCGGGCGGTGAGAATGAGCGCTATCTAGAAATCTGGAATCTGGTGTTCTCTCAGTTCAACCATAATCCAGACGGCACCCATACGCCGCTGCCGAAGAAGAACATTGATACAGGGATGGGCTTGGAACGCATGGTCAGTGTGATCCAGGATGCGGAAACAAATTTTGACACGGATCTATTCCTGCCGATTATCCATAAGATTGAAGACTTGTCAGGCACCACCTATAAACAAGGCGATATGAATACCGCCTTTAAAGTGATTGCCGACCATGCGCGCACGGTTACCTTTGCAATCGCTGATGGCGCGCTGCCTTCGAATGAAGGTCGCGGCTATGTGCTCCGTCGCTTGATTCGCCGTGCCGTCCGCTATGCGATGGATATAGGGTTGAACAAACCATTCCTCTATGAGTTGGCACCGATTGTCGGTACGATTATGAAGGACTATTATCCAGAAGTGTTGGCTAAAGTTGATTTTGTTGAAAAAGTGATTCGCGCCGAAGAAGCGCGTTTCCAGGAAACCATCCATGAAGGTATGGCGATTCTGAAGCAACAAATCGAAGCGGCACGTACCGCTGGCAAGAAGACGCTGTCCGGTAGCGATGTTTTCAAACTTTACGACACATTCGGCTTCCCTGTTGAACTGACAGAAGAATTTGCCAAAGCTCAAAGGTTGGAAATCGATCAACAAGGATTTGAACACGAACTCGATGAACAGCGCACGCGCGCGCGCGCCGCACGGCGTAACCAGAAATCAATGCAGGTGCAGAGCGACACCCTGCGTAATATTACGGCGAATAGCCAATTCGTCGGTTACGCACAGTTTACAGTCGAAGACGCAAAGGTGATCGCATTAATTCAGGACGATGAAACGACAGATAGCGCTGAAGCAGGCGCTGAAGTGCGTCTGATCCTTGATCGCACACCGTTTTATGCGGAAAGTGGCGGCCAGGTTGCCGATAAGGGGACATTGACTAGCGGTGGAACGGTGTTACGCGTTCTTGATGTACAGAAAGCCCCAAATGGCCAAAATCTCCATACTTGCCGAGTGGAAGAGGGGACTGTTCGCGTCGGCGATCAGCTGATCGCAGCCATCGATCAGCCGGCAAGGCTTTCGGCACAAAAAAATCACACGGCAACGCACCTTTTGCATCAGGCTTTGAAAGATACACTTGGCAAGCATGTCAATCAGGCCGGGTCGTATGTCTCGCCTGATCGGCTGCGCTTTGACTTTTCCCATTATGGACAGGTTACTGAAGAGGAACTTGAACGTGTGGAACAGATTGTTAATGAAAAAATCTGGGAACAATTGCCGGTGTCGACGACAGAAATGCCGCTTGACGAAGCGAAGGCACTTGGCGCGATGGCGCTTTTCGGTGAAAAATATGGAAAGATTGTCCGTCTTGTGAAGAGCGGCACATATAGCCTTGAATTGTGCGGTGGTTGCCATGTCCGCAATACAGCGGAAATCGGCGTGTTTACCATCGTCTCCGAGAGTGGTATTGGCGCTGGCACGCGGCGAATTGAAGCGCTGACCGGCAAAAGTGCTTATCAGAAACTACTTCAGGACAAGCTGCAATTGAAGGACCTTGGCCACGAGTTGAAAGTGACGCCTGATCAAGTGCCTGAACGGGTTGAATCGCTGCAGCAGCAAATCCGCAGTCTTGAGAAGGAAAACGAGGCATTAATGGTGAAATTAAGCCGTGCCAAGAGCGGCGAGTTGGAGCAAGCGGTGAAAAAAATCGGTGATGTCGCCTATCTTGCTGCAAAAGTTGATACAATGGATATGAACCAGCTGCGTAATATGGCCGATGGTTTGAAAAACCGTTTTAAATCGCTGATTGTTGTTTTGGCTTCAGTTGATGGCGAAAAAGTGCAACTCGTTTCCGGAGTTACGCCCGATTTGATGAAAAAAGGCTTCCATGCGGGCAAGATTGTTAAAGAAGTAGCTGCTGTCTGTGGCGGTGGTGGCGGTGGCCGTCCAGATATGGCTCAGGCTGGCGGTCGCCACCCAGAGAAAGTCGGGGCCGCGCTTGATAGTGTCGCTGGGTTGATTGAAAAAGTCGCAGTCGGTTAAGTGCTATTGAATAAGACACCGCTACTTTTTGACGAAAATTCGTTTTGATCGAACAGATACTGGGCATATTGGGGGATGATGGCGAACATGGATAAAACGATGAAGTTCAACTTCGGCGATCCGGACCGGCATAACGTCCGCGAGGTTTTGTTTCAAGTTTTCGACGCATTAGAAGAGAAGGGTTATAACCCGATTAATCAAATCGTCGGCTATCTCATTTCGGGAGATCCAGCATACATCCCTCGATATCAAGAGGCCCGTAAATTGATTCGTCGCATTGAGCGGGATGAAATTATTGAGGAATTGGTGACTTACTACCTGAAGAAAAAGTGGGATAAAGAATGAGAACGATGGGTCTGGACTTCGGATCAGTCACAGTTGGCGTCGCGATCAGTGATCCGCTTGGCCTGACTGCTCAAGGCATTGAGACAATTCGCTACGCTGAGCATCGTAAAGACTTGCTGTTCAATCGCCTTCTAGAATTGATCGATGCGTATGAAGTCGATAAAATGGTTGTCGGCCTGCCGAGAGACTTGATTGGCAGCGAATCTGCCCGTGCGGCTGCATCGCGCGGATTTGCCAAGAGTCTGCGCCGAAAAACCGGCAAGACAGTGGAATTATGGGATGAACGGCTGACAACAGCAGCAGCTGAGCGAATCCTGATTGCGGCAGATGTCAGTCGCAAGAAAAGAAAACAGGTTATTGATAAGGAAGCTGCAGTATTAATCCTGCAAAGCTATCTTGATAAAAATAGATTGGAGCAAAAAAGAGATGAGCGATCACAAGCATTACCCAATTATCCTGCCGAGTGATGAAGAGCAGGAACGAATCGTTATTCCGATGGATGGCGAGGAAAATTTATTTGACGTTTTGTTCTATTTCGATGTTCCGGAGACAGGCAAATCCTATGTTGTCTGCCAACCCGTCGAAGAGAATGAAGATACGGATTTAGAAGACGATGAAGACGAAGTTTTTGCCTTCCGCTATGAAGAAGGCGAAAGCGACGAAGATTTCAAACTCTTTCCAATTGATACAGATGAGGAATGGGAAATGGTTGAAGAAATGATCAACACATTCAGCGACGAGGAAGAGGAATAAACTGAAGGAGCCCGAGCCATCAGGGCTCTTTCTTTTATACGCTTTTCGATGCGTGATGGAAAAATGTCGAAAAAAATCAGACAAAAGAAAAACATAGTGTATAATTGTTGAGGTACTCTGCGAAGGGAGCGTCTCGTTTGAAAATGAAAAAATTTCGTTGGCGTCTAGCTGCGTTGATTGCAGCGGCACTGATCATCCTTGCGGCGATCAGCGCTTGGAGCTTTGCAAAATTTTATGGACATGAACTGGATCCAGTGAAACCAAGCAGTCATCAACCGGTTACGGTAGAAATAAAGAATGGATCCACGATTAGTGATATTGCCCATCTACTAGAGGAAAAGCAGCTGATTCGTAGTGCATGGGCGTTTGAATTTTATGCCCGCTGGAATCATGTGAATACATACCGTTCCGGCACGTATACCTTTGACCGTTCGCTGTCTGTTGGGAAGATCATTAATGATCTGAAGACAGGCGCACATCGCAGCATTACGCTTGTTATCGACGTCCGTCAGGGCATGTGGGTTGCCGAAATAGCGCCAAAAATTGCCGAAGTCACGGGCAGCAGCAAACAGCAGGTTCTGCAGCAGATGGCGGATCGGAATTACGTTCAAAAACATTTTATGAACAAATACCCATTCTTAACAAAAGTGATTCTGAACAAAGGCGTTCGCTATCCGCTTGAAGGCTATCTAGCGCCAGGTACGTATTCTTATACAAAAGGAAAAGGTCATCTGACGCTTCAGCAAGTGATTGATCCAATGCTCGAACAGACGGGTAAAACATTGCACGTTTTTTCCAGTAAGATTGCTGGAAATTCGCTGGGCTCGGTGCACCGGATACTGACTATGGCCTCGATGGTTGAGCAGGAGGCGCCCGGCACTCAGGATAGACGCAAGATAGCCGGCGTCCTATATAACCGGTTGAAGAAAAAAATGCGTCTGCAGACCGATCCTTCTGTCGCTTATGGCGAACAGAAGCAAGTTGAAGCGTATTCGCACCACGATTTTCGGAAGGACTATAAAAAGAGCAATCCTTACAACACATACACGCATGATGGACTCCCGGTTGGGCCGATTGGCAGTCCGGCTGTTGACGCGATTCAGGCGGTCCTGAACCCGATTCATTCTCAGGCACTTTTCTTCTATGCCCGGCCAAACGGCAAGATCTATTATTCGGCCACTTACGCCGAGCATCAAAAGATCGTGCAGAAGTATCAGAATGAATGGTCAAATCAATAATTTTTTGTCTGGAAAGGACGACTCTGATTGATTGATTTTGAAAAGTTGTCAGCGTACGCGGCTGCTTTTTCGCCTGCTGAGAATGATTTGCTGAAAAAAATGGAAGCGAAGGCTAAGGCAATCTATATACCGATTATGCAGCCTTCCGCGATGGCTTTCTTGCAGCAGTTGATCCGGTGGATTGGTGCAAAACGGATTCTTGAACTCGGAACAGCGATCGGTTATTCTGCCATTCGCATGCGTCTTGCCGCAGGTAAAGCTGCACAGATCACGACAGTTGAACGCGATCCGCAGATGATTGCCGAAGCAAAGGAAAATATTGAGAAAATTGGTTTTCTTTCATCGATCCAGATTGTTGAAGGCGATGCAACTGAGACGCCAGCAGCCGTTCAGCAGGGTGCACCCTACGATTTAATCGTGATTGACGCCGCCAAGGCGCAATATGAGAAGCTCTTCAAGAACTACAGCGGATTGCTGAAACCCGGTGGAATTATTCTGACCGATAATGTGTTCTTTCACGGCCTTGTTTATGACATCGATGCTGTCAAGAAAAAGCAACTCAATCGTCTGGTTCATAAGGTGGATGCCTATAATCATTTTCTGACGGAGCAGCCGGACTTTGATACCGTATTTCTTACAGTTGGCGATGGCCTTGCGATCAGTACAAAAAAGTCTGTCGGAGAGGAGAATAGTTAACCATGTCAAGAAAAAAACCGATTGTGATCGGTGTTGCGGGCGGATCAGGATCGGGCAAAACGACGGTTACAAGCGAAATCTACCGTAGTTTTCCTAATCAATCGATTGCTGTGATTCAGCAGGATGCTTATTATAAAGTGCAGGATGATAAGCCTTTTGAAGAAAGGCTCCTGACCAACTATGATCATCCGCTCGCCTTTGACACCGATCTTCTGATCGCGCAGATTAAGGAATTACTTCAATTCCGTCCGATAAAAAAACCAGTGTATGACTATACAGTACATACAAGATCTGATAAAATTGTACCCGTCGAACCAAAGGATGTCGTCATTCTTGAAGGCATTCTGATTCTCGAAGACGAGCGATTAAGAAATCTGATGGATATAAAGGTTTTTGTTGATACCGATTCAGATTTGCGAATCATCCGTCGTTTGCTGCGCGATACACATGAACGCGGCAGAAGCGTTGAATCAGTGATTAATCAGTACTTAACTGCCGTTCGACCGATGCACCTCCGTTTTGTTGAGCCGACCAAGCGTTACGCGGACATTATTATTCCGGAAGGTGGCAAAAATACGGTTGCGATTGATCTGATGGTCACTAAGATCCAAACGATTCTTAAGGAGAATGAACGCGCTCTAAATTAAGTTTTTTAGACGGGCTAATAAAAACAAGTTCATTAAATGGTTATTTTTCAATCAATGGGTTTATTTTTCAGATCGCCATCGGTAGGCGAATATTGAAAGCATCTAAATGAATAAACGAGAAAGAAATTCATAACAGGAGTGTGACGGCACATGTCAGAAAAGCTTCACTATATGACGGCTGAGGGAAAAGAGAAACTGGAACAAGAATTGGAATATTTAAAGACAGAAAAACGTAAAGAGGTTGTCGAGCGTATCAAAATCGCTCGCGGTTTTGGCGATCTTTCCGAAAACTCGGAATATGATGCGGCAAAAGATGAACAAGCTTTTGTCGAAGCACGAATTCTTCAACTTGAACAGATGATTCGCAATTCGGTCATTATTGAGGACGACGAAACAACCGATGTGGTCAAAATCGGTAAATCCGTGACCTTTAAAGAGTTGCCTGACGGAGAAGAAGAGACGTATCAGATTGTCGGTAGCGCTGAATCTGATCCGTTCGCAGGTAAAATCTCTAACGATTCACCAATGGCTAAAGGACTGATTGGTTTGTCAGTAGGCGAGGAAGTCAGTGTCAGCACGCCTGGCGGCGATATTCGTGTGAAAATCCTGAAAGTTGAATAATAGCTGCTCTTCTTAAAGAAGAGTTGCCAGGCGCAAATATTCGCATCTTTTCAAGATCGGATGGTTTGCGCCTTTTTGGCATACGAAATAGTACTGAAACCATCTATGCGTGAGCTGATTTTGCTTCATTAATAATTTGATCCTGTAAAAGGTGAATTGAAATTTGCATGACTCATAAATTGAGTCATACGCTTAGAGAGTATCGAATTTGATGCTCGTTTAGGACAGCCATTAAAAGTGCTGATAAACGAATTATTTAATATGTGTTTTTCTTCAGCCTTTGGCAGAATTTACAAAGTATGCCATACTGTTCAAGTGACCAACCGATTGGCGCGGTCATGCTAAAGTTTAAGTTCTGTCAATGAGGAGGACCAGTCTTAATGAGAAACCATAGAGGGTATGGATCATCCCGTTTTGAAAAACGTAAAAGCAGAACGGATCGGATGCTGAATTGGACAATCGGAATTGTTTCACTGTTAATTCTTGTTATCGGCTGTTTCATTTTAATCACCGTATTCCATGCGACATCGTCTAATTCCAGTGCTTCCAGCAGTGTTTCGAGTAAACAGCAGAGTCAGAGTACAGCCACTCATCGATCAAAAAAAGCGAAGTCTTCCCAATCGCAATCCGGAGAAGTCTCCAATAATGAAAGCAGCAGTTCGGTGGATTCAAGTAGCAGCGTTGCTGATCAAAACCATCAAGCTTCCTATGATCAAGGGTCAGCAGATTGGAATGCTCAGGTTAAGGCAATTTCAGATGCGACCGGGATCAGCAGCGATCAAATGACGATCCGCTGGTTGGGTAATGGCGGTTCGCCAAATATGTCGCTCGCCCGTGTATCACCGAAATCTACGCCAAATGCCATTTATGTCGTTCATTTGACTTATAAAAATGGGAAATGGCAGGCAGACAGTGTCCAAAAACCATAAACGAAGTGCGTAAAAAGCTGATCCCACGGGGTCAGCTTTTTTCATACACTATTTTAAGCTATCATCGATCTCTGGTTGAAGAGAGTCGCAAGCAAATATGTTAACTCATGCGCCGCGGCAAGCGAGCGACCGGAGCGTAATTTATGCAAATAATAGACAGACAAAACCTGATTTTCTGATCCGCATCAATAAAAAAGCCACAATTTCTGATAGAAAGTATTTATCGTTGAAAATATTGACGATATGTGGTAACTTGGTACCACATAACCAATTATTCATACCATAATAATATGAATTACTGTTTTCACTTAATAAAATTGGAGTGGTAATCATGGGACGCGAATTTATCAGTGCTTTCGATAAATGGGCTGACTACTATGATCAGTCTGTGTCAGGTCAAAGTCCCGAGTACCGTGAAGTTTTCGCCAATTACTCGGATATACTGGAAGCGGTCGCCGAGAAAGCGCGCGGTAAAGTACTCGAATTCGGTACTGGAACGGGAAACTTGACGACTAAATTGCTCGATCACGGTTTGACGGTTTACGGCGTTGAACCTTCCGCCAAAATGCGTGAAAAGGCAAAGGAAAAGATTTCCACAATCGACGTTGTCGATGGTGATTTTCTCAATTTTCCACCCCCAAAACAACCGATTGATACGATCGTCAGCAGTTTTGCCTTCCATCATCTGACAGATGAAGAAAAGGGAAGAGCACTTGGACTTTATCACCGTTTGCTGACCGATAATGGTAGAATAGTTTTTGCGGACACTTTGTATGACAACTCTTTAGAGAAGCAGCGGATTTTTAATTGGGCGCGAACGAAGGGTTATCTGGCGCTACTCAAAGATTTACAGACAGAGTATTATCCGCTGCGCGGCGACTTATATCGGATTTTTCGTACACATGGCTTTATTCCTTATTTTAAACAGCTCAATCAATTCGTCTGGTTGATCATTGCGGAAAAAGAAGTGTAAGATTTGTGCGCCGACGATCTAAATAAGCACAAGAGATTACGGAGGATGCATTCATGAGACTCGGATTAATTGGGGCAATGGAAGAAGAAATTGCCATTCTAAAAGAGCGTTTGGAAGACAGAACAGAAACCGAAGTAGCCGGCTGTCACTTTTATAGCGGCAAGCTTGAAGGAATGGACGTCGTCCTTTTGCAATCAGGTATTGGAAAAGTCAATGCCGCGATTGGCACGGCACTTTTGATCGACCGCTTTCAACCCGATTTAGTGATCAATACCGGGTCGTCCGGTGGAACGGATCAGTCCTTAGCGATTGGCGATGTGGTGATTTCAAACAAGGTTTTTCACCATGATGTCGATGCTACCGCCTTTAACTATGTGCCGGGACAGGTTCCAGGAATGCCGGCTTTCTATCAACCGGATCCGAAGCTGGCAGCAATGGCAGCAGCAATTGCTACGGATCTGTCTGAAGGCCACCGAATTATTCAAGGAGCGATTGGGACCGGCGATTCATTCATGTCTGATCGAAAACGGATTGAAGCTTTAAGCGCACTCTTTCCGGATATGGTTACGGTAGAGATGGAAGCTGCAGCGATTGCCCAAACATGTTACCGATTTAATATCCCATTCTTGATTGTCCGCTCGCTTTCGGATATTGCTGGGAAGGCATCGGAGATTTCATTTGAAAAATTTTTGGAGCAGGCAGCGGTGCATTCTGCACAGTTTGTCATCGCTCTGGTCAAAACAATAAAGGAGCAATGACGATAATCATGGAAGCAGCGATAACGGCACAACCTTTTACAACTTCAACGTATGATGGTTTAAAGAAAAATGATGTGCGGATCAATCGCCGCATATCTCCGGGCGCAGTCTGTTGCTGCTGACCGGTACAGCTGTTTCGGCAGTGTTAGTATTAACCATTTTATATTGGAGGGAATTTTCATGACCTTATATCAGAGTGTTCATGAATTAGTAGGCGGGACGCCGCTCGTTGCGTTGCAAGCTTTTCCGCTTCCCGCGGGGGTCAAGCTGCTTGCTAAATGCGAGTTTTTGAACCCAGGCGGCAGTGTCAAGGATCGGCTTGGCGAAAAGTTTGTATCGGCCGCTTTGGCAAGTGGGAAATTAACAAAAGGTGGCACAATCATCGAGCCTACTGCCGGAAATACAGGCATCGGCATTGCGCTCGCTGCGATCGGCAAAGGCATTCACGTCATTTTCTGTGTTCCGGATAAATTCAGTGTGGAAAAACAGCAATTAATGCGCGCGCTCGGTGCTAAGGTTGTACAGACACCGTCCGATCTTGGGATGGCAGGAGCTGTTGCGAAGGCGAAACAGCTTGCCGCGCAAATTCCCGGCAGTTATGTGCCGAACCAATTTGCTAATAAGCTGAATCCTGCCGCCTATTTTGAGACGCTTGGTCCGGAAATTTGGAACGATTTGAACGGTCACGTTGATGTGTTTGTCGCCGGTGCGGGATCCGGCGGAACGTTTACAGGAACAGCAGATTATTTGAAAAAAATGAATCCACTGATCCGTACCGTTGTCGTTGAACCTGAGGGCTCAATCTTAAACGGCGGCGCTCCTGCACCGCATCGAACGGAAGGGATTGGTATGGATTTCATCCCTTCTTTTGTTAAAACCAAGTATTTTGATAAAATTTATACTGTTAGCGATCGAGATGCCTTTCGCCGGTTGAGAGAAGCGGCGAAGGGGGAGGGACTGTTGATTGGCAGTTCATCCGGCGCCGCCTTACATGCTGCCTTGCTTGAGGCGCAGTCTGCAGCGCCAGGCACGAATATCGTCGTTCTATTCCCTGATTCCAGCGAACGTTATCTTAGTCAAGGTATCTATGAAACTGAAGAAGAAACAATGAAGGAGACTCACACACGATGAAACCAAAAACGAAAATGATTCATGCTGGCATCACGGGCGATCCACTGACTGGAAGCGTCACAGTGCCGATTTACCAAACGAGCACCTATAAACAGGAAGCGGTCGGAAAGACCAAAGGTTATGATTACTCGCGGACAGCGAATCCGACGCGTCACGCGCTCGAAGAATTGATAAAAGAGTTGGAATATGGCAAAGCCGGTTTCGCCTTTGGTTCCGGGATGGCGGCAATTTCCTCTGTGTTAATGTTGCTGAATAGCGGCGATCACGTCATTGTCACCGACGATGTATATGGCGGCACATTCCGGGTTATCGATAAAGTATTCAAACGACTTGGTTTGTCGGCAACTTTTGTTGATACAAGCGACCAACAAGCGATAGAAGCAGCGATTACAGAACAGACGAAAGCCATTTATCTTGAGACGCCAACAAACCCGTTATTGAAAATTACCGACATTCGCAAGACTGCAACTCTTGCTCATCGCAAGGGTCTACTTCTTATTGTTGATAATACATTTGCGACGCCGTACTGGCAGCATCCGTTACAGCTTGGCGCAGATATCGTACTGCATAGTGCGACAAAATATATTGGTGGTCACAGTGATGTGGTCGGTGGTTTGGTTGCGGTTGCCACAGAAGATTTGGCAGAGCAAGTCGGTTTTATTCAGAATTCAGTCGGCGCTGTCCCTGGGCCGCAGGATGCTTGGTTGCTGATTCGCGGTGTGCGGACGCTCGCCCTACGTATGGAGCAGATTGAGAAAAATGCCCGTCGGATTGCTGATTTTCTGAGCAACCATCCAAAGGTCGATACCGTTTATTATCCTGGATTGAGCAGTCATCCAGGACATGAACTGGCCAAGCGTCAGACGGAAGGCTTTGGCGGAATGATTAGCTTTGACGCGGGTAGTCGCGAAGCTGCGGATAAGGTTTTGCAAAAGGCACGCTATTTTACACTTGCCGAAAGTCTTGGTGCTGTGGAGAGTTTAATTTCAATTCCAGCACAAATGACACACGCATCGATTCCAAAGGAGCGTCGTGAAGCCCTTGGCATCACAGACGGCTTGATTCGTCTCTCCATTGGCATTGAAGATGGAGACGATTTAATCGAAGATTTGCGACAGGCTCTGGAAGACTAAGCAGCACTATAGCGCTAAAAAGATTTTTAATAAAATTCAACGGACGGCCTCTTTAATCGAGAAGCCGTCTTTTTTTCAGTTAAGGGATCAAATGATTTTGCGTGAAAAATATTGTAGAAGAGCGAGACATGCAGTGCGCCCGCGGCAAGCGAACACAGGACAATAAATGTTTGAAAAACACAGCAGATTTTAGCAAAGCCTAATTCTTTAACAAATCGGTGCCTATCGATCGATTCTGAAATTCTAGGTCCAAACGAATCGATTGAGATTCCCATAAACTACCTTACAAATTTCAAAAGAATCATGGTAAAGTAGATTTTATCGAATGGAGGGGATCAGCTTTGACTGAACAACAAAGGAAAATTGCTGCTACGATCATAGATTGCCGGAGAACAGGACTTTTTTGTCTCTATCTTAGTGCTTTTCTCTACGTTGGCTCATTGCTACCTAAGTTTGCTGCTTTTCCTGAAAAAGTTGCTGTGTTAAGCGGATCCAGCTTCGGTTTCACGTTATTAGCCATCTTTTTTTACTGGCGGATTTCGAGATTAAAAGAATTGGATTGACGCTTTCCATGAGAAGACCTCATCCAATGTTTCGTTTGTGCGCTATCGATTAACCATCCTTAGTTAGCAATCAGATCAGCAAGCGGATTGAAAGAAAAGAAAAACAAGGCATTCTTGTCGAACGAAAATGGATTGTACCCGATAATAACGAAGAGGCTTCCGTATGAAACGGGAGCCTCTTCTTTTTCTTTTATTAGGATTATGCTTTATCGTGATCGGTATAACGCTCGCCTTTTAGTTCGCTAATCAAGTTGATCGCGGTTTTCGCGCCATCACCGCTCGTCACGATCGTGTGGACGCTGACTCCTGCAGCGACGCCTGCCGCCCAAATGCCAGGAACGGCTGTATGGCCAGCAGCGTCAGCTTCAATCACTGTTTTAACGTACTTTTCTTTTCCGTCCTTTGTTTTCAGACCAATGGTTTTTGCAAGTGCCGCATTTGCGCCGGTAGCGAGGATCACTTGCTTAGCCGCGAAAGACACGCCCGCTTCTGTATGGATCGTAAATCCGTCTTCTGTTTTTGCGATATCTGTAATTTGTGCCTGCTGAAACACCGTTCCGAAACGTTCCGCTTGTTTGCGGCCGGCCGCAACAAGTTCTGCTCCAGTTGCTTCAAATAATCCGTAATGATTTTTCAAGAGTGCACGTTGGGTTAGACCTTTTTCGTTATCAACCAGCAGCGTTTTCAAACCTGCTTTGCTCGTAAAAATGGCGGCGCTCTGACCAGCTGGCCCACCGCCGATAATCGCTACATCGTACATGCGAATTCCTCCGTTTTCTAAAAAAATTTCCTTCCTTTTTTATCCTAGCGAATCCACAATCTCAAAGCTTGAAAAATGCTCCGGATAGTCTGCAACATAGATGGATACATGTTGAACACGTGAGAAAGGACTGCCTTTTTTCACGGCAGCAATGAACGCATCCACGTCTGTTGTTGATCCCTCCGCTTTGATTTCAACAGCTCCGTCCGCACGGTTGCGAACCCATCCGCAGATCCGCAACTTTTTTGCTGTTTGCCAAGTGAAATAACGGAAGCCGACTGCTTGAACACGTCCTTCAACCAGTAGATGAACGTTCTTTAATTGAACAGATCTTTCCATCAAATGCACTCCCTTTTCCCAATCGGTGGCTTGTCCTATTTCTATCTACCCTTAGTGTACACCATCCGCGGCCAATAGGAAAAAAGAGTAGCGATCAAGTATCAGGCAAGTGCTGAAAGATAAAGCGGAAATCGGATTATAACCCCGATTTCCGGCGCAATTCGTTATATATTTTCATCAACGCACGTTTTTCAATTCTTGATACATAGCTGCGTGATATCGCCAATTTTTTTGCAATCTCCCGCTGCGTCAGTTCCTCCTGATCGTTCAATCCAAAGCGATCAATGATCACTTCTGTTTCCCTATGATCCAATACGTCCAGTGCGTCACGAATTTTGTTAATATCCTCGGTCAGCGAGATTTCATCGCCAATATCTCTATTTTTAGACTTAAGGATGTCAATCAGAGCAATGGCGTTGCCTTCTTTATCTTGACCGATCGGATCGTTTAGCGAAACATCTTTACGCGTTTTCTTTAGACTTCTAAAATGCATCAGAATCTCGTTTTCAATACATCTGGCGGCGAATGTCGCTAGCTTTGTCCCACGGCCGGTTGAGTAGTTCTCAATCGCCTTTATCAGGCCTATCGTACCGATGGAAATCAGGTCATCAGAGTCTTCTTTCGTATTCTCGAACTTCTTGACAATATGGGCGACGAGTCGAAGATTGTGTTCGATCAGCTTATCCCGGGCTTCTTGATCGCCGTTTGCCATTCGCTCCAGACAATCGCGTTCCTCATCCTCCGACAGTGGCTGTGGAAAAGCATTGTTTTTAACATAGGAGACAAGGAGCAAGACTTGTTTGAACAAATAAGACAATCCGCCGATAATTGACAGCATGATGGATCACTCCTCTGCAAGGATCATTAGCTGTCTTTAGTTTATGGGCATTTGTCCTGTCCTGTGCCTGTCCCATGGACCAGAAAGATGAAACCGTTGTTTATGGGCAGCGAGAAAAATTGATACGAGATAATAAAACAATTAAGCTGATGTTTTGTTCAAGAGATGGACGGCAGTTTCAAAAGATAAACGAGTGGGCGGGAACAATCTACAAGACGTGATGGGTATTTCAGAGGCAGAAACAGTGCAACATCATGCATAGGAAAGGCAGGACGATAAAAAATTGATTACCCCGCGCTGATGGCTGTTAGGTTTCGTCGTTTCATTTCGTTTTCAATCAGGTTAATAAAATCTTCACCAAGATTATATTTCCTTGCTTTAATATAGGATTCAATTAGCAAATCGTCAGGAATGTTTTCCATTTTATTCCGTTGCCGGATTCCTCCTTTTGCTCAATTCAATTTCTGATACCACTCTATCATGATCTTGAATAAGGGACAATCTTGGAATTATCCACAGATTAAAGTGGATAAACTGTTCTTTCTTTGTTTATAAATGTTTGAAAAGCTGAATGACGCGAGAAAATCATGTGGATAAATTTATCCACATGATTGTTACTGTCAGCTTTTGTCGAAATGTTTTGTGCATTTTCTCGATAATCAAGACTCATTTGGCTCGCTATTTGTTATAAATTGTAAATTCGACACGCAAACTTGTTTTTCTCCTCTTTTTTTGTATAACCATTTCTGAATTCATTGCGCTAGGGGTTGGTAAAATCGGAAACATGTGGCAAAATGATAAATGAAGAAAGGGTGCTGAAACGATTGTTTAAAAAATTTCTGCCTGAAGAGCATGTAAACTCAATTCTGGAGATTCAACCGGAACTGCTCAAAGAAAAGGGCATTCGCGGGTTAATCACCGATTTGGACAATACATTGGTTGCCTGGAACGAACCATCAATCACGCCAGAACTTGAAAAGTGGTTTGCTTCACTGAAACAGGCAGGTATCTCTACGATGATTCTGACGAACAACAGTGAAAAAAGAGTACGGATATTTGCCGGGAATTCTCAGATTCCTTATGTATTTCGAGCGAAAAAACCATTAACGCTTGGATTTAAACGGGCCATGCGACGGATGAATTTGCAACCGGACGAGCTCGTTGTGGTCGGCGATCAGATAATGACCGACATCTGGGGAGCCAACCGAATCGGTGCGCATTCCATACTCGTTGTTCCGGTTGCTGCAAATGATGGCTGGGGAACAAAAATCAACCGCCTGATTGAGCGTTTCATTCTGATGCAACTGAGAAGGCGTGGATTGCTCAAATGGGAGGACAGATAATGACTGAGGAACCAATCTATTGTTCGGGATGCGGTATTCAAATACAGACGGATGATGAAACGGCGGCAGGTTTTGTACCACGTGCAGCGCTTAATCATGAGCCGGTGCTTTGCCGCCGCTGCTTCCGGCTCAAGCATTATAATGAAGTGCAGGATGTATCGATGACAGCCGATGATTTTCTGAAGTTGCTGTCACAGATTGCAAACGCCGATGCGCTCGTCGTCTATCTTGTTGATATTTTTGATTTAACGGGGAGCTGGATCAGCGGGTTGCAACGTTTTGTCGGGGATAATCCAGTGCTGCTCGTCGGTAATAAGGAAGACTTACTGCCGAAATCGACTAACCCGAATAAATTGAAATCATGGATTCGCCGCTCGGCAAGTGATTTCGGTCTACGGCCGGTTGACGTACTGTTGATGAGTGCTGAGAAGAATCACGGTATTGATGACGTCCGTCAAAATATTGAGTATTACCGCGAGGGACGGGATGTCTATGTTGTTGGCGCGACAAATGTTGGCAAGTCGACGTTTATCAATCATCTGATTGAAAATGCCGGTGAGGAAGCGGTGATAACGACTTCGCGTTTTCCTGGAACGACACTCGATTTCATTGGCATTCCGTTAGATGACGGATCGACACTTTATGATACGCCAGGAATTATGAATCAAGCACAGGCGGCCCATTTTGTAGACCCGCAGGATTATAAGAAGATTATGCCAACGAAAGAGATCAAACCGAAAGTATACCAACTCAATGAGCGGCAGACGTTGTTCCTCGGTGGCCTTGGGCGGATTGATTATGCCGGACCAGGTCGACGCTCGCTGATTGTTTATACGGCCGGCGGTCTCGTGATTCATCGGACCAAAATGGAGAATGCGGCTAGCTTTTATGAGCGGCAGTATGGCAGATTGTTGACGCCGCCAAGTCATCCGGTTCAGCTGCCGGTACTGAAACGTTACGATTTTCGAACGGACGCGCTGAGTTCCGATGTTGTCTTTTCCGGCCTAGGCTGGGTCACAGTCAAGGGTAGAGGCGCACGGATATCCGCCTGGGCACCGGAGTCAATCGGCGTGTCGTTGCGCACCTCCGTGATCAAAGGATAGGCAATCGATCAATAGGAAAATTATTTTCTGTCGCGATTGACAGAAAGAGGAGAGAATAAGTCGTGTTATCAAGCAAACAAGTCAAGTATTTAAAAGCACTTGCACATCCGCTAAAACCAATTTTTCAAATTGGCAAAGCAGGTCTGCATGAGCCTGTTTTTTCAGAACTAGATGCGGCTCTGGAAACAAGGGAATTGATTAAGATTTCACTCTTGCAGAATACCCTTGAGGATCCCCACGAGGCGGGTGCGCGCATAGCGAGGGAAACTCACGCTGAGCTTGTTCAGGTGATCGGACGAACGCTGGTGATATACAGACGGTCAAAAGAAAAACAAAGAATTGACTTGCCAAGGAGTTAAGAAGAATCCCGTTATGAAAAAAATAGGTTTGATGGGCGGCACCTTTGATCCGCCGCATCTGGCACATTTGATAATCGCCGAAGAAGCGCTTGAAACATGCGGCCTCGATGCGGTCTGGTTTATTCCGAGCTACCAGCCGCCGCATGTTCAGGGAAAATTTGCGCATTCGAGCGCAGCGGATCGGGTGGAAATGGTCCGCCGCGCGATCAGATGCAATGACCGCTTCAAATTGGAACAGACGGAAATCGAGCGAAAGGGACCGTCTTATACGGTGGATACACTGCGCGCGCTGCGGCGGACATATCCAGAATGCAGTTTTTATTTTATTATCGGCGCGGATATGATTAACGATTTGCCGACTTGGCATGGCGTCGCCGAATTGTGCAAGCTGACCTCGTTTATTGGATTCAGCCGGCCGGGTTATGTCGCAAGGCCACCAGCGTTTGCCGATGTTTCCTATATTGAAATGCCAACGCTCGATATTTCGTCAAGTGCTTTGCGAAAAAGGCTCAGTGAGGGGCGGACGTGCAAATATTTTCTGACTGACACAGTCTTAGATTATATTAAGGAGAGACAGCTGTATGGAATTAATGGAAGCGGAACAGGCAATTAAAGCGTTGCTGCCTTCGAAGCGCTATCGGCATTCGCTCGGTGTTTCCCAGACAGCTGGAAAACTGGCGGCGAAATATGGCGCTGATCGCGACAAGGCAGAACTTGCCGGAATGCTCCATGATATTGCTAAATATTTTCCGGATGATGCGTTAACAGCGATGCTTCAACGAAGGCCGGATTATGGCACGGATTTTCTGAGTTATTCCGACAAACTATGGCATGCACCGGCCGGAGCGATTTACGCGGAAGAGAAGTGTGGTATTGATGACACGGAGATATTACAGGCGATTCTCTATCATACGACAGGAAGGGCGGGCATGTCGCTGCTTGAAAAAATTATTTTTCTCGCGGATTATATTGAACCCGGTCGTGATTTTCCTGGTGTGGATGAAGTCCGCGAAGCGGCTAAACATGATCTCGATGAAGCGGTATTTCTGGAGTTGCAGAAAACAACGATCTATTTGATGGAAAAGCGTCAGCGTGTCTATCCAAAAACATTTGAAGCATATAATGATCTTGCAGGAAGAAATAATTGATGAGGTGACTGAATGAATAGTGAAGAATGGGTCAAATATCTTGCTGAAGCTGCTGACGACAAGAAGGCTGAGGATATTGTGATGCTGAAGATGCGTGGCATCTCCATTATGGCTGACTATTTTCTCATCTGCCACGGGAATTCGGATAAGCAGGTTCAAGCGATAGCAACCGCGATTAAAAAAGCGGCGGAAGAAAAAGGAGTGACCGTGCACCGACTGGAAGGCTATGATCAAGCCCGTTGGGTGTTGATCGATTTAGGCGATGTTGTGGCACATGTTTTTCATAAAGATGAACGCGATTATTATCAGTTGGAAAAATTATGGGGCGATGCGCCTGTCTATACATTAGAGAAAAAGCCGCTTGTTTAAGCGGCTTTTTCTCTACATTTTTCTAATACGTTTAGGAACGCTGCGCGAAAAATACAGCGAAGGCGTTCTGGTGTCCACGATAAGCGACGATTGAATTTTTTTGTATTTGTTGCTAAAGATTGGCGAGACTAAAGATTTGCTAAAAATTTTTCCGGGATGCAGGGATCCCGGTTATTTTGTTGAATTGATAGTATATACCTTTTTCCCTCTTTATAAGTCACGATTATTCCTCTGCTCGATACATTGGATCAATCTTTTGATGGTCCTCAACGAATTTCTTTTGTGTCTCAATAAAAAGCTGCTCGAATACACGTTGGTCGTATTGTGCAAGCACATCGAGACCGACCCCGGTGACGCCGCCTTTGACGGTTACTTTCTGTTTCAGTTCCGCAAGTGAATAGGTTTTGTCTTCAAGTAACTTTCCAAATCCGATAATCATTTCTGAGATCAAAGCTGTAGCCTCTTTTGTTGAAAGTGGTGTGATTGCCGCTGCAGCTTCAATTACTTTTTCCAGTCCGAAAGAAAGAAAGGCCGGACCACAACTTGAGATATCCGAAGCTGCACGAATCTTTTCCTCGCTGATTTCAATTGGACGGGAAAAACGCCCGACAAGATTCCAGATCTTAAACTTCTGGTAATCGGTCAGCTGTGTGCCGAATGTGACCAATGTGCTTCCGGCAAGACTTTGGTTAACGATGCTCGGCACCACACGGGCGACTTGGCATGGAATCAGTAATTCCAACTGGTTTATGGTGATCGGACTCGTTATCGAAATTGCGATCTGATCGTAATGCCATAGACCGCGTACTGATTGTAAAAGCGGAAAGAATTGTTGTGGTTTAACGCAAATGAAAACGATTGCCGACCGTCGGATAACGTCGTCAGGAGTCGCAAAGACAGAAATACCTGGATATTTTTCTTGCAGTGCCAGAGCTTTGCCTTCTGTTCGGTTTGTTATATTAAGTTGCTTGGGTTTCGCTGATTTGCTCTTAATCAGCGCGTCAACGATTAGCGACCCCATATTCCCCGTTCCAATAATACCGAACTTCATGCGAAACACCCCGATCTATGCAGTCTCCTTCTTGATCTGTATGAATTGGAAGAATGAATTATGCCGATCAAAAATTGTTGGGAACGATCCATTGTACAGGAGCTGATCTTTTGGAGAAGATATGGAGAAAATATAAACCCTGGATTGTCGGCATCCTCTGCTGCCTGCTTGCGATTGTTTTTTTCGTCTATCATGCCCATGCTTCTGCTGAAAAGCAAGCCGAATTGAAAAAAACAGACGCATTGCTGAGTCAAAAGCCGGATGAATCCGCTGCGTCAATGCAGCAAGACTCGAGTTCGGGGCAGGAAGCAGGAGGCGCGTCCAGCAGTCAGACGGACACGATCATGGTTGATATTAAAGGCGCCGTTGCACATCCTGGCGTCTATCCATTGCAGACGACCGATCGGGTCAATGATGCAATTGAGAGAGCCGGAGGCTTTACAGCGAAAGCGGATGTCAATCAAATGAATCTGGCGCTCAAGGTTAAAGATGAAATGGTGATCTATGTACCGAAAAAAGGAGAAAAATCATTGCCGCAGGTTGCAGGCAGCAGTTCAGCGGTATCAGGTGACGCGCAAACGATGGACAATGCGCCAGGTGGCAGTACACCGGCAAAGGTAAATATCAATGAAGCGGATGTTACCGGGCTACAGAATTTGCCCGGTATCGGTCCGGCAAAAGCACAGGCTATCCTTCAATACCGAACGGAGCACGGCCCTTTTAAAAGTGTGGATGATTTAAACAATGTTAGCGGAATCGGCGACAAAACGCTAGAAAAAATCAAACCAGCAGCGACGACTAATTAACGGAATGGGAATATCAGGGACAAGCATCTTATTTTCAAAAGATAAGAATGAATAAGATTTTGCACAAAAAATGCAGTGAAGGGGCGAGACACCTGCGGGAAGAGCAGGACAGGGGAGACCCCATAGGTTATTACTGCCTGTCTGAGCAAGCTCCCGTCCTGCCCGCGGCAAGTGAGCAACCGAAGCGCATTTGTCACAAATGGATATGTCTACGCCAAACCTTTCTCTTTTTTGATACAATAAAACTCGGATAGAAAAAAGAAACCGCAAACGGATTGGATGGAGGAAAAATGATGAAGAGACTTTCCTGGGATCAATATTTTATGGCGCAGAGCCATTTGCTCGCGACGCGCAGTACATGCACACGGCTTGTTGTCGGCGCGACAATCGTCCGAGATAAACGAATTATCGCTGGCGGCTATAATGGTTCGATTTCCGGGGGGACGCATTGCGTCGATGATGGCTGCTATGTGAAGGATGGGCATTGCGTGCGTACGATTCACGCAGAAATGAACGCTATTCTGCAATGCGCTAAATTCGGCGAGCCCACTGATCATTCAGAAATTTATGTGACGCATTATCCGTGTTTACAATGCTGCAAGGCGATTATACAGGCGGGTATCCAAACGGTCTATTATGCCAACGATTATAAAAACGACGCGTATGCTGCGGAGCTATATCAAATGGCGGGTGTTCAAGTAAAAAAAGTGCCGCTGGAAAAAGGAATCTCGTTGCCAGGACAAGTTGACAACACGTCCAAACAGCTTGACTATATCAGCGAACTGCTTGCCAAAATTGAGGCTAATGGTGCGAGCGGTAAAGAAATCTGCGATCTCCAGCAACAAGCGGAGCGATTATTTGTTCCAGATAACTGATGCCCTTTCAGGGAAGTGGCATTTGCTCGCATTCGCGGCTTGTTGTTCAGCGTGGTCGTTCAGCAGTGGGTCGTTCCGCTTCTTTCCGATATTGATTGTATTCGCCTACCTGCTTTATCTTCTAATAAAAAATGAATGGGTGTTGGCTGCGGCGATTTTCTCAATTCTCCTACTTGTTGCTGCTGATTGGCTTCTGATTCAGGAGCATGGGACAATTCTGCGCGGCGGGCAGGCGCGATTCGCCGGGGAGATTATCGATCTTCCAATAATCGACGGCAATCAGGCGACATTCACTTTAAGGACGCAGCGAGGCGAACCGATTCGTGTTGTCGAACGAATTGCTTCAGCATCTGTCAAAAGTAAATTGAGCACGCAGCTCGTACCTGGCTTGATTTGCAGCGTGCAGGGTACTTTGGAAAAACCGCCGCTTCCAGGAAATTTCTATGCATTTAACTATAGGGATTACCTGAAGCAGCATCATGTCTACTGGCAGATGAAAACCGGCGACGAACCCATCCGGTACGGGTTGGATGAGACGTTGAGTAGCCGTTTGAAACGCTTCAGACAGCAAGAAGTTCAATTTGTCCATGCGCGCTTTTCACCGGAAAGTGCTGAGATGATCGCCTCGCTCGTCTTTGGTGACGATCAGTTGATGGATCCGGAGCTTTCAAGTGCTTATCAGTATTTCGGTCTCGTTCACCTGCTTGTTGTGTCCGGCATGCATATCGCCGTTATCTTTGGAACGCTTTTTTTTCTTCTACGCCGGATCGGTTTTGTCAGGGAATACACAACCCTACTCTTTCTCGTGCTGATCCCGATTTACGTCCTTTTGACGGGCGGTGAGGCCTCGATTGTTCGCTCGGGTTTGACAGCTTGTTTCATCCTTCTCGCCTCGCTCAGCCGTGGGCATCCCGTCCGAGCGAGTGATGTGCTGAGTCTTACTTGTTTGATTATGGTCGTCTGGGATCCAAAAGTTATTTCAGACTTAGGTTTTCAATTATCTTTTATTGTTACCTTCACGCTGATTGTTGCCGGGCCGGGTCTTCTGGCAAAATACAAAGCGACGGGTGTCCGTCTGTTCGCTCTGGCGATAACGAGCGAATTGGCTGTGTTTCCAATTGTTATCGGTCATTTCTACCGCCTCTCTCTCATGAGTTCTTTTCTTAGTATTTTTTATGTCCCTTATCTGTCCTACATTATTCTGCCCATGTCCTCGCTTGCCTATCTTATTTCACGCCTTTTTCCTGGTTGCGCCGCTATAAGTTCTTATTTACTCGATGCTTGTCTGGATATGCCGCAAAAACTGCTGCTTTTTCTTTACCGTCATCCTGAAGCTCAATTGAATTACGGCGCGATGACGGGGTGGTTGCTCTTTTTTTCATTTGTCGTAATCAGCGCCTCTTTCTGCTTATGGGAACGAACAAAAGGGCTGAAATCATTAATCATCCTCTGTACGCCTTTATTTGTGATCTACGCTGCGGTACGTATTAGCGATGCTATCGATCCGACCGGCGCGGTCACATTTATCAACGTTGGCCAAGGAGACAGCATCTTGGTTCAGCTCCCGCATCGGCAAGGTAATCTGCTTATTGATACCGGTGGCACTTTGCCATACCGCGAACCGCGCTGGATGCAGCGGCGCAAACCGTACGAAGTCGGCAGAGCGACTCTGCTGCCTGAACTTCGCGCGTTACGTGTTGACAGCTTAGACGCTCTGGTCTTGACGCATAGGGACTACGATCATATTGGTGCATTTGCTACGCTTATTGGTCAGATCAAAATCAAAAAAATTATTATTTCGCAGTATTTTGATCCGCGGACAAGCGACAAGCGTCTATTCGAAAAAGCCGTCACTGACGGAGCTTCCTTGTCCTCGATGCAAGCTGGCGATACGCTGCATTTAGGCAACACAGCTTTTCATGTGATTTCGCCGCTTGCACGCGCACCTGACAGCAATGACAATTCACTCGTCATACGCACGCGCCTCGGTGGAATAAGCTGGTTATTCACTGGCGACTTGTCCGTAACAGGCGAGCAAGCAATTATGAATCGTCAGATGCAGGTAAAGGCTGATATTTTAAAACTGGGCCATCATGGCAGCCGTAGCGCGACATCAGAAGAGTGGCTGACGCATGTGCGTCCAATAATCGGAATTGTCTCCTGCGGGAAAAATAACCGCTATGGACACCCGCATCCAGATGTTTTGGCACGGCTGGCTTCACACGGGATTCACGTAATGCGGACAGACCGATCGGGAGACTTGCGTTTTGAGTTTCGCGGTCGTCGGCTGACGCATGTGCGGACAGCTGAATGATTGAAAATTGCCAATATTTATGCTCGCTGACAAGAGTTGTCACCCATACTTTCGAAACACATAGGATAACATAGAAACAGAAAGGCACGAACATCGTCTGGATGTCGTTGACCTAGGGAACGATAAACGGACGTTTATATAAATTTCCGGGGTGGCTAAATTGCCGCCCTTTTTTTATCGCTCATTGCGTGAAAATGCAGCGAGGTGCGAGACGCCTGCCGGAAAAGCGAGCCAATTGAGCCCCCGCAGATTCTAGCTTGTCTGAGGAGGCTCACGGATCGCCCGCGGCAAGCGAGCAACCGAAGCAGTTTAATGCAAATAAGGCGATCGCTTGCTTTTCTAAAAAGATAAGGAATAAGGCTTTTTTGTAAAAATAAAGCGCAGGTGCGAGACGCCTGCGGGAACAGCGTGCCAGCGAGACCCCGCAGACTATTGACTGTTCGAGGATTGCGATGCGTCCGCGGCAAGCGAGCAGCCGAAACGTAATTTTTGCAAATTTTTCTTAGCTTGTCTTTCTGAAGAAGGGACGTTAAAGTAAGGTAAGGGGAGGGCTGGCGATGGCAAAAGAAAATGCAGCGGATTTATCGATCCAGCTGCCGCTTGCTCCCGTTTATCTTTTGCATGGGACGCAGGATTATTTAATTCAATTGATGAAAAATAAACTGATCAAAGAAGCGCTCTCTTCAGAGGAACGCGACTTCAATTTGTCGGTTTACGATATGACAGAGGTGGCACTGAAGGTCGCGCTTGAAGATGCGGAAACAATCCCTTTTTTTGGCGAGCGTAAAGTCGTTGTGCTTGAGAATGCCTTTTTTCTAACTTCTGAAAAAATCAAAAGCAAGGTTGAACAAGATAGCCGCGCTTTAGAGAACTATCTATCACAGCCTGCTCCAGACGCAGTCCTTATCCTTCTCGCACCGTATGAAAAATTGGACAAGCGGAAGAAAATTGTAAAGGTCCTGCAGACAAAGGCTAAGGTTCATGAACTCTCCAAAGTGTCCGATTCGACGATTTTTCAACTGATGGAGAACGTTGCGCGACAGTTCGGTGCTTCCTATACGCGTGAGGCGCATGAACAGCTGATTGTTTCGGTTGGAACAAATCTTGGTCAGCTCGCGCACGAGGTTGAGAAATGCGCGCTTTATTGTGGAACCGATCGGCCGATTGATCGGGAAACTGTGCTGACTGTCGGCTCCAAATCGATTGAGTCAAACGTCTTTCTGCTTGTGAATGAGGTCATGAAAAAAAATACGGCTGAATCATTACGGCTTTTGCATGATCTTGTGCGCATGAAGGAAGAACCGCTGAAACTTCTGGCATTGCTTGAGCGGCAGTTCCGAATTGTCTATCAAGTCGGTTATTACCAGAAAGCGGGTTATACGCAGGGCAGTATGGCTTCGAAAATTGGGATCCATCCATTCGCTGTGCGAATGGCTGCGGATCAAGCGCGACAGTATTCGCCGCAGATGCTCACCCGGGCGCTCAGTCGCTGCGCGGAAGCCGATTATCGGATCAAGACCGGTGCCGTAGATAAACTTCTGGCGCTCGAATTGCTAATCCATCAGATTGCTTGTTCTGAATAAATAGGCTTTGTTAAAATCGGTTGTTGTCTTTAATCGTTTATTGCTATGTGTTCGCTTGCCGCGGGCGCACCGCGAGCCTCAGACAAGCTAGAATCTGCGGGGCCTCACTGGCGTGCTGTTCCCGCAGGTGTCTCACACATTCTCTGTTTTGTCAGAAAAACAATATTAAATTTAAACATAGTTAAGAAATAAAAAAGAGCGGATCCAAAAGGATTCGCTCTTTTTTAATGGTGCTTACGCGTTCAAACCATTCAACTTTTTAGACAGTCTCGATTTTTCATGAGCTGCTTTATTTTTGTGAATCAGGCCTTTAGTTGCTGCTTTGTCCACTTTCTTTTGTGCAACAAGAAAAGCGGCTTTGGCGCCTTCAACGTCCTTATCGTCAACCTTAGCATTGAACGTCTTAATCGCCGTACGCATCGCTGATTTAAACTGCACGTTGTGCTGACGATTTGCTTCGCCTTTTTTAACGCGCTTGATGGCTGATTTAATATTCGGCATTCCTTTCACCTCCAGATCCTTCAATTCCCGGCCAGTCATAAACAAAGGCTGCAGGAACGGTGTCGGTCCCGGAAAATGCAGCCATTCTCGTAAATAGAGATTAATTCTGACAAATTGTATTGTACCAAAGCCTGCATTTATTTGCAATGATGAATGAAAAAAGTGAGAGACGAACATCCTTAAATTAGCAAGTGAATCGATACGGATGGGAGCAGCTCAAAATGACAGAAAATCTTGATATGCATGATTTCGAAGTACGAACCGACTTGGCGATTGAATCCGGTGAACGGAAATCAATGGTTGATAGTGGTGTCATGCTCGGTGAAAAAGTCGAAAAGGGCATTAAAATCACGCGTATGCGAATAAAAGAAGATAATGCCCCACAATTTCATAAAAAACCAGGCGATTACCTAACTTTTGAAGCGAAGGAACTTAGAGGCAGCGATACGGAAGTCGAAAAAAACGCAGAACAAGTTTTTGCTCGTTATTTTGCCAGATTTCTGACCGATCTAAATATCAAACCGGAAGCGAGTTGCCTGATCGTTGGGCTAGGTAACTGGAAAGTCACACCGGATGCCCTGGGACCGAGCGTTGTTGATAATGTACTGGTTACGAAGCATCTTTTTGATTTGCAGATGCAGAACGTGAAAGCGGGCTATCGACCGGTCAGTGCGATCACTCCGGGGGTTATGGGCGTAACGGGAATCGAGACTAGCGATATTATTCTTGGTGTGATTGAGAAAACCAAGCCTGATTTTTTGATTGCGATTGACGCGCTTGCCGCCCGTTCGATTGAACGCGTTAATACAACTATTCAGGTTGCCGACAGCGGCATCCATCCTGGATCAGGAATCGGAAATAACCGTAAAGAATTAAGCTATAACACACTTGGAATTCCCGTCATTGCCGTCGGCGTGCCGACCGTTGTTGACGCGGTGACCATTACAAGTGATGTACTCGACCTGATGCTTAAGCACCTGAATCGCGAGATGTCGGAGAAAGCACCCAGTCAATCACTTGTCCCTTCATGGATGCCGTTCGGCGAGAAAGTCGACTACCAGAAGCTGAAAATGCCGAGCAAAGAAAAGAGCGCAGCTTTTCTCGGCTTGATAGGTACACTCAGCAGCGAGGAAAAGGCGCAGTTGATTCAGGAAGCACTAGGCGCCGCGGGGACACAGCTGATGGTCACCCCGAAAGAAGTCGACTTCTTCATTGAAAAGATGGGCAATGTGATTGCTGAAGGGCTCAACGCCGCGCTTCATGGCAAGGTTGATCAAACAAATGTCGGTGCTTATACGCATTAATCGGTTTATACGCCCAATAAAAATGCATAGATAATAGCAAAGGCCACGAGCAGAAAAAAGAGCGCGGCTATCCAGTAGCCGACTTTTTGATAGGCCGTCTTTTTATGCGACAAATCCTGGTTGCTACGCTGCTGCATCGTCTGTCACCTCCAAAAAAATCTTTATTCTCTATTATATCGAAAAAGCAGCTGCGAGACGAACGATAAACCGTCATAATGCTAGATTCGCCGCATACGATTGATAGAGAGCGGAAGGAGAGTGGGACCATGATCAGACGATTTTTTATCGAATTAATCGTACTCATCGCTTTGCTATTATTCTGCGGCATTTATGGGGCTGTAATGGTTCGTGATACAGCTTCATCTGTTCAAGCACAGGCAGAACCCGCCGCGTCACGGATCGTTATACCGGGGCAGCAGTCTGAACAGACGGCTCCGGCAACCACAGTCACGCAGTCGCAGCCGACTGATGGGGTACCGCTGCATACGAAACAAGGGGGTAGCCGGATTGGTCGTGCTTTTTCCGCTCAAATGTCTCGCTTTGTTCTCGGCATTGTCAGTTTATTTGCCAGTTTTATCGAAAGTCTGATGCAGGCGTTCTTCTAGGCCTGCTTGCAGGTTAACGGTTTCTTCCTGTTTGCGGATTGAAACGATGCACGCCGATTGATATAATCGAAACAAGCATGGATTGCGAGCAGGAGGAACAAGAATGTCAGAAACTAAAAAAAGCCGGCAAGAGCGGATCCGTAATTTTTCGATTATTGCCCATATTGACCACGGCAAATCGACGCTGGCTGACCGCATTCTGGAGGCGACACAAGCCCTCACAGAGCGGGAGATGAAAGCACAGACGCTTGATGCGATGGATCTCGAGCGCGAACGTGGGATTACGATCAAGCTTAATGCGGTGGAATTGAATTATCATGCACCGGATGGTGAAACCTATATTTTTCATTTAATCGACACCCCGGGGCATGTCGATTTTTCTTATGAAGTCTCGCGTAGCTTGGCCGCGTGCGAGGGCGCGCTTCTTGTTGTCGACGCAGCGCAGGGTGTTGAGGCGCAAACACTGGCGAACGTTTATCTGGCTTTGGAAAATGATTTGGAAATTATTCCGGTTATCAATAAAATCGATTTGCCGAACGCGGATCCAGATCGGGTGAAACAAGAAGTTGAAGACGATATCGGTCTAGATGCCTCGGATGCAGTTCTCGCTTCAGCGAAAACGGGCATTGGTACCGATGCGATCATGCAGCAAATTATTGATAAAATTCCAGCACCAAAAGGCGATCCGGAAGCTCCGCTGCGGGCATTGATTTTTGATTCGCTTTATGACGCCTATCGCGGTGTTGTCGTCTACGTACGAATTATTGACGGGACGCTGCGCGTCGGCGATAAAATTAAAATGATGGCGACTGGAAAAGAGTTCGAAGTGCTCGAGGTTGGTGTATCAACGCCGAAAATCGAGACACGTGATGCACTCTCTGTCGGCGATGTTGGCTTTTTGACGGCATCGATTAAATCGGTTCATGAGACGCGGGTTGGCGATACGGTGACCGGTGCCGAACGTTCAGCTGCTGAACCGCTGCCTGGTTATCGGCGGATGAATCCAATGGTTTATTGCGGCCTCTATCCGATTGACACCGCGCGTTATAACGATTTGCGTGAAGCACTTGGACGCTTAGAACTGAATGACGCCGCATTGCAATATGAACCGGAAACGTCTGAAGCGCTTGGTTTCGGCTTCCGTTGCGGTTTTCTCGGTCTGCTTCATATGGATATCGTCCAAGAACGCTTGGAACGGGAATTCAATATTGATTTGATCGCCACTGCGCCGAGCGTCATTTATAAAGTCGTGCACACGGACGGGACGACGGAAGAAGTCGGCAACCCTTCCGAAATGCCGGAGCGCAAATTTATCGAGTCAATCGAAGAACCTTATGTGCGGGCAACGATTATGACACCGAACGACTACGTTGGCGCGGTCATGGAACTCTGCCAACGTAAGCGCGGCGAATTTCAAACGATGGAATATTTAGATGCGAACCGAACCCATGTGATTTATGACTTGCCGCTCTCGGAAATCATGTATGATTTTTTTGATTCGCTCAAATCGAGTACTAAAGGTTACGCCTCTATGGATTATGAGATGCATGGCTATAAGATGAGCGACTTAGTTAAAATGGACATCCTTCTTAATGCGGAAAAAGTGGACGCCTTATCCGTAATTGTACACAAAGAGTTTGCTTACGATCGCGGAAGGGCTATCGTCGAGAAATTAAAAGAACTGATACCACGTCAGCAATTTGAAGTACCGATTCAAGCGGCGATTGGGCAAAAAGTCATTGCCCGCTCAACAATCAAAGCGCTGCGGAAAAATGTGCTTGCTAAATGCTACGGCGGCGACGTTTCCCGAAAAAGAAAATTACTTGAGAAGCAGAAGGAGGGCAAAAAGCGGATGAAAGCGGTTGGTAGTGTCGAAGTGCCGCAAGAAGCCTTTATGTCTGTCTTCAAGATGAGCCATGATGACTGAGCACGTAAGCAACCGACCGCCGCGCGGGGCGTATATTCATATCCCCTTTTGTGATCATATTTGCGCATACTGCGATTTTAATAAATTTTTCTTGAAAAACCAGCCGGTCGATCACTATCTTGACGCATTGACCCAAGAAATGATCAATTATTCTGAGCTTGGACCGGCGCAGACTGTTTATATCGGCGGTGGTACGCCAACCGCGCTAAATAATCGCCAGTTGGAACGGTTGCTAGATGATGTTTGTCGCTATTTTCAAGCAGATAGGGTCAAGGAATTTACCGTCGAGGCGAATCCGGAAAATCTGACGGATGAAAAATTGCAACTGATGAAGGATCATGGCGTCAATCGACTCAGCATTGGCGTGCAGACTTTTGATGACGATCTGCTTCGTACAATCGGTCGCGCGCATACGGCGGAAGAAGCGCGCGCGGCTGTGCGGCGGGCACAGCAGGCCGGATTTGACAACCTGACGCTTGATTTGATGTTTGCATTGCCCGGGCAAACCGAAACATCGCTGCGTGAATCGATCGCGACGGCGCTGGAGTTGGATACACCGCATATTTCCATTTATTCGCTTCAGGTTGAGCCGAGGACGATTTTTCATAACCTGATGAAAAAAGGCGAGTTGCGTCTGCCTGGTGAGGATATAGAAGCCGATATGTATGGTCAGATTCTATTTGAGTTGGAGAAACACGGGCTACGTCATTATGAGATCAGTAATTTTGCCCGTCCGGGTTATGAAGGACGGCACAATTCACTGTACTGGTCCAATGAGGAATATTACGGTATCGGGGCCGGTGCACACGGCTATGTTCAAGGCATGCGCTACGCGAATGCAGGGCCGGTCAAAAAGTATATCGACGCAGTTGCTCAATTTGGACGTGGCCGCTCCTCAGTTCATGAAGTGAGCGAGGATGAGCGCATCGAAGAGCAATTATTTCTTGGCCTGCGGATGATGCGGGGTGTCAGTATAGACACGTTCGCCCGTAAATTCGGTCGAACGCTGGATAGTGTTTACGGTGATCAAATCGCTGATTTGAAAAAACGCGGGCTGCTTGTTGAACAGGATGGCCGCGTGCGACTGACGAACCGCGGTATATTCCTTGGTAATGATGTGTTTGAAGCCTTTCTGCTTTCATAAAAAATGCGTATCAAATCAGCTAACGCGTCGCGGCTGATTTTTTTTTGTTGCTTGGAAAGTAAAAATAATATGATTTTGAATCCAATCAAGATATAGTTTCGCGGCTTCCAACGCGCGGCAAGCGAGTGGCAGGAACGCAGTTGTTTGTAAAAGAAGACCCAGACTATGTTGGGTTTTGACTTTTGATAAAAAATGGCGCGAAGGTGCGAGACGCCTGCGGGAACAGCGAGCCAAGTGAGACCCCGCAGATTCCAGCCTGTTTGAGGAGGCTCACGGATCGCCCGCGGCAAGCGAGCAGCCGCAGCACATTTGTTGCTAAATAAAGACGGGGCAAGGCCTAGTTTATCTATTTTGCTAATCGCTACACGTGTAAAGATCACCAATTCGTTCGCAGCCTGATGAAGCAGCTGTTTTTTTCGTGCATAAAACGATTGGCAACGAGAAAAGATCCGAATGAGTGCCACCGAACCAACCGATAATTTTCTCCGCGTAATCTATATGGCGGCGTGATAAAAAGAGGCAAAAATAATTTGACAAATGGGCGGGAAGTTGGTAAATTTTAAAGTAGAATTAGCACTCGGGTTAAGAGAGTGCTAACAGAGGTGATTGGATGTTAACAGAACGTCAGTTGTTTTTGCTACAGCTGCTTGTTAATGACTATATTGTCTCAGCCGAACCTGTGGGATCTCGTTCGATAGCGAAACGTGACGATGTTCATTTCAGTCCGGCAACGATTCGTAATGAACTCGCGGATTTGGAAGAGATGGGGTTCCTGGAGAAGACCCATTTGTCCTCCGGAAGAGTTCCTTCTGAAAAAGGGTATCGATTCTACGTCGATCATTTGCTTTCGCCGGTTCGTCTCAGCGAGTCGGAAATGGGGAATATTCGTCAGACTTACCGAAAGCAGTTCAGCGAAAAAGAAGATCTAATCCGGATTACAGCGAAACTTTTGTCGGAGTTCACAAGTTACACGTCAATCATGCTGGGACCGGAACTCCTTGAAATGAAGCTGAAACATATTCAGTTGGTCAAGCTGACGGAAAATCAAGGCGTCTTGATTTTTGTTACGGATACGGGGCATGTGGAAAATCGTGTCGTTGCCTTTCCTGATGAATTTGCGGCGGAGGACATTGAGAAGATCGTCAATATACTCAATGACAAACTGATTAATGTGCCGCTTTATGACTTGCAAAACCGCCTGCAAGATGAAGTTAAGGCCGCTTTGCGTGAGAATGTCCGCAACTACAAGCAGGTGATGACGCTCTTGACGAGCGGCTTCAAGAAAAACGAGTCGGATCGTGTTTTTTATAGCGGTAAAAGCAATATGTTGACGCAACCTGAATTTCAGGATGTAAACAAAATTATTTCTTTTTTTAATGTTCTGGAGGGAAAGGATCTTGTTCGCGAACTGCTGAATATTCCGCCCTCGGGTGTGCATATTCGGATAGGTAAGGAAATTAAATTGAGCGGGTTTGAAGATTGCAGCATAATCACGACTAACTATTCACTTGGTGAAGGACATGTCGGAACGGTCGCCGTTATTGGGCCGAAGCGGATGGCTTATCCCCGCGTTGTGACCTTGATCGACGTGTTGTCCAGATCACTGTCGCAATCGCTCACAGATAAGGAGCACGACCCACATTAATCGCAAATTTTGGAGTCGAAAGCAAAGTTTCTCGGGAGGTGAGCCTATGGCAAAACAGGCAAATGAAGAAGAAAAGAAAACGATTATCGAAGAAGAACACGCAACACGTTCAGAGGCTGAAGCGGTGAACCAGGAAGACAAGGCAGCTAAGGCGGCTGCCGCAGAGAAGGATCCACTTACGGAAAAACTTGAAGAAGCGGAAAAGAACGCAAAAGCTCAGGCAGAGCAGATTGATAAACTAATGAAAGAAAATCAAGATGTAACGAATCGTTTGCTTCGCGCTCAAGCAGATTTTGATAATTTCCGCAAACGGACGAATAAGGAAAAGTCCGATGCCAGAAAATTTCGTGCGCAAGATATTGTGACCGATATGCTGGAAACACTCGATAATTTTGAACGCGCATTGGCTGTGGAAACAGTGTCTGAAGACGGCGCCGCTCTGAAGAAGGGCATGGAAATGGTTCTGACGAAGCTGAAAGCTGCGTTGAAAAAAGAAGGCGTTGAACCGATTGAATCGCTCGGCAAACCGTTTGATCCGAATGTGCATCAGGCAGTCATGCAGGAAGCAAGCACGGAACATGAACCAGGTATCGTGATCGATGTTCTGCAAATGGGTTATACATTGAACGGACGCGTCCTGCGTCCGGCGATGGTAAAAGTAAGCGCCTGATGCGCTGAAATGAATTAAGTTTTTTGACCGTTCTCTATCAATCATCTGACGGTTTTGATTATATTGGGAGGAAAAGAACATGAGCAAAATTATTGGAATTGACTTAGGAACTACAAACTCCTGCGTTGCAGTAATGGAAGGCGGCGAACCAGTCGTCATTCCGAATCCGGAAGGTGCGCGGACGACTCCGTCAGCCGTTGCATTCAAAAATGGTGAACGCCAAGTTGGTGAAGTAGCCAAACGTCAGGCCGTAACCAACCCGAATACCATTCTCTCCATTAAAAGACATATGGGATCGGATTACAAAGTAGAAGTTGAAGACAAGAAATATACGCCACAGGAAATCTCAGCGATCATTTTGCAGAAACTAAAAGCCGATGCTGAAGCTTATCTTGGTGAAACGGTAGATAAGGCCGTTATTACTGTTCCAGCTTATTTCAACGACGCGCAGCGCCAGGCAACAAAAGATGCTGGGAAAATTGCTGGACTTGAAGTGTTACGTATTATTAACGAACCGACGGCAGCATCACTCGCTTATGGCCTTGACAAGGGCGAAGATCAGACGATTCTCGTCTTTGACCTTGGCGGCGGTACATTTGATGTTTCGATTCTCGAACTTGGCGATGGTATTTTTGAAGTTAAGGCAACGGCCGGCAATAATCACCTCGGTGGTGATGACTTCGATCAGCGGATTATTGACTATTTGATCAGTGAATTCAAGAAAGAAACAGGCCTTGATTTGTCTAATGACAAGATGGCGCTGCAACGTTTGAAAGACGCAGCGGAAAAAGCCAAGAAGGAATTGTCCGGCGTGTCGCAAGCTTCCATTTCCCTGCCCTTCATTTCTGCGGATGCGAGCGGCCCGAAACACTTGGAAAATAATCTGTCACGCGCGAAATTTGATGAATTAACTGCAGATCTCGTTGAATCAACAATGGGGCCGGTTCGTCAGGCACTTTCCGATGCCGATATGACCATGGATGATATTGATAAAATTATTCTTGTCGGCGGGTCAACACGTATTCCTGCTGTACAGAACGCAATTAAGAATCTGACCGGTAAAGAAGCAAGCAAGGGTGTGAACCCAGATGAAGTTGTTGCCGTTGGCGCGGCCATTCAAGGTGGTGTCCTGACTGGCGATGTTAAGGACGTTGTCCTCTTGGATGTCACTCCATTGTCTCTGGGTATCGAAACAATGGGCGGTGTCTTCACGAAACTGATCGACCGCAACACGACGATCCCAACAAGCAAATCGCAAGTGTTCTCAACGGCTGCTGACAATCAGACTGCTGTTGACATCCACGTCCTTCAGGGTGAACGTCAGATGGCTGCTGACAACAAAACGCTCGGCCGTTTCCAATTGACGGATATTCCGCCGGCACCGCGCGGTATTCCACAGATCGAAGTGACCTTTGAAATTGACGCCAACGGTATTGTCAACGTTAAGGCGAAGGACAAAGGAACGAATAAAGAACAGTCGATTACGATTCAATCCTCATCAGGTCTGAGCGATGAAGAAATCGACAAGATGGTGAAAGACGCAGAATCTAATGCAGAAGCCGATAAGAAGCGTAAAGAAGAAGTCGATACACGCAATGAAGCCGATCAGCTGATTTTCGCCACAGAGAAAACACTGAAAGATCTCGGCGATAAGGTAGACGCAGCTGAAAAGTCGAAAGCCGATGCGGCTAAAGACAAATTGAAAAAGGCTTTGGAAGGCAAAGATATTGATGCTATCAAGAAAGCGAAGGACGAACTGAACGAAATCGTTCAGCAATTGTCTGTCAAGCTGTATCAGCAGGCACAAAGCCAAGGCGCTGCAGAAAATGCCGGCGGCAAGGCTGAAAGTGGCAAGAAAAATGATGACAATGTTGTCGATGCAGATTATAAGGAAGTTGACGACGACAAAAACAAGAAAAAATAAGTGCTATGTGCTTGAATGAGAAACAGGCATCCAAAAACCTTGTTTCAGCATATGTAGTAATGAAACAATAGTTTTCAGGAAAAGTCGAAGTCGGACCCGGGTCTTGGCTTTGGCTTTTTCTTGCTTAAATGCTCGTTTCAATGCTATCATTGACCCTATATGCGGTAGAATAACCTTGTGAAAAAGCAGGAGAGGCGCGAGACGCCTGCGGAATGAGCAGGACAGGGGAGACCCCGCAGATTTTTAGCCTGTCTGAGGAGGCTCCCGTCCTGCCCGCGGCAAGCGAGCAGCCGAAGCGCAATAGCAGCAAAAAAAGGCTTTGGTTTCGCCATTCTAATCAAATGGTCCTCATAGCAGGCGCTTAGGAGCAAAAATAGTATGAAATGCAGGGCACGGTCTTAATTATTAGAGTGAAGTCATTCCGGGAGTGATTTGATGAGCAAGAAGGATTATTATGAGATACTCGGCGTCAGCAAAGACGCGTCAAAGGACGAGATAAAGAAGGCGTTCCGCGGGCTCGCCAGAAAATACCATCCTGATGTTAATAAAGATCCGGACGCCCCTGAAAAGTTTAAGGAAATTTCAAAGGCGTATGAAGTGCTCAGCGATCCACAGAAAAGGGCACAATATGACCAATTTGGTGAAGAAGACCCGAACCAAGGATTTGGTGGCGGAGGATTTGGCGGTCAGGGATTTGGTGGCGCCGATTTCGGCTTCGGTGATATTTTTGACCAGATTTTCAATGGCGGCGGCAGACGGCGCGATCCGAACGCACCGCGGCAAGGTGCTGATCTTCAGTACGAGATGACAATAACTTTTGAGGAAGCGGCTTTTGGTAAGACGACGGAAATTCGCGTGCCCAAAGAAGAAACATGCAGCACGTGCCACGGAACAGGTGCCAAACCAGGTACGAAACCAGAAACATGCGCGCATTGTCATGGAACCGGCCAGATGAACACCGAACAAGACACTCCTTTTGGACGTATTGTCAATCGCAGAGTCTGCTCGTATTGTCACGGAACAGGAAAAATCGTCAAGAATCCATGCCATACTTGCAACGGAAAGGGAAAAGTCAAAGTCAACAAGAAAATTGAAGTTAAAATTCCAGCTGGCATTGACGATGGCCAACAGATCCGTTTGTCGGGCCACGGTGAATCCGGTGCCAACGGAGGACCATCTGGCGATTTGTACATCGTCTTCAATGTTAAACCACATAAGATCTTTCAACGTGACGGGGATAATGTTTATTTGGAAGTGCCGCTTCACTTTGCTCAAGTGGCACTTGGTGATGAGATCGAGGTGCCAACGCTCTATGGTAACGTGCGTCTGCGGATTCCTGCTGGTACGCAAACGGGCACCAAATTCCGTCTAAAAGGAAAAGGTATTAAGAATGTGCGCGGCTATGGCCAGGGCGATGAACATGTGACTGTGAAAGTCGTTACGCCGAAACATCTGACTGAAGAGCAAAAAACAATTTTTCGAAAACTTGGCGGTCTACAAAACGAGTCGCCGAACGATGAAGGAAATATTTTTGATAAGATGAAAAAGAAAGTATTTAAGGCAGACTAAAGTTTAGGCTAGGATCGGAAAACGTGAGACGCTTTATTTGGCGCACAGCGTTTTCCTTCTTAATTTTTGGCGCAGTGGACTTTTTTCAAAGATCGGAGAAAAATGCGGAATGAAATGGTCAGAAATATGCATTCACACAATTGAAGAGGCGATCGACCCAATTACCAATATTCTCTACGAGGCAGGTGCTGGAGGCGTTGTCATTGAGGACTCGCTGGATCTGGAGAAGGCTCAGCTTGCCCAAGATGAAGATTATCAACTCGATCCGGAGGATTTTCCAATTGACGGTGTGAATGTTAAAGCTTATTTGCCAGTGACTAGTTTTCTCGGCGAAACAGTTGCTGAAATCAAACAATCGATTGCCGATCTGCGGCAGTACGCGATCAATATCGGTGAAAGTCAGATTACAATCAGTGAGCGCAACGAAGAAGAGTGGGCGACCGCCTGGAAGAAATATTATAAGCCGGTCGCTGTTGGCGAGAAATTTGTAATCGTGCCGACATGGATTGACTTCAAATCGGAAGATCGGGATCGCCAAAGTATCGAATTGGATCCCGGCATGGCTTTTGGTACCGGGACCCATCCGACGACCGTTCTTTGCATCGAGGCATTGGAACAGTATGTACGCCCTGGCGCTAAAGTATTGGACGTTGGCACAGGGACCGGTGTTTTGTCCATTGCGTCCGCAAAACTTGGTGCTGCGTCCGTTTTAGGCGTCGATCTTGATCAAGTAGCAGTTGACTCCGCAAAATTGAATATTAAGCTCAATAAGGTACAGGATATTGCCAAAGTCAAGCGCAATGATTTAATTCAGGGCCTTGCTCCGCATTATGATGTGATTGTTGGCAATTTGCTTGCAGAATTAGTTCTGCGTCTTGCTGAAGCCGATGTCGCTGCATTATTGCAACAGCCAAACGGCATTCTGATCGTATCGGGGATTATTCGTGCAAAAAAAGAACAAGTGGCACAAGCACTACACGCTGCCGGGCTGAAAATTATCGACAGTCGTGAAAAAGAAGACTGGGTTTGCCTAGTTGCTGTCAGAGGTGAATGACATGCAGCGCTATTTTGTGCCTGACAATCAGTTTACAAATTCCGAGGTTCAGATTACAGGTGATGATGCGCACCACATCCGTCGGGTGATGCGAATGTCTGAGTCGGATCCGATTCTCTGTGTCAATAGCCATGGGGAAGGTTATCGGTGTCTCATTCAGAAGATTGAGGAGCATAAGGTGACAGCAGTCATTTGTTCGCGTCTCGAGGAGAGCCCTGAGTTGCCAGTGCAACTTGTTCTTGCGCAGGGTATACCAAAAGGTGACAAATTTGATACAATTGTTCAGAAGGCAACTGAATGCGGCGCTTATGCCTTTCTCCCTTTCCATGCGGCGCGTTCAATTGCATCCTGGCCTTCCGATAAGGTTGCGAAGAAACTGGCCCGACTACATCGTATTGCAAAGGAAGCAGCGGAACAATCACATCGGTTGCATCTGCCGGAAATTTATCAGCCGATGGATCTGCAGGAATTAATTGCCTTCGGGAATAATTTCGATTGGAAAATGGTCGCATATGAAGAAACCGCCAAACAAGGCGAGCAGAAGCGCTTGCCAACGCTTCTGCAGCAAATGCGAGCAGGTGAGCGATTGCTTGCCGTTATTGGCCCTGAAGGTGGCTTAACGGCAGACGAGGCAGCCTCGCTTGAGGCAAACGGATTTGTTCTATGCGGCCTCGGGCCACGAATTTTGCGGACAGAAACCGCGTCGATTAGTCTCTTATCCTTTGTTTCTTACCATTTTGAATTATTAAATGAATAGCTATGTTAAAATTTAATGTTGTTTTTCTGACCAAGAGGCAATGTGTGAGACGCTTGCGGGAACAGCGTGCCAGACGGGCCGCGCAGATTTATGTCTGCCCGAAGCCCGCGGTGCGCCCGCGGCAAGCGAACACATAGCAATAAACGATTAAAAACAAGAACAAATTTTAATAAAGCTAAATGAATAGGGGGAACCCCAATGCCTTCAGTAGCTTTTCATACGTTGGGCTGCAAAGTCAATCACTACGAAACGGAATCGATCTGGCAGCTTTTCAAAACCGGCGGCTATGAACGCAAGCCATTTGAAAAACATGCAGATGTTTACATAATTAACACATGCACCGTAACAAATACGAGTGATCAAAAGAGCCGCCAGATTATTCGCCGCGCGATTCGCAATAATCCGGAAGCCGTGATTTGTGTCACGGGCTGTTATGCGCAGACTTCGCCCGCGGAAGTGATGTCGATACCCGGTGTGGATATCGTCGTCGGCACACGAGATCGGGGTAAATTGCTCGGTTTTATTAAGCAATTTCAGCGGGAACGGGAACCGATTAATGGCGTTAGTGATATCATGAAAGCAAAAGTTTACGAAGAATTGGATGTGCCAGAATTTACTGATCGCACACGTGCCTCACTGAAAATTCAGGAAGGCTGCAATAACTTTTGTACCTTCTGCGTGATTCCGTGGGCGCGAGGCTTGCTTCGTTCACGTCAGCCGGATGCCGTCATCCGCCAGGCGCAGCAGCTTGTCCATGCGGGCTATAAGGAAATTGTATTAACAGGAATTCATACAGCGGGCTATGGCGAAGACATGACTGATTATAATTTTGCCGCCTTGCTACGCGATTTGGAAGCAAAGGTAGTTGGTCTCAAACGTCTGCGCATTTCTTCAATCGAAGCGAGTCAAATCTCTGATGAAGTGATTGATGTTGTCAATCATTCCAAGGTGATTGCCCGCCATTTGCATATTCCGTTGCAAGCCGGTTCAGACGGCGTTTTAGAGCGGATGCATCGCAAGTACACGACCGCTTTTTTTGCAGAGAAAATTGAAGCACTTCGGGCGGCATTGCCTGACTTTGCATTGACGTCTGATGTAATTGTTGGGTTTCCTGGTGAGACGGAAGAAGAATTCCAAGAAACCTATGATTTTATTGAAAAAATGCGTTTTTCGGAGCTTCACGTCTTCCCTTATTCCCAACGGACGGGGACGCCTGCTGCGACAATGCCGGATCAGGTGGATGAGGCAATAAAGCATGAGCGGGTTGCACGTTTGATTGCCTTATCTGAACGGTTATCAAAAGAATATGCGGCGCATTACCAGGATCAGGTCGTGGTTGTCATCCCTGAGGAACCGATGAATCATCATGAAGAAGACGGCTATTATGTTGGTTTCACTGACAACTATTTGAAAGTTAAATTTCAATACCCATCACATGATATTGTCGGTCAGCTTGTTCGCGTGAAGCTGACGCAAACCGGTTTTCCAATCAATGAAGGACTTTTCCTACGTGTGCTCGATCCGGTGGATCTGACTGAAGATAGAGTCCAAGCGATAGAAGTCGGCGACTAAAGAAAGTTCGCTTATAAACGCTTCCGTTCGACCCAGCGCCCGTAAGGTCCGGCAAGTGGTACAGACACTAAGGCTGTGATTAGGTTAAAGATAACAGACGTATGAGCGAGCGCCACTTTTTCGCTGCCGGCAATTGCTAGTGAGAGATCAGACAGGAAATAGATAAAAGGAAGAAACAGAACGACGCTCAGCACATTGAACAGAATATGTGTGTAGGCAGTCCAGCGGGCTTCTTTTCCTGCGCCTAGGCTAGCGATATATGTCGTCAGACACGTGCCAATATTGGAACCGAACATGATCGCAATTGCCGCTGCCAAAGAAAGAATCTGATGATCGAGAAATCCCATGCAAACGAGTATCGTTGCTGCACTGGACTGGATGATTGCTGAAAAGAGTACGCCGACAAGAACGGCATAGAACATGCTGCCGTTTGCGTCGACAATTAAATCTCGGATAAATGGCGATTGTGTGAGTGGTTCTGCAAGCGAACTGAAGCCGTGCATGGATGCGAACAGACAGCCGAGTCCGAATGAGAATGAACCGATCGAAAACAATTTGCGATTGGGTAGGCACATGAGCAAGAGACCCAGGCCGAAAAAAAGAAAATGCATCGATCCAAGTGGCAAAGCAGCAATTTCTCCGGTTAATGTGGTCCCGATATTAGCGCCGAGTATAATACCAACGCTCTGGGAAAAGCGAATCGCGCGGGCACCGATCAGACCGACGGTAATAATCGTTACTGCTGAACTGCTCTGTAGTAGCATAGAGGCGAGCGTACCGATCAAAAGCCCCTTCATTGGTGTATTGGCAGCTCGTTGAAGTGTGCGGCGCATTTTATTGCCAAGCAAGTGGTGCATGCCGCCGGACATTACCCCCATGCCGAGCAGAAAAAGAAGAATATAAAGCAAAAAGAGCAGGACGTTCTGATCCACTTTTGATCACCTCGTCCTATTCTATTGGACAAGTTTCTGAACAATGACAAAATCATTGCCCCTTATGATTTTGCCGCAATAGAATCTCTTTGTTTCTGCTTTTCTGATCAATGATTAATGTACAGAGATTTATGTGGGCATTTGATAAATTTTGGACTATCGTATATAATGTCAAGTGACATAAAAGATGTCATTTAAGTTGCTTTCGTTTTTTTGGAGGGAGGGAAACATAGATGGTCGAGACAAAGGTTCGCAAGAATGAATCGATTGAAGACGCTCTGAGACGGTTTAAAAGGTCGGTTTCGAAATCCGGCACTTTAGCGGAAGTCAAGAAGCGGAGAAACTACGAGAAACCAAGCGTTAAGCGCAAGAAAAAATCTGAGGCTGCACGCAAAAAACGTCGCAAGTTCTGAGAAGGAGTTTTGCTAGATGAACCTAATTGATCGCTTGACTAACGATATGAAAGAAGCGATGAAAGCACGAGAGAAAGCTCGGCTTTCCGTTATTCGTATGCTTAAAACATCGCTGCATAACGAGTCGATCAAGACGGGTAATCAGTTATCGGATGAAGAGGCGCTGGCGGTTCTGACCCGTGAACTTAAGCAGAGGAAAGACTCCCTCCAAGAGTTTGAAAATGCAGGCCGACATGACCTGGTTGACGAAGTCAGCTTTGAAATTGCTATTGTTCAATCCTATTTACCTGAACAGTTATCGGAAGACGATGTGCAGTCTATTGTCGATGAAACAATTTCAGAAGTCGGCGCTGTTTCCAAAGCGGATATCGGCAAAGTGATGAAAGCAATCATGCCGAAAGTTAAAGGGCGCGCCGATGGAAGTCTGATAAATCGTCTTGTGCGCGGTAAACTAAATTAATCCATTCATGAACGACATGAAATCCCTGTCTGCTCCGGCAAACAGGGATTTCTTATTGGCTGCGTTCGCTCCTGAAGCTGATCATTTTTTTGTGTTGCATTTAATCCCCGGCGCTAGGCCCCTACTCTCCATCACTAGCAATCGTTGAAAGTTTATCGAATTTCATTCATCGTCCCAAAGGTATCTTTCGCCAAATATTCAAAATTCACAAAAATAATAGGCTTCTTGAATGAATGCTTGCTATAATTAATAAGAATAGTTTTTGCAGCATTGAACTGCAGCGAAGGAACTGATGGACAGTTCCCGCTAATGAAGGAGATGGTTCTATGATGAGTACCTCTACAGTGATGATTCTTATTATTGCCGCGTTGATCATCATCGCAATCGCTGTGCTTTTCACCTTTGTGCCGGTTATGCTTTGGATCTCAGCCCTATCCTCTGGCGTACGAATCAGTATTTTTACATTAATCGGTATGCGCCTCAGAAGGGTCATTCCAAGACGTGTGATAGACCCACTGATCAAAGCGATTAAAGCCGGTCTTGATCTGCATACCAATCAGCTTGAAAGTCACTATTTGGCCGGAGGCAATGTCGATCGCGTAGTCAATGCATTGATTGCTGCGCATCGCGCCAATATTGCGCTGACTTTCGAACGGGCGGCAGCAATTGATTTGGCAGGCCGCAATGTGCTTGAAGCGGTTCAAATGAGTGTAAACCCGAAGGTCATCGAGACACCGTATATTGCCGGCGTGGCTATCAATGGGATTGAAGTCAAAGTAAAGGCGCGAATTACTGTACGTGCCAATATTGATCGACTTGTCGGCGGCGCAGGCGAAGAAACAGTTGTTGCCCGCGTCGGTGAAGGCGTGGTCAGCACAATTGGCGCGTCCCATACCCATAAGGACGTACTAAAAAATCCAGATACCATTTCCAAAACTGTACTTGAGAAAGGGCTAGATGCCGGCACCGCATTTGAAATTCTATCGATTGATATTGCCGATGTCGATGTTGGCAAAAATATCGGGGCGTTTTTGCAGACGGAACAAGCGGAAGCTGATAAGAATATTGCTCAGGCTAAGGCTGAGGAACGACGCGCGATGGCGGTCGCCAAAGAGCAAGAAATGCGTGCCCGAGTTGAAGAGATGCGTGCGAAAGTCGTTGAAGCTGAGTCTGAAGTGCCGCTTGCCATGGCCAGCGCATTAAAAGAAGGAAAACTCGGCGTGATGGATTATATGAATTACAATAATATCAAGGCAGATACGGAAATGCGCCACTCGTTCGGCAATAATAGCAGCGAAGCGGATAGTTCTTCAGGCGACGAATACAAATAAAGCCAGCATGATGCTTGGTAGGAGTTGACTTCCTGATGAGTGTGATTACCATCATTTTTTTTGCTATTTCTATTTTTATTTATGTGGCAAAACAAGTTGAAAAGCAGAATGCCGCTGAACAAAAGCGTCGAGAAGAAAGGCGAAAACGTTTAGCAAAAGCGCCGACTCAAGTGGCGCGTCCGCATTCGTCTGATCTGAAACGCGAGAAAATGGCGCTTCCTTTAGAGACGCTGAGCAGTCAGCTCCGGAGTCGTTCTCAGGAAGCACAGGAGAAGATACAGAAAGCGGATAAAGCGTCGGTTGCAAAGCCTCCGCTTACGCCGAGTCACAGAACTGGAAGTCGACCGGAATGGCTGTCCGATCGCCAGGCAGTTCGTCACGCTTTTCTATTTGCAGCGTGTATCGGCAAGCCACGTGCCGTTGAACCCCATCGCTTTTTTAAACGATGAGAATGTATAACCTCGAAAAGAGACCAAACATAGCCTGGTTTATCTCATGACGTTAAGAAAGTATAAAGATTTCAAAGGAATTAAGTATAAGAAAAACTAAGGCTTCGCCATTGTTCAAAAGACTTGGCTTGTCAAGTTTTTCTAAAAAATGATGAAATATTATAAACCAATACGAGAAAAAGAATGCCTCAAGGGGAAACACCTTGGGGCATTCTTTTTTTACGGCTTAAGAATTTATATAAGAATTTGTGAAAAACATGGAGCGAAGGCGCGAGACGCCTGCGGGAACAGCGTGCCAGCGAGACCCCGCAGACTATTGCCTGTTCAAGAAGGCTCGCGGTGCGCCCGCGGCAAGCGAGCATCCGGAGCGTAATGTTACAAAACAGATTTGGCTACACCGAGTTTTTCTAATACGTTAAGAACGTATAAGGTTTCAGAGGAATTAAGTATAAGAAAAACTAAGATTCAGCCGTTGTTCAAGGATTTGGTTTCGTCAAGTTTTTCTAATACGTTAAGAATGAATGAGGTTTCAGAGGAATTAAGTATAAGAAAAACTAAGATTCAGCTGTTGTTCAAGGATTTGGCTTCGTCAAGTTTTTCTAATGTTTTTAACGATCCATTATCAATGTCATGTTTCAAGTGCTACATGTGCGTGATGCATCATAGAGTTTAAAGAGGTGGAAAGAGATGAAGAAAAAGTGGACCCGTCAAATGAAGAAGTGGTTTTCCGAAATCTCGGATATTCCCGCAGATATCATTATGGATCTGCCGAAAGTCACGCTAGTCGGTCAATCCCATCTTTCCATCGAAAACTATCAAAGCGTCGTTCATTTTTCAGACAATCAGCTTATTCTTGCCTTGGAAAAAGGCGAACTACATATTGGCGGCGAGCATTTTGTTCTGGAAGTCATTCTTGAAAAGGAAATCTTGCTCGAAGGTTTAGTCAAATCAGTTCAGTTCGTTGAACACTAAGAGGAGCGTGCGGGCGTGGAAAAGCGGATTTCCCCGATCGGGGGTTCAATAAAAGCAGAAGTCAGCGGTCGGGCACCGGAAGCATTTCTCAGGGAGTGCGTGCAGCAAGGTATCCCACTTTGGTCAATTCAGCGAAAAAATGAGACAACCATCATTTGTTCCATGAAACAGCCTGATCCAGAATGGTTGAGGGAAGCTTTGACGCGTTCTGGATGTAGAATCCGGATACTGGAGAAGAAAGGCCTGCCCTTCTTCGTCAAAAGAGTACAAGGACGAATGGGCATTGTTATCGGTCTGCTTTTTTTTCTCGGGATTCTCCTTGTCTTGTCTAATATGGTCTGGTCGGTGCAGGTGAAAGGCGCAGATCCGAGACTTGAGGCACAGATCCGTACACTATTGAGTAAGCAGCATCTCTATCCTGGGTCGCTCGATTTCTTTGTGCCGAACACGAAACAGATTGAAACGCAATTATCCGCCAAGCTGTCTAAGGTCACATGGATCGGTGTCTCACGTGATGGAACCACCTATCGCGTCGATGTTGTTCAGAAGAAATACCCACGCAAGGGCAAAGGTGCCGGTCCGAGAAATATTGTTGCCACCAAGCAGGCAATTATTCAAAAACTTTACGTTGAAAAGGGACAGCCTGTTGTTGAGAGTAATCAATTTGTCAAGCCTGGCCAGTTGCTTGTTTTAGGGCGAATCGGTGATGAAAAATCATACCGATTCGTTGCTGCCCAAGGCCAGGTGATTGGCGAAACATGGTACGAGACACAAGTTCAGATCCCGCTCTCCGGCCGTTACACCCTTTACACCGGTAAAAGCAAGACACAATATCGTCTGAAGTTCTGGAATTTTCCGATGCCAATCTGGGGATTTAGCAATCACCCGTTCCCAAACGCTGATAAAGAAACGGAAAACCGGGCCATCCGCTTTTTATTTTGGAAGATGCCGATTGACTGGCAGACGATCACATTCAGAGAAAAAAAACAAATCACGCGGCGTTTGTCGTTGCAAGAGGCATTGGACGAGGCAGGAGAAGCGGCAGATCAGAAATTACTCGGGCAGCTTGGCCCTAATGCAGAGATCGTTTCAACAGTGATTGACAAAAAAACAGTGCGTCACCGCGTTTTATTCATATCCAGTCATCAGGTGGTCTATGAAAACATCGGTCGCTATCAAAACTTCGATAGCCGTTCGGAGAAAGCAAAATTAAAGAAAAAAGTAGAAAATCAAAGAAATTGAAGAGCAGGATCGCCTGATTCGGATACAAATTGGTATTAAAAGGGTAACCTATGGTAAAATGAGTTAAAAAGTGAACTGAATTTGAGGAGGATACACAAAGCTTGCCAGAACGCCACTTATATACTTTGACCATGAATTGGGAGCATGCAAATGAAGCGCTGACTTTGTTCGGACCGGGTGATGCCCATCTTAAGATCATCGAGAAGACATTGAATGTCTCGATTGTAACCCGCGGCGGCTCAATCAGCATTTCCACAGAGAAGGAATCGGATGTCGGGATCATCGACGACGTATTGAAGGCATTGTTGCAGTTGATTCGTCGCGGGATTGCCGTCTCACAGCGAGATGTCGTCTATGCGCTGAAGATGGCGGAGTCTGGGCAGCTGGGTGTGTTTGGCAGCCTCTATGAAACAGAAATAGCGACCAATGCAAAAGGGAAACCGATTCGTGCCAAAACACCGGGGCAGCGTCAATACGTGCAGGCGATGAAAGCGAATGATATGGTCTTTGCGATCGGACCAGCTGGCACCGGGAAAACCTATTTGGCGGTCGTTATGGCGGTTACTGCCTTGAAAGCGGGCACGATTAAGCGGCTGATTCTCACTCGTCCCGCGGTCGAAGCGGGAGAAAACCTCGGTTTTCTTCCAGGCGATCTCAAGGAGAAAGTTGATCCGTATCTGCGGCCACTTTATGATGCCTTGCATGATGTGCTCGGCGTGGAACATACGCTGCGCCTGATCGAACGTGGAACGATTGAAATTGCGCCACTTGCCTATATGCGTGGCCGTACGTTGGAAGACGCCTATGTTATTTTGGATGAAGCCCAGAATACGACGCAGGAACAAATGAAGATGTTCCTGACGCGGCTTGGGTTTGGATCAAAAATGATTATAACCGGTGACGTTACACAGGTCGATTTGCCGAAAGGAAAGCAATCCGGATTACGGGCAGCTCGCGAATTGCTCGGGGCGATTCCAGGGATCTCCTTTATCGATTTAAAAAGTATTGACGTTGTCCGTCACCCGCTCGTGCAGCGGATCATCGAGGCCTATAACGATTAAACAGAATGGCTTCGAGTGAAGGGCCAACTATTCGGGCCTTAGGGAGAGTATGAGTTTAGATGGCCCCTGGAGGCAGTCAAATGAAGGACTTAATTGCAGATAACGACAAAAAACTGAAGAATCTTGTCATGAATTATATCGCCGGCTGGGGGGCTTTTGTCGTTACCGGCCTTGTCCTTTATTCACTAATGCTCGGCAGTGTCCTTCCCAAGAATCCTGATGTGCATCTGCATGAAATTGCGACGGCGGACATTCAATCGCCAATCGACGCGATTGATACACAGGCGACAGAAGCAAAAAAGCAGGAAGCGATCGTCTCGACACCGTCTGCTTATACTTATGATAAGAATAAGGGCTTGATGCAGGTTGAGAAAGTTGGCGATTTATTCGATACAATAGCATCCGTAAAGAAAGACATGAATATAAACGTGGATACCTCGCCTACCAATGTTAGTGCCGCAATCCAAAAAATAGCTGACGGTACGGACACGTCACAGGATCAGGGGCTGTCTGATCGGACGTTGCGTACACTTGTAATAGCTTCGGATCATGATTTGCAGGTCGCTGAAGACATAACGAGCACAAGTATTTATGAGGCCATGAATGCGAAAGTCGGCTGGAATGATCTTGAAAAAGCACAAAGTAAAGCTGCAGCCAATCTTCCATCGTCTGTGCTCAATGACCAGATGCGGACCGCGCTGACCGAAGTCTTACGGGATTATATAACTGCGAACTATACGTTTGATGCGACTGCAACAAAACGAAATAAACAAGAGGCGGCCAGTAGTGTCGACAATATTGTCATTCATCAAGGCGAAGTCATTGTTCATAAAGGTGAACTTGTAACAAATGACATGATTCGCCAACTGAAACTTGTCGGTTTGCTGGACAATCATTTCAATATCATCCCGTTTATCGGTTTGTTCCTGTTCACTGCTTTTATAACTACGGTTTTCTGGTATGAATACTATCGTTTCAATAAAGATAGAAAAAATCACTCGATTAAATATCTCTATATTTTTACAATCATTTTTCTCTGTGCGGCAGCGCTTATTAAAATCTGTAGCTATCTCAGGCTTACCGAGATTACTGGCTTGAGCTATATCGTTCCTATCGCTGTCGCGCCATTGCTTCTGCGTTCGCTATTAAGTGAGCAGGCAGCTATTGTTTCCGCCGTTCTTCTGTCTTTGATTGGTAGCGTTATTTTCGGCATCAGCACAAAGGTGGCCATCTTTGATGCGCCGATGGCAATCTACTTGCTCTTTTCTGCATTATCCGGGGCAATTGTATTCAGGGGTAATAGCTATCGGCCCAAAATTTTCCAGACGGGCAGTATTGTCGCTCTTGTTAACGCAACCTGTGTTTTGGCGTTACTTATGTTTCAAAATACACCATTTACAGCAACATCGTTCGGTATGAATCTTGGCTTTTCAGCGCTTTCGGGATTTTTGGCGGTCATTCTTGCCAATGGTGTGCTGCCGTTATTTGAGACTGGCTTCAGCATTCTGACGCCGATTCGTCTCATTGAGCTTTCCAACCCGAATCAGCCGCTTCTGCGTAAAATTTTATTGGAAGCACCCGGCACCTACCATCACAGTGTAATGGTGGCTAATCTTGCCGAAAGGGCTTGTGAAGTGATTGGTGCAAATGGCCTTTTGGCACGTGTTGCCGCCTATTATCACGATATTGGCAAGACAAAACGGCCAAAATTTTTTGTTGAAAATCAATTGGATGGTGTGAATCCGCATGAGAAAATTTCGCCGCAGCTCAGCCGGACAATTATTGCGGCTCACCCTTATGATGGTGCGGATCTTTTAAGAGCTGCGGGCATGCCAAAAGAGATTGTCGCTATTGCCGAACAGCATCATGGGACAACCTTAATTCGTTATTTTTACGCAAAGGCCTGCGAAATGGCAACGCAATCGGTTCCGGAGAGTGAATTTCGTTATCCCGGCCCCAAGGTGCAGACGCGGGAAGCAGCCGTTGTCGAATTGGCAGACAGTGTCGAAGCTGCAGTACGGTCGATGAAAAAGCCGACACCCGGTAAGGTACAGAATTTAATTCACAGCATATTCAGTGACCGACTGAGCGACGGGCAATTTGATGAATGCGACATCACGCTTAAAGAGTTGAAATTAGTTGTTAAGTCGATTGACGAAACACTGCGTGGGGTCTACCACTCACGGATCGAATACCCAAATGAAATAAAAATGAAGATGAATAAGGTGAATGAAAAATGACAATGACCATTGATATGAATGATGAAACAAACCAAGTCACAGAGGCACAGCAACAAGATGTGATTCAGCTGATTGATCATGCCGCCGCATTTCTAGGCTTGGCTGGCGAAATTGAATTATCGCTGACCTTCGTCACGAATGCCAGGATTCACGAGATCAATCGTGACTATCGACATATTGATCGACCGACTGATGTTATCTCATTTGCACTGGAAGAAATGGGCGAAGACGAGGTTGCGATTGTACCAGAAGATGACGAACCTCGCGTACTCGGTGATATCATCGTCTCGATTGAAAAAACAAAGGAGCAAGCGGAAAGCTACGGACATTCCTTTGAGCGGGAATTAGGCTTTCTCGTTATCCATGGTTTATTACACCTGCTCGGCTACGACCATATGAACGAAGAAGACGAAAAGAAAATGTTTGGCCTGCAGGAAGAGATACTATCCTCGTACGGTCTAAGCAGGTCTTGAGCTGATGGGTCGCCATAAAATCGAGCAACGCCGTCACAAAAGTTTGGCACGGAGTTTTCAAGATGCGCTTGCTGGCTTTTGGCTCGCTTTTTGCCAGGAACGAAATATTCACATACAGCTCTTCGCTGGTTTGTTTGTACTTATTTTATCAATTTTTTTGCGCGTGTCGCGTCAGAACCTAATGATTGAACTGATTTTGATTGGCGGCGTGATTAGTCTTGAACTGGTAAATACGTCTGTGGAACGTGTGGTCGATCTTGTGACACAGGAACGCCATCCGATGGCGAAAGCGGCTAAAGATGCGGCAGCAGCTGCTGTCTGGTGGTTTTCCGTGATTGCAGTGGTTGTCTATATTATTATACTCACAGACACAATACTTTAAGGAATAAGAGGGAGAAAATGGACGAGCAGAAATTAATTGAAGCAGCGCGACGGGCGATGGAGCGGGCTTATGTCCCTTATTCACATTTTCAGGTTGGTGCGGCTCTTTTGACAAAGTCTGGACAGATTATTAGCGGCTGCAATATTGAGAACGCAGCGTATTCTCTTGGAAATTGTGCGGAACGAACGGCGCTCTTCAAAGCGTTCTCAGAAGGAGAAAAGGAATACGCAGCTCTCGCCGTTATTGCCGACAGCCCGCGTCCTTGCGCGCCTTGTGGTGCTTGCCGGCAAGTGATGAGCGAATTGTGTTCGCCAAATATGCCGGTTATTCTTGCCAACACGGATGGAGCGATTCAGCATACGACAGTTGCCGAATTGCTACCTGGTGCATTTCTTTCGGAGGATATGAAACAATGAGTGAACCATTCAAATCAGGATTTGCAGCATTAATTGGACGGCCGAACGTTGGCAAATCAACATTACTCAACCGGGTACTCGGCCAAAAGATTGCGATCATGAGCGATAAGGCCCAGACAACGCGCAATAAAATTCACGGCATCTATACAACAGATCAGGAACAGGTTGTGTTTATCGATACACCTGGCATCCACAAACCGAAACATCGGCTAGGTGAAGTGATGACGGCTATGGCTCTGGCCACGCTTAATGAAGTCGATCTTGTGCTTTTTTTAATCGACGCGGAGCAAGGCTATGGCAAAGGGGATCAGTATATTATTGATTTTTTGGCAAAAGTGGATTCACCGGTTTTCCTTCTTGTTAACAAAATCGATAAAGTTCATCCGGATGACTTGCTGCCTCTGATTGACAAGTATCGGTCGCTTTATCCATTTAAGGAAATCATTCCGCTGTCTGCATTACAGGGTCAGAACGTGTCGCGGCTGATGCAACAAATCCATATTTATCTGCCTGAAGGACCGAAATATTATCCAGAAGATCAGGTGACCGATCATCCCGAACGGTTTATCGTATCTGAGTTGATTCGGGAGAAAATCCTGCAGCTGACGCGAGATGAGGTGCCGCATTCGATCGCTGTTGTCATTGACAAGATGAAACAAAACGAGCATGGGCATCTTTGTGATATTCAAGCCACAATCATGGTTGAGCGCCCGTCGCAAAAGGGAATCATTATAGGAAAAGGCGGGCAGATGTTAAAGAAAGTTGGCACACTTGCCCGTAAGGAAATCGAAGCGCTGATCGGATCAAAAGTTTTCCTAGAACTTTGGGTCAAGGTCGATCAGAACTGGCGTGATAAAGAAGAGGAACTAAAGAATTTCGGCTATATCGACCGTGAGGAGTAAATCCAGCGACAATTAGCAATCATTTCTTCTTATTTTTCTTCCCTTTTCGTTCAAGCTATAGACGAGGAGAAAAAATGGGAAGGATGAGAACATATGTTAGACTTTACTTGGAAAGTTTTTTGCATGACAGGGAACATCGATTCTTATCTTCTGATGAAAGAGATTGAAATGGATCAAGACAAACAACTGCCAAAAGAATTGGAACAAGAGGAACCATCGATTCGCGAGCAGACAAGCTAAGACGTTTTTGAGGGGAATGGACAGCCTTTGATGCGTAAAGCGGAAGGAATCATTCTTCGCGCCACGGACTACGGAGAATCCAATAAAATAATCACACTTTACACAGCTGAATATGGTAAGATCGGACTGATGGCAAGAGGTGCGAAAAAGCCAAGAAACCCATTGGCATCGGTCAGTCATGTGCTTTTTTACGGCCTCTGCCTTTTTAATAAGGGTAGAGGCCTCGGTACGTTCTACCAAGCGGAATCATTAAACGCGTTCACTTCGATTCGTACCGATATCGATAAGATGGGCTATGCGGCGCTAATTGTTGAATTGACGGAACGCCTTTGCGCTGACGGACAACCATCAAGCCAAATCTATCAATTACTTCGCGGTTGTCTGCTCGATATGGAAAGAGGTATTGATCCTGCTTTCCTGGCAGCACTTTTTTCGGTCAAAATGTTACCGATGGCAGGTATTGATCCACGTTTAGACAGGTGTATTCACTGCGGTGGCCGATCAGCACCGTTTTCTTTTTCCGTATCTGGAGGCGGGCTTCTCTGCGCATCCTGTGCAGCGAAAGATCCACATGCGTTGCCTATTAGCCAGACAATCGCACGGCTGCTTCTTCTTTTCAAACAAATACCGCTGGATCGAATCGGCAATGTCGATTTGAAAAAAGAGACGATACACGCGATTGAACAAATTATTAATGCTTGTTATGAACAGAATGCGGGTATTAAATTGCGTGCGAGACGATTTATCGAACAGATGGATCATTTTCGCACGCCAGACAAAAAATAGGTGGCATGTAGACTTTAAATGGCTGAAGCAGAAGTTTAAGATGAATAAACCAATTAAATATTCTGTACAAATGTGCCTTAGCCCATGCGGCAAGTGGACAGCCAAAGCAGATTTGTTGCAAATAAGGATCAGGCGCAGCCTGTTTTCTACAGAGATAAGAAAGAAAGTTTTTCGCACAAAAATGCAGCGAGGTCGCTGGCGCCTTGCGGGAAAAGCGAGCAACCGAAGCGCAATTGTTGAAATAGGACTAGGCTATGCCAAGTTTTTCTCAAGACATCCTGATAGAAAGAGGGGAATGGAATGGAGCTGAATGCAAGACAGGAAAAAATAATTGAAATTGTCAAAGCAGCGGCACCGATTACTGGCGAGCAGATTGCTGAGAAATTGAATGTCACTCGGGCGACGCTCCGGCCGGACTTGGCAATTTTAACGATGGCCGGTTTTTTGGACGCACGGCCTCGAGTGGGTTATTTTTACACGGGGCAGACGCTCGATTCCTTATTCGCAGAACAGATACAAAAAATGAAGGTTCGCGATTACTTATCGTTTCCTGCGGTTATTAAAGAATCCGCATCCGCCTATGAGGCTGTTTGTGATATGTTCTTGGAAGATGTCGGTTCGCTATTTGTTATCGATGAAAAAAATCATTTAGTTGGTGTTGTTTCGCGTAAAGATTTGCTACGAACCGCGATTGGAACCCAGGATATGAATCAAGTGCCGGTTGGCATGATCATGTCGCGTATGCCGATAACTTATTGCCGGAGTGATGATATGGTCATCGAGGTCGCAGAAATGCTAATGGCGCGAGAAATCGATTCGATGCCTGTTGTGCGGGATGCAGCGGATGGACTTGAGGTTGTCGGACGAATGACGAAAACGAATATCACGAAAGCTTTTGTTGAACTTGTTGAAGGGATACCCGATGAATCTTAAAATAGGGCTAAAAGAAAAGAACAGATGGGAGACACTTTTATGGACAATCATTTGATTTATATTGTGTCGGATTCACTTGGTGAAACGGCAGAATCAGTGGTGTGGGCTGCTGCCAGTCAGTTTGGCGAGACGGATACGGAAGTGGAACAGTTTTCGTTTGTTCGGGAGCAGGAAAAAGTGGATGAAATTATCAATTTGGCTGTAAAAAATAAAGCGTTTGTTGTTTTTACACTCGTTATGCCTGAATTAAGTAATTATTTCAAGAAAAAGGCCATTGCTGTTGGTATCCCTCATATTGATTTAATGAGTAAAATGGTTGACGGTCTGAGTCAATTTTTTGCCAAAAAGCCAATGGGAAAACCCGGCTTAACACATTTGCTCGATAAAGATTACTTCAAAAAAATGGAAGCCATTGAGTTTGCCGTTCGCTATGATGACTGCAAGGATCCACGCGGCATAATGTGGGCGGATATTGTGCTACTTGGGGTTTCCCGGACTTCGAAAACGCCTTTATCTCAGTTCCTGGCGGTGAAAAAATACAAGGTAGCCAATGTACCTGTCGTTCCCGAAGTGGATCCGCCTGAAGAACTCTTTCGCATCAATCCAAAGAAGATTATTGGTCTGAAAATCGACACGGATCGATTGGTCTCGATACGAGGGGAGCGATTGGCACAATTGGGATTGAGTGGTGGAGCCAATTACGCAAATCTAAAGCGCGTTGATGGTGAATTATCGTATTTTAATCAGTTGGTTGATCGCGTCGGTTGCCGTGTTATCGATGTCTCGTTTAAAGCGGTTGAGGAAACAGCGAATGAAATCATTAAACTGCTTAACACATGATTGATGTAGATAAATGTCGAAATGTGTTGAAAATGAAGAGAATTTTGATGAAAAGTATTTGCATGCACGAAACCTATTAGTCTATAATAATATTTTGTAAAAGTTTCATTGATGGCTTCGGCTCGTGTGTAATTTTTCATAAGAAAAATTAATTCTACAGAAGGATTTTTGGCCTAGATAGAGAATCCTATATATTGATGAAAAAAAACACGATATATGTCGATGCGGATGCATGTCCTGTAAAGGAAGAAATCATGGAGATCGCGGGCAGATCTGAATTTCGGCTTGTATTTGTCGCTTCCTATGCGAGCTACTCAGCCGATCGCGAGGCAGATTGGGTTTTTGTTGATCAAAAAAAGGAGGAAGCCGATCTTTATATTGTGAATCATGCCATTCCCGGGGATTTCGTGATTACACAAGATATGGGTCTTGCCGGTTTGCTTACCGGACGAGGCGTCTTTGTTCTAACCAATCGAGGCAGCATCATTTATGAACGTGACATATCAGAAATTCTGCATCGGCGCTATTTGTCCTACAAATCCTTGGCAGCAGGAAAAAAATTAAAGGGGCCGAAACCATTCACAGATGAGGAACGGAAAAAATTTTCTGCAGCATTGACAAAATTGTTATGCCATTTGGATCATTAGGATATAAATAAGAAGTAATGTTGGTGGTGCATGACATTTTGCAGGTGCAGCAGCAAAAAATTGAAGAAATTCGAAAATCACTGGATATTGTCGATGTTATTGGTGATTATGTCCAATTGAGTAAGCAGGGAAAGGAATTTGTCGGACTGTGCCCGTTTCACAGTGAAAAGTCGCCATCCTTTTCTGTCAATCCTGAAAAACAGCTTTATCACTGTTTTGGTTGTGGAGCAGGCGGAAATATTTTCACATTTCTTATGGAGATCGAGGGCATGTCTTTTGCCGAAGCGGCTGATCGGCTTGCGGATCGAGCCAAAATTGATTTGGGTCATTTTTCATCTACTGCGTCAGGTCGCTCTGCCCCGTCCGATCAGAACAAGAAACATCTAGCGGCTTTTGAACTGTTAACGAAATTTTACCATTATTTATTGACCACTGCAAAGTATGGCTCAGTTGGCATGGCCTATTTGGAGAAACGCGCATTCAGCCAGGAAATCATTGAACGGTTTCAAATCGGATATGCCGTAAATAGCTGGAATGCTGCTTCTTCGCTTTTGCAAAGGCGTCACGTTGATCTGAGTCAAATGGCGAAGTTGGGATTGGTTGCATCTCGCGGTTTCGATCAAAAATATTTTGACAAATACCGGAACCGAATTATATTTCCTATTTTTAATCTACGTGGTAAGGCCATTGCTTTTGCAGGAAGAACTTTAGGTGATGAAAAACCAAAGTATCTGAATACGCCGGAATCACCGATTTTCCATAAAGGCGATATTCTTTACGGCTATCATCTTGCCCGTCCGGAAATCCGTAAGAGAAATCAGGTTGTTTTACTTGAAGGTTATGTGGACGTCATTCGTGCCCACCAATTCGGGATCACATGGAGTGTTGCTTCAATGGGCACATCCTTGACAGAGAAACAGGCTTCGATACTAAAACGATCGGCGGAAACCATTGTTGTTTGCTATGATTCTGATAGCGCCGGCATTGAAGCGGCTTTTCGAGCGGCAGGCATGCTCTCGGGCGGCAGCAATCTTATACGGATTGCCAGGATGCCTGAGGGATTAGACCCCGATGACTACATGATTAAATTTGGCGGTGAACAGTTTAAAAGTGATGTAATAGGGGCCAGCCAAACCTTAATGTCGTTCAAGATGGATTATTTTCGCAGAAAGAGAAATTTAAGTGATGAAGGAGATCGGCTGCTCTATATCGAAGATGTATTGAGAGAAGTGAGCATGCTCAAGCAGGCCGTTGCGCGCGACCATTATTTACGGCTTCTGGCGGATGAATTTTCGATCTCACTTGATGCGCTTAAAGTACAGGCGAAACAATTGCAGAAACAGCTGCAACGCAAAAGTGAGCGTAAGCAGCAGCGGGAAGCGGTGCAGATCGCACAGAAAAAACAGTTACCTCCTGCATTTGAAATGGCAGAGCGAATGTTGCTCGCACAAATGATGCGAAGCAGAGAGGTCACGGCCCGCGTTCAGGAAGCAATTGGTGGCAATTTCTCAGTAGATGTGCATCAGGCTTTGGCAGCGTTCCTTTATGCGTTTTACGAAGAAGGTCATGAGCCGGATGAGGGTCTGTTTATTCAAGGATTAGAAGATATTTCTCTTCAGAGAATCGCGGCACAGATCAGTCTGATGCCGGTGAGTCCTCAAATTGATGAACAGGAAATTGGGGACTGCGTTTCTCAAGTATTAAAGCATTCAGAGGTTTTGATGATTGAGGAAAAGGAAAGAGAAAGAAAGCAGGCCGAAGAAAGCGGCCGTTTTGAACTCTCGGCCATGCTCTTATCCGAAATTATCGAGATGAAGAAAGCATTAGGTAAATAAGGCAATGAAGAACGTGTTTATTCGGAAGGAGGAGGTCAGATGGCTGGCAAAGCAAGTAAGACAGAGCCAGAATTGACTGTAGATCAGGAAAAAGAACAACTTTTGGAAATCGGCAAAAAACGGGGTTCTCTGACCTATCAGGAAATTTCGGCGCATCTGGCACCATTTGATCAGGAACCCGAACAGATGGATGAGTTCTACGAAATGCTGGCTGACCAAGGCATTGACGTAACGGACGAATCGGAAGGTCCGGATTCCGGCGATAAAGTCAAAGAAGAAGAATTCGATTTGAATGATTTGAGCGTTCCGCCGGGTGTTAAAATTAACGATCCGGTTCGAATGTATTTAAAAGAAATCGGCCGTGTGGATTTGCTTTCCGCAGATGAAGAAATCAATCTGGCCAAGCGCATTAATAATGGTGACGAAGAAGCAAAAAGACGACTGGCTGAAGCGAATCTTCGACTCGTTGTCAGCATTGCCAAACGCTATGTAGGTCGTGGCATGCTCTTTCTTGATCTAATCCAGGAAGGCAATATGGGCTTGATAAAAGCTGTCGAGAAATTCGATTATACAAAAGGCTTTAAATTCAGTACCTATGCGACATGGTGGATTCGTCAGGCAATTACTCGAGCAATCGCCGATCAAGCACGAACCATACGTATACCGGTGCACATGGTTGAGACGATCAATAAACTCATTCGTGTGCAGCGTCAGCAGCTGCAGGATTTAGGGCGTGAACCAACACCAGAAGAAATCGGCAAAGAAATGGAGCTTTCCCCTGAAAAAGTGCGCGAGATTCTGAAAATCGCTCAGGAACCTGTATCCCTAGAAACGCCGATTGGCGAAGAGGACGATTCGCATTTAGGCGATTTTATCGAAGATCAGGATGCCAAAGCACCTTCCGATGCCGCTGCATATGAATTGTTGAAAGAACAGCTTGAAGATGTTCTGGATACTTTGACGGATAGGGAAGAAAACGTATTGCGCCTGCGTTTCGGACTGGACGACGGCAGAACAAGAACTTTGGAAGAAGTAGGCAAGGTTTTCGGTGTGACACGCGAGCGTATTCGGCAGATTGAAGCAAAGGCGCTTCGTAAATTACGTCATCCGAGCAGAAGCAAACAGCTGAAAGATTTCTTAGATTAATCGACAGGACTCGCTCATGACTGGGCGGGTTTTTTTTTACAAGAAAATAGTTGACTTTGTGCGTAAAATCTGGCGCCTACGGGAAAGCAAAACAAGTGAAGTCCCGCGAATTCCGACTTGTCTGAAGTGACACGCGGCTTTTCAGCCAAGTGAGTGACCACGTATTTGCTACAACTCAATTGGCTTTCCAAAAATTTATCTTAAGACGCGTCCGCGCGAGATCATCAACCAAAACTGGCATTGTCAATTCTTTCAACAGGCCGGTTTATCCGGTGCATATTTATATTTTACTGACTTTTCAATCGATTTGCAAATTCACTTTTTTGGGGAAGCCCTTATTCACTACGTCCCAACAGTTCTATTGTACTGAAATTTGTAAGCGATATCAACAAAGGACACATTCGGCTTTCAACGGAATCGAATGTGTCAGACATTTAAGTCTGGCCTTTAATTTGTTATGATTAAATAAAAATTAATCTTTTGAGGGTCAAAAAAATGCAAACGATTCACTTAACCAAGAGATTACAAACCGTACTTTCTTTTATTCCGAAGGGGGCACGTTTAGCAGATATCGGATCCGATCACGCCCATCTGCCTTGTCGTGCGGTCAGCGATAAGCTCGTTCCATCTGCGATTGCTGGTGAGGTGCGGGAAGGCCCTTATACACAATCGATTGAAAATGTACGCGCGTATGGCCTTGAAGCACAAGTCGATGTCCGTCTCGGTAATGGACTGGATGTCCTTCAGCCTGGGGAGGCAAACGCGATAGTACTCGCCGGAATGGGCGGTGAATTGATTACGGATATTTTGACGCGTGGACGAAGCAAACTCGCACACGGGACAATATTGATCCTTCAGCCGAATATTCGCGAATCTCATGTCCGATCATGGCTTCTTACGAATGGCTGGGAAATCGATGATGAAGCGATCGTTGAAGAGGCTCCCCATTTTTATGAAATCATCCGGGCGATTAAGATAGGCGACGCACGTGCGCAAGATTGTGATGAATCCGACTTGTTAATGGGGCCAGTACTGCGGAAGCAAAAGAGTGCGACCTTTCGAAAAAAGTGGTTGAGGCGTAAGAAAAAATTAAATGAAATACTGGCAGCACTCCAACAAACTGCGGATTCAGAGATGATTCGTGAACGAAGCCGGGATTGTCTCCATCAAATCCGCCTGATTGAGTCATCACTTGGATTCAGCGAACAAGTAGAAACAAGGGAGTGAACAGTTGTGAAAGATTGGATAACCGGTCAGCAGCTGATTAACCGTTTTGAAGAAGAATTTGCGCCAAAGAAATTAGCGTTCCCCAAAGATAAAATTGGCCTGCTGATTGGCAGTTTGAGTCAGCCCGTGAAGCGGGTGATGGTCACTCTAGATGTGCTTGAGAATGTCGCTGACGAGGCCATCTCAAAAAAAGTAGATTTGATCGTGGCCCATCATCCGGTTATATTCCACCCGCTTGCGCAGGTACGTGCAGATGAAGGGCAAGGAAAAATTGTGACGAAATGTATTAAAAATGGGATTTCAGTTTACGCGGCGCATACCAATCTAGATATTGCCGATGGCGGTGTCAATGATATGTTAGCAGCAAAGCTCGAGTTGGAAGACGTAACAATCCTGAAGGAGACGTATCGCGAACCACTCTATAAATTAGCGGTATTTGTGCCTGAAAACCATGCGGATAGTGTTCGAGGCGTGCTTGGTGCTGCTGGAGCGGGCACAATTGGTCGCTATAAACAATGCAGTTTTTCCAGCGATGGGGAAGGGGCCTTTCAGCCGCAACAGGGTGCGCATCCTTTTATTGGTGCAGAAGGACGTCTTGAGAAAACGGCGGAAATCAAGATTGAAACAATTGTACCCGAGCATTTGCTGAAATCCGTCATTCGTAAAATGCTCAAGGTGCACCCTTATGAGGAACCAGCGTATGATGTTTATCCGTTGCAGAATGAAGGAAAGGCGTACGGACTCGGCCGTATCGGCCGGCTGCCAGAACCAATCGCATTCAGCGATTATTGCCGAATGGTTAAAGATCGCCTTGGTATCGACGGATTACGGGCGACGGGTGATATGAATGGAAAAGTGCAGACGGTCGCAGTCTCTGGAGGCGATGGTAATAGTTTGATACCGTTTGCCCGCTTTCACGGCGCGGATGTATTGATAACAGGAGATATTTATTACCATACGGCGCACGACGCCTTGCTTTGCGGCTTGAAGTTGATAGATGCCGGTCATCACATTGAATCGGTGATGAAAACCGGTGTTCAACATTTTTTACAATCTGTAATCGCAGAGGAAGGCTGTCGTACAGAAGTCATACAATCCGAAGCACCGACAAATCCTTTTCATTTCATCGTGTAAGCGCTAGGTAGGAGAGCAAACCTGATGGAGTATTAGAAGGCCACGAGATGGAAAGGGTCGATACAAAAAAGGGATGTCTCTGAGCCGAATCCAATCGGCGTTGAGGCATCCCTTTTCGTATTCTTTAGCGATTATACGTCATTTTTACCTTCGGAAGGATATTCTTATTTTTCGCTACTTTGCTTTCAGTGGACCAAGTCTCTGGATCATTTGGATCATATTGATCGAGAAACAGGATGACTTCTTTTGTGAGCTGAGTTGGTGTGGAAGCACCGGCAGTGACGGCGACCCTCTTTACATGCTCAAGCCAGCTAAGCTGCAATTCAGAAAGATCGGCAATCCGATGTGCCGGTGTGTGTGCGATTTCTTCGGATACTTGTGCGAGTCGATTCGAATTGTTGCTGCGCGGGTCGCCAACAACGATCAGCAGGTCGGCTTCTTTAGCCTGCTCCGCAACGGCTTCTTGACGTGTCTGGGTAGCCAGACAGATTTCATTGCAGAACTCTGCTTTCGGATATTTTTGCTTGATATGGGTCATCACATCTTGGACATCCCATTGGCTCATTGTAGTCTGATTGGTTACAATAATTTTTTCGGCATTAAGTTGCAGAAGGTCGACGTCTGCCTCAGTCTCAACCAAATGCACATTGTCGGGTGAAACACCAATTGCGCCTTCTGGTTCGGGGTGTCCTTTTTTTCCAATGTAGATAACATGATAGCCTTGACTGGCTTTCTCTTCAATCAACTGATGCGTTTTGGTTACATCCGGGCAGGTTGCATCAATGGCTGTAAGCCCTTTTTTCTTGGCGATTCGCCAAACCTCAGGGGAAACACCGTGCGCGGTGAAAATAACCGTTCCATGATCAATTTCTTTGAGCAAATCAATTCGCGTCTTGCCTTTGGCATCTAATGTGATGATGCCATCTTCCTTGAAAGCTTCCGTGACATGAAGATTGTGGACAATCATGCCAAGAATATATATCGGACGTGGCAAATCAGGATTCATTGCCGCTTTTCTGGCTATGACAAGTGCGTCAACCACACCATAACAATAACCGCGTGGAGAGACTTTGAAAACTTCCATAAGTGGCACACCTCTATCCCTGTTTGATGGTTTTCTCTGTAATTAAGCATAAATCATTGTTAATTATATAGGAGAGGGGCATATAAAACAATTCAGGTTTATTTGTATCAAATATATAAACGAGGCATGGAAGGCCGGGTCACTGGTGCTGCTTCAGCGTCATGGTGAACGCTCAATTTTTTCTTTTGATTTGCAGGTACGTCTTTTTCTTCAGCCTTCGGCTCTGAAACAACCAATTTTTGCTTGTGTTCGTCACTGTCTGAACGATGCGTACCACTGGTGACTGTTCTTGATGACTTATCAGGAATTTCCGTTTGAGCTACAGCGGAATTATCGCCATTATCCATGTCTTGTTTCTTTTCCTCGTTCAATTCCTCGCCTTTCAAATTCGTTTCATCATCTTTCTTTTTCGTTTCCGCTGTTTCTTGGAAACCCTTCAGGCTATTTAGCAGTGATGGCGCATTTTTAACAAGCGGGCCGAATTGCTGAATCATCGGTAACACCGTTTGCGCGGTTTGAATCGCTTTTTGGGCATTTACCAACATACTCGTAAAATTCAGTCCTGATGAGGCTATGCCGCCGCCAGAAGCTCCTGCTTGCCCAACCAGAGAAGAAAGAACGGAACCCATTCCTCCGCGCGTCTCATTTGTCTGCATAACAGGTAATCGAGCAGGAGGCGTTGGCGGCAGCGCGCTCGGAAATAACGGAGGGTAGCCTGGCCTCCGTTGTCTGGAATAGGCAGAAGGCGTTCTCGGCTGATAATAGGGACGGGGCTGCGGTGTTTCGTGCCAATTGTGCTGCATGAGGAGTCCCTTCTTTCGTGTTATTCGCTGCTACTTAGTTTATGATAAAATAGAGAAACTGTGACAAACGCATAGTTTAGAAAGAACAGCAGCGAAGGAGAGAACGAAATGCTGAAAATCGGATCGCATGTCCATATGTCAGGCGCGAAAATGCTGCTTGGCGCAGCAGAAGAAGCAGTATCCTACGAATCTTCAGTGATGATGATTTATACGGGCGCGCCGCAGAATACCGTTCGCAAACCCATCGATAAATTGAATATTGATGCCGGAAAGGCCTATATGGATGCTCATCAAATTGAGGAAGTCGTGGTTCACGCACCCTATATCATCAACCTGGCGAATACAGTGAAACCTGAAACGTTCGCGCTTGCCGTTGATTTTCTACGCAAGGAAATGGATCGCGCGCAGGCGATCGGCGCTAGGCAAATTGTCTTGCACCCTGGAAGTCATGTCGGCGCAGGGATGGATCAGGGATTGGCGAAGATCATCGAGGGTCTCAATGAAGTGCTTGATGAATCAGACACGGTACAAATCGCTCTTGAGACAATGGCGGGAAAAGGGAGCGAATGTGGCTATCAATTCGAACAATTAGCTGCCATTATTGATGGTGTTAAAAGAAACGATAAGCTCTCTATTTGCTTCGATACGTGTCATACAAATGATGCTGGTTACGATATTGTTCATGACTTTGATGGTGTTATGGATAACTTTGACCATATCATTGGTCTTGATCGACTGAAAGTCCTACACATTAACGACAGCAAAAACGCTCAAGGAGCGCGAAAGGATCGCCATGCCAATATTGGTTGCGGGACAATTGGCTTTGACGCTTTAAATGCTATCGTTCATTATCCGTCGTTTGAAACCGTGCCAAAAATTCTTGAAACGCCATATGTCGGTGAGGACAAGAAAAATAAGAAGCCACCCTATAAATTTGAGATTGCCATGTTCCGCGAGCAGACAGACAACCCCAATCTGCTCGAAGACATCATGCATCAATCATAAAAAAAAACCGGCAAAGAGGTCGCAAATGGCTTCTATGCCGGTTTTAATTATGTTTCATTCTGATGCGGATGAACCTTTTGGAAAAGCGGGCATGAAAAAATCGATCATCCTCTATCAATAAACGAAACATGCACATCAATTACTGAAACTTATCAATAATATCTTTGAAGCGCTGAAATAAAGCATGGGCTGTTTCTGCGCCTACTTCACTGCTGAGTATCGCGATCATCTCGTTTTGCCCTTCGGGATGAAACAGGTCAATATTTTTTCCATGCACCTGTTCGGCAAGCCGTTCCGCTTGCTCAAGTTGCAAGGGAAGATTTAATTGTTTGGCCTGTTCATAGAGTTCGGCGGCAGTCACTTGATTCACTCGCTGATTGACAATCTGCTGAATAAAGGGATTCAAGATTGCTTCACACTCCGTTTTCGATCAAAATCCATACGAGAATTATTGTATGAGGGGATTGTTAAAAAAGAACTTTTCACTCTGAAATAGACAGAAAATAAACTTAAGTCGGAATTTGTCTAACGAAAGTCAAGTGTTCTGTCTATATCAATCATTAACTTTACAGTATAATAGAAATTGTTCTTAGTTTGGACGATTATTGGCGTATTCGACGTATTTTACCAGGCGAAAATGAAAGAGGAGTGATTGCCATAATATATCATGACACATTTCTATCCGAAATTAATGAGGACATTTTCGAGAATAAATTGTCACTGGAGATGCGTTTCACAATGACACCCAAGGGCATTATTTTGAACAGCAACAGGAATGGGGATGTCATGGTTAAACGTTATGGAAAGTCCTTCTTGAATTTTTTCTTGGGATCATCCGTCAATGATGCTGCTGAATTTCTAGAAAAAATTGTCGCGTGCAGTGATGTTCGTACGATCGTATTGCGTGATCGGCTAGATACCTCGGGGGCAGGTATGCTTTTCAACGGCCTGTATAAAAAAGGAAAGGTTCATATGGTCGGCTACCACCCGCGTTTTTTGTCGCGAATAACGGCAGAAGTTGTCCATGAACTGAGAAACCCGCTGACTGTGATTAAGGGCTTTGTTCAATTGTCAACGCTTACTCAGGAATTTGATAAATATCACACTGCTATTGTATCTGAAATTGATCGAATGTATGCAATTTTGGAAAATTTTTTATCTTATGCGAATGAGAAAGCGCAGATGAAGAGCCTGCTCCCTGATAGGCTCGCTCACGAATTGATCGCCTATCTCAGTTCGGAATGCGCGCTAAATGCAATTGACTTTGATTATGATATTGCTTATTCTGCCCATACGTGCCGTGTAGATATTGATAAAATGAAACAAGTTATTATTAATTTGCTGCGAAATGCCTTAGAAGCACTCGAAAATCAAAATGGAAACAAAAAGAAAATCTTTCTTCGCGGTACCGTTGAAGACGGTAGCTATCGCTTTTCACTGACAGACAGCGGTTGCGGCATTGACACAGAAGTGCTGAAACATTTAGGCGACTTGTTTTACACAACGAAAGCAAAAGGGACAGGAATTGGTCTATCTGTATGTAAAAAAATCATTTCGGATCACAATGGCTCATTTTGTCTGAGCAGCATTCCTGGACAAGGCACAACAGTGAGCTTTACGCTTCCGTTTGAGACGAAGCGCTGACGCTTTTGTGACAATTTCCATAATGTGCATTATTGAAATGCAATCACTTGAGTCAAACTATAAGCGATCCTAAAAAGAAAGCGAGGGGTCGCTGTGGTTGACAAGGATCATTTTGAAGATGACTCATTATATGACAAGCAACAAGCTTTTCATAATGAGGAATACGCAAGGGAATTGAGCGCCGATCAATATAATCGGGAGGCACGGGGAAGGGTCATTGATCATGACTATCCGCAACGTTCTGAAAACAGGGAAAGAGCGCACGGTAAAGGAATTGGTTGGCTAGCACTTGTTCTCTCTGTTGCGGCGTTGTTTTTTCTCCCAATTGTTTTGGGAATTGCCGGTATCATTATCGGCTTCCTTGCGCTAAGACAAGGGGCCCGGACACTGGGGGGATGGGCGATAGGCATCGGTCTTGTTGCCATGCTCATTCAATTATTGTCTCCACTTTTCGTGTAGCAAGCGAAGGAAAGACGTCTGTCAAAAGACGTCTTTCCTTTTGCGTAAAGCGTAAATCTGCGAGGAATTCGAGGCAATCCCCAGATAAACTAGCTTGAGAAGGTTCCCATCCTGCCCGTGGCAAACGAACGGCCGAAGCGTAATTTTTAAAAAAAAGGACTTGGCTCGTTCGAATTTAAAAAGAGCACGAAGCATAACTGTCGTTAATTATCAGTGACATATGTTACAATCAAATGGAAAAGATAAATAAGGGAGCATATGTCTCATGGAAACCATAGACGCAATTCAAACAAGGCGTTCAATCCGCAAAGTGCTGGACAAAGAACCGGATCGTGCACTTATTGAGAAAATTCTCGATGCTGCTCGAAAAGCACCAAATCATATGAACACGGAACCGTGGCGTTTTACTGTTCTAACAGGTGAAGGACGAAATCGACTCGGCAACGTACTCGGCAGACTGAATCAACAAAAGTTAAAAGACGCCAGCGAAACAATGCTGAATGACGTGTTAGCCAGCGGCATTGCAAAAGCGAAGCGCGCACCGGTTGTTATCGTTGTTACGGTAGAGCCGTCGGATAATCCGAAAGCGTTCGAAATTGAAGAAATAGCAGCAACGGCAGCTGCTGTGGAAAATATGCTGCTGGCAGCACATAGCCTCGGACTCGGTGCTATGTGGCGAACTGGCGCACCAACCTATACAGCGGAAATGAAAAGTGAATTTGGTGAATCGGACCGGTCGCTGATTTTAGGATTTATTTATATCGGCTATCCTGATCCCAATCAAAAAACAACCATACCTGACCGCAAAACTGTAGATCAGATTACGACTTGGGTAAACGAATAATTAGAAAAACTCTTGGGCGCCCAAAATCTCTGAACGATGGCGAAAGCTTAGTCTTTCTGCTTCATTCCTTTTAAATCTTATACAATCTAAAGATACAAAAAACGGACAAGTGCCAAGCTCTTGTCCGTTTTTTGTATCTTTCCTTTCAGTTCTCTACTTTTTGCTTTTCCTCGTTTACTTTATACTCAGCAACGATTTTGTCGATCTCGATTTTCAGCTCCTCGACCATGCGATCTTCAGGAACTTTTCGAATGACTTCACCGTGTTTGAATAGCAGACCTTCGCCACGACCGCCTGCAATGCCAATATCCGCTTCCCGTGCCTCACCGGGTCCATTGACGGCGCAGCCGAGTACAGAGACCTTAATCGGAACATTGATTTTAGAAATGTATTGTTCCACTTCATTTGCAATTTTTATCAGGTTAATCTGGATCCGGCCACATGTCGGACAGGAAATCAGGGTTGCTGCATTCGCGAGGCCGAATGTTTTCAGCAATTCGCGGCAGACCTTGATCTCTTCAACTGGATCGGCAGAAAGGGAGATACGGATCGTATTGCCGATCCCCTCATGAAGCAAAATACCCAATCCAGCAGCACTTTTAACACTCCCTGAAAACAGGGTTCCAGATTCGGTGATCCCAAGATGGAGCGGATAATCGAATGCCGCGGCTGCTTTTTCGTAAGCTTCAACAGCAAGATTAATATTTGACGCTTTCAGAGAAACGATAATATCGTGAAAATCCAAATCCTCAAGAATCTTAATATGGTGGAGGGCACTTTCGACCATGCCATCCGCGGTCGGGTAACCATATTTATCTAGAATATGTTTCTCCAATGATCCTGCGTTGACACCGATTCGAATGGGCACATGTTTCTCTTTTGCGGCTTTAACCACTGCCTCAACATTTTCACGCTTGCCGATATTGCCGGGATTAATGCGGATTTTATCCGCACCGCCTTCGATCGCCTTCAGGGCTAATTTATAATTGAAATGGATATCGACGACAAGCGGAATCGAAATTCTTTTCTTAATTTCTGGAATCGCCAGAGCGTCCTCCATTGTTGGACAAGCGACGCGAACCATTTGACAGCCAGCTTCTTCAAGTCGTTTGATTTGGGCCACAGTTTCCGCAACATCACGGGTCTTTGTGGTTGTCATACTCTGTATAATGACTTGGTTGGATCCACCGATGGTCAGATTGCCAACCCTAACTTTTCTTGTTTTTGTACGGTGCGTAATTCCAGACACGAACCATTCGCTCCTTTTTCCGATCGATCTGCATGCTCTATAAGACATTCAAACATCCCAAGTATACCATGAACGAGCGAAAGATGTTGCATGGAGTACTCTTGAGATTGAGATGAATCACGCGAAATTACTTTCCCTCTGACTTGTAATAGAGGGGAAAAGCATAGTCCTTGCCAATCTCTAGGTGATTCGGATCCGCAGAAGGGTTAAGCAGAGCGAAATCTTTAAGCAGTTGCTCGATTGAGGGCTCGTCCTTATTAAGCCGTTCACTGATTGAAAGCAAGGTGTCACCAGGATTGACCTTGATCCGTTTGTGGGGAATGGCTGCATGTTCAGTCCCAGTAACTTGAATCGATGCTTGGTTGGTTGCTGATGCGGGCAGTGATCCTGAATTCAGATCGGAATAGGTTGTCCAGCAGGCAACGATTGCAATCGCGATAAAAAAGTGCTTTTTCCTCATTATAGATTACATCTCCTGAATGGAATACTAGGATAATTTAAACGGTATAGGTATATGTGCAAAAAAAAGCATCGAATAGATGAAATGTCCCCGCTTTCATCTATATGCACGCCAAAGGTAATTTATTCCGATTATTTATAATTATTTTTTAGAGGGAAACTTCCAAGATGCTACTGCGTATGGTTTAATTAAAGTGTTGCGAATTTTATCACATTCATTGACCATTGGGAGGCGACTGACCTGATGTCTTTTTTATCCTATCCCGCGGGCGGTTTTGTGGTTGTTCTGCTTGCCTCTTGTCTGCTTTTTGCTGAGTTGCTTTTCAAAGCAAAGGGACTCTCAGGTCTGATGGGCTGCGGCTTATTTATCCTTTATTTTAATTATTTTCTAACCGATCAGGCATCTCCTTGGATTGTTGGGTTACTCATCGGTGGTTTGCTTTTAATTATCATTGACGGCAAATTGTTCACAACGGGTATTATTGGCGTGATCGGATTTGTGCTGATGATACTTGGCTGCGCATTGCCAGCGCCATCATTGCTCTATGGCATGCTCGTCGGCATCGCTTTTGTTATCGGAACGTTGGGATCACTTTTCTTTCGCCGTTTTCTACCCAAAAGAGAATATCTCGAAAAACTAACTTTGCACGAGCAATTGACAAGCGAGAAGGGGTATAATTCAATTAATTCGGATTATCAACGATTGGTTGGTAAAACAGGATTCACGGTCACACCATTTCATCCTGTAGGCACGGTTAAAATTGACGGGCACAATTACAGTGCTGTGACTGATGGCTTGTTTTTGGACAGTAAATGCCCGGTACGCGTTGTATCAGTGGACGGAACACGGATTGTTATTGATAAGGAAGAGCAAAAAGCCGAGTAACGGCCTTTTGCTGTGGCAAGCGAGCAGCCGAAACAAAATGGCTTATAAATAAGGATAGCCTAATATTAAAAATCTAACCCAGGGAAAAAATGACAACGAAGACGATACACAAAGAAAAGTAAATGTAAAAAGTTTAAAAAAACTATTGCCCAAATTTTACAGTTATGATATATTATTTCTTGTCGTTAAGACAGTAAGACAGCTTGAAAAAAGTGGTTGACAAGCTTCATCAAGTTGTGATAAATTAATTCTTGTTCTGAATTATTCCACAGTAGCTCAGCGGCAGAGCAATCGGCTGTTAACCGATCGGTCGTAGGTTCGAACCCTACCTGTGGAGCCATGGCGGTGTAGCTCAGCTGGCTAGAGCGTACGGTTCATACCCGTAAGGTCGAGGGTTCGATCCCCCCCGCCGCTATTTTTTTGTTCTTATATAACCCAATGGCGGTTATGGTGAAGTGGTTAACACACCGGATTGTGGTTCCGGCATGCGTGGGTTCGATCCCCACTAACCGCCCGTTGGACCCTTAGCTCAGTTGGTTAGAGCAGACGGCCCATAACCGTCCGGTCGTAGGTTCGAGTCCTACAGGGTCCACCATTTAATGGAGGAATACCCAAGTTTGGCTGAAGGGATCGGTCTTGAAAACCGACAGGGGCTTCACGGCTCGCGGGGGTTCGAATCCCTCTTCCTCCGCTGGTATACATAAGCAATACCTATAACTAAGCACCCGGGAGTCGCTCAATGAAGCACTTCCGGGTGTTTTCTTATCTTTTCTTAAGTCATTCCGTTTGAAACGTGAGTGTAAAAAGCTTTTTGACAGGAACTTTGGGCAACTGTAAAATAAATAAGGCAACTCGATTCATGAATAAATTCGGATAACAACCTGCTTAAAGTTCCGGCAGATACGAATAAATACAAGGTGAATACTTGTCTGCCATCATCAGGGAGGAATGCAGTTGGGCAAAGAACCAGTGAAAAATAAAGCAGCGAAGACTAATCTTCCATTACGGCTGAATATACTTTTTCTTGTTGTTTTTCTCGCTTTTGCCGGCTTAATCATGCGGCTAGGCTACGTGCAGATCGTAAACGGAGCGCATTACAAAAAAGTCATGCGTGCCAATAATTATCAAACAGCCAGTATTGATTCGGCGCGTGGGAAAATTGTTGACGTCAACGGCACCACGCTTGCGGATAATAATGCGGAACTCGCGGTTGTTTATATTCGCAACGCGAGTCTTGACGGTGCGAAGAACTTAAAAATTGCCCGTCAACTCGCTGATTTGATAACAATGGACAAACAGTCCTTGGGTCAAATTTCAAATCGTGATGAACGAGAATACTATGTGCTTAGTCATTTTAAGACGTTGACTGCAGCCTATAACAATTTTTTGACGAAAAAAGAACAAACAAATTTGCAAAACAAGCAGGCAGCTGAATACAAGCTGCTGCTTAGTCGCGTGCCGGACAGTGCGCTTCACGCATTTTCAAGAAATGATAAGCAGATTATGGCAATCATGCATCAATTCAATCAGGCATCCAATCTGAATCCACACATCATCAAGCGTGGACTCCACGTCAACGACAAAGAATATGTCGATGTTGTTGATCATTTGAACGAGTTTAATGGCGCGATACAGACTGCGGATGTGTCTTCACGCAAATATATTAAGAATAAGCCATTTTATGTTGGCAAAGTCGGTGAGATCCCTGCTGATGAGATTAATAATTACTTAGCAAAAGGTTATAGCCGCAATGCGCTTGTTGGAACAAGCAATGTTGAAGATGTCTACGAATCTTATCTGCGCGGGGTACCGATGAAATTGCTTTACCAGACTAAGAAGGGTATTCCTGTCGGCAATCCCAGAGTCAAAGATGGCCAACGTGGTGATGATATTCAGCTGACAATTGACGAAAGACTTCAGCAACAGGTTGATAAAATATTGGAAGCCAATATTCTCTCTGCTCGGTCGATGGCCGGAAATGGACAGAATAACAGTGCTTATGCTGTTGTCATGAATCCCAAGACAGGAGCGATTCTGGCCATTGGCGGCAAAATTTATCAAAATGGTAAGTTTATTGACGCGGCGAGTGAAGCGGTCAATTCACAGTTTGCGATGGGATCTGCGGTCAAAGGTGCAACCGAATTGACAGGCTACCGCTATCATGCGATGCCTGCACAGTTCCGTGATATGCGAATTAAATTGCCGACAGGTTCTGGACAAAAAGCTAAATATTTCCAATCCTGGGAAGTTGGCGGTTTGGGGAGTCTGACTCCTGAACAGGCGCTTCAGTTCTCTTCGAACGTCTTTATGGCGAAAATTGTTTCTAATATGGCTGGTATTACCTTGACTCCTGCTGGTGGGGAATATATTGGCTCCTTTCCTTCGCCAAATAGTCCGCGCTTTATCAAGGCGATTCATGAGATGAGAAACGGTTATGCGCAGGTGGGTCTCGGCGTGAAAACCGGAATCGATCTTCCAAGCGAAGGAACAGGCTATAACGGCGGGATGCCAACGAATTCCGGTCTGATTCAGCAATTTGCCATCGGGCAGTTTGACACGTACACACCGCTTGAGATGGCGCAGTATATGTCAACAATCGCGAACGGTGGTTATCGGGTTCAGGCACATCTGCTTCAGTCGATTCATGCGCCGAGCAACAATCCGGAAACGCTCGGGCGAACAATTTATACGCAAAAAACACATATCCTGAATACGGTGGAGAATACGCAGCAAGAAATTAAACGGGTTCAAAAAGGATTATACTTAGTGACTCATGGTTCGAACAGATTATCAACGGGTTATGATTTGGGCCATGGCAGCAATGTGAAATACAAAATCGCTGCTAAAACAGGCACGGCGCAGATTGATCCGAATAACTTGAATCTCTATAACGAAACGCTGATTTCTTACGCGCCTTACGATAATCCACAGATTGTTGTTGTTGACATTGTCCCACGGGTTGAAACAGGGCATCAAAACCATCAGATTGCTCTTAGTATTTATCAGGCGTATGACAAGCTTTATCATTACACAAGCAAGAATTGATTTATCAAGTAGAAAAGGATGCCTCGTTTTGAGGCATCCTTTTCTACATTTTTTTGTGAAAAAAAGTGGGCAAAAAACGGTTCAGTCTATTATGTACGAAATGCGCTTCGCACGCTTTTCTTTCCTTTCCAATAAATTCAAGCAAAAAAAAATCGGAAGGCGTATTGCCTCCCGATTCTTTAATTACTGTGATTCTTGGTGATGACTTGTGCTAATTTCTGAATATCCATATCGCTCGATACCTTGAATGTGCCAAGCTGGACGTATTTTTCTAAATGATTCTTGTGTAAATAGGAATCAAATTTTGTTTTTTGACTACCTTTCAATATTTTCGCGCTAACCAATTCGCTGGATATATCGCCAGGAGTCATGCCGCTTTTAATATGTAAGTGGTAGGTCGTCGTTTTTGTTGCCGGTTTCGATTTTTTTTCTGCTTTTGCATTCTGAGTCTTTGAAGCAGGCTGCTTGGACAGCTTGTTCTGCGCCTGCCATTGATTATACGCATCAATATCAATAGCCTTACGATGATGGCTGGTCAGATACTGGGTGACAGCAGCCTCAGTTAGCGGTTTTTGATGGACAACCTTTTTAGCTGGTTGTTCGGAGCCATTGAAGATCAGAAAGTAGAAGAAAGCGAAAACGGCAGTGGCAACCAAAATTCCAGCAGCGAATCCGCGTAGTCCGTTTTTCGTCAAATTCATCTCACCCTTTAAATTTATCCCGGTCTCCGATCATCATTTCCTCTTCGAGAACACGGATTTTTTTCTTCACTTTATACAATTCTTGCATCATCGTTATGGAGTTTTCTTCCAATTGGCTCTCGATCTGTTTGATACTGTCCTGTTTTGTATAAGACAGGATCAGCGCAACTAGCCCGACGATGATTAGAATTAATATGACAAGACCCATCATTTTTTCCCCCCTAATTATCACGATTTGCCATGACACATTAATCGTCTCATTTTGTGCAGGGAGGTTTCCGGGAAAGCATGATTCTTGCGCAAAAACAGCCTGCACAAATCATTTATAACATAACTTTTCTGCTTGCGGAAGAATTATGTAGAAAAAGAAAGAAGTTTGTAATCAAACTAACAATTTCTTCCTCATCATTCTTCTTGGATGATCATCAAAAGGGGTTGAAGCATGTGCACATATTTGTTAATATAAAGTGTATGTTTAACTGACTGTTTGGAAATTAATGCATTGGAGGGATAATGATGCGCGTAAAAGTTATTCTTGAAAATACGGAAACTGGCGATCGTGACTATATTACGACAAAGAACAAGCAAAAGAATCCGGAACGTCTTGAATTAAAGAAGTACAGCCCGAAACTGAGAAGGTACGTCACATACCGCGAAACAAAATAAGTCTTTGCACTTATGTGCTTCGATTGTGGCAATATAAAGAAAGATAAAGTTGGGGAATGACTGAATCAAGCATTCCTCAGCTTTATTTTTTTTTCTTAAGCGATAAGAAAGCATAAAGTTTCTCGCACAAAAATGCAGTGACGTGCGTTGGCGCCTTGCGGGAAAAACGAGCCAGGAGAGACCCCGCAAATTCTCGCTTGTCTGAGGTTTGCGGTCCGCAAGCGGCAAACGAGCGACCGAAGCAAAATTAGTGCAGAATAAGGGCTGGAAGGGTTTCGCTCGCCTGCTTGATGCATTAAAAAAACATTGCTACTTGAAAAGGGGATGAGTGGATGCGCGAACAAAAAGCCGAATTACGTCAGAATATGCTGCACTATTTGCGCACAATTGAAGAGACGCAATTCAAGAAGAAATGCGCGCAGATCAGCGCACGATTAATCATGGATCCGCTTTGGCAAAGCGCGCGAGTTGTTGCGGTAACGATTTCGATGGCACGCGAGGTTGAAACACGGTCGCTGATTGAATCAGCATGGGCATCAGGGAAAAAAGTTGCGGTGCCTCAATGTGAACCGAAAACAAAAACGTTAATGTTCTGTCCGATTGATTCATTCAGCAGCCTGAAGCCCGGGCATCTAGGATTGATGGAGCCGGATGTTTCGAAAACCGGGCGGATTGATCCAGCTGATTTAGAACTTGTGATTGTCCCCGGTGTTGTTTTTGATCGAAGGGGATTTAGAATTGGTTACGGCGGCGGATATTATGATCGTTTGCTGTCTATTTATCAAGGGCCAACCCTGTCTTTACTGTTATCCGATCAGTTCATCGACCAGATACCAGCAGAGGCGCATGACAAGAAAGTGCAGGTGCTTTTGACCGAAAAAGACAGAATTGATACGGGAGGATTTGCGGGGCATGCGTATGGAAACAAAGGTGAACGTGCAGACTAAGGAACATTAAACAGGGCTTAGTCAAGTCCTGTGAACAAGGGCGAATCCTGAGTTTTTCTTATACTTAATTCATCTTTAACGGATAAAGAAAGGAAGTGGCGCAGTTGCGTCGGATTAGTCAATGGCCTTTATTGATTTTTATGATGCTTCTTGTCTATCTCTTTAGACGTCGTTGGGCACTTTTGGAGATCGCGTTGATGCTGATTGGCGGAAAATGGCTCATCGAGCGAATGGATAGACTTGATGCCGAGATCGATGAATAGCCAGTAATTATTCAAAAAAGCTGCTTCAATAGAACAATACGGCCACCTGCCGATTCAGTTAGGACCAGCATATGGTCCTTTCCGATTAAAAGAAGGGGCAGCGAACTACCGATGACTGGTTCATACTGATTCTCACCCATTTGAAAGCCACTTAAAATTATTTTATAAATGCCCTCCCATAATTGTCCGGTGATCCGACTTGCAGTATCCGGCCTGGAAGGAAAGAGTGTTTTTGGTGCTGTACTCGCGAGATCTGCCAAACTTATTATTTTATATGCCTCGGGTTGAAAGCCATATTGTTTGGCTGCACGCATGAGAAGCTCCTTTTGTTGGCGATTATAGGTTGTCACTATCTTTCGCTCTATTTGTTTTTCCGCTTCAGTTCGACCTTGTTGAAAGCCCGCTCGTCTTCCATTTAAAGATGCGACGAACAGTTGTGCATAAGAACTAACTTCTTTGCCGCTTATCGTCTCCCCTCGGTGCACCTCAGCCTGATGAACGGTCACACTTTGATAGTACCCAAAATTAGCGTGTACGCTTCTTCGGTCTGCAATTCTGTTTGTGTCTTTTTTCCATTGATTGTTGATTTCGATCAGTCTGTTGTTTTTGTAGAGTAAGGAAAAATTTTGCATCAAATAGGCGGTTTGATATAAGGAGCTGTGAATAAACCAATCAAGGCTTGTTCCGCCATCTGTTAATTGTAAAGTTGTCCCGTAATCTTTAAACACGATGGGTTCGTTTTCCGGGAAATAAGTGATTGCCGGATGATCACCGGTCAGATGGTATGACACGAGAAGAACAGAGAAAAGAAAAAAGAAAAGGATTATTGAAGATACAGCTTGTCGCTGTTTCATCGTATTCTGCCCCCAAAACAGACTTGTCTCTCAAAGGTATGCCAATAGGATGATTTTCATTATTTTTTTTAGATGAATTCGCCTTTTTTTATTGGCAAATCATTTTTTTTAGGTGAAAATAGAGACAGAGTGAAGTAGAAAGCAGGCGATGGATGATGGGAGATAAAATTAACATCGGTGTCGATTTAGGTGGGACAACAATAAAAATGGCAATTATCGATGATACCGGTAAAATGCTTGATAAATGGGCAATTGCGACCAATACCATAGATAATGGCAGCCACATTGCGGCAGACATCAGCGCAAGTGTTTTAAAGAAAATTGAGCAGATCAATTTGAATCACGCGGACATTCGTGGAATTGGAATGGGTGCACCAGGTTTTATTGATATGGACACTGGATTCGTTTATCAGGCGGTTAATATTGGCTGGGAAAATTATCCATTGAAAGAAGCGCTTGAACAGGCGATTGGGCTTCCGGTTATCATTGAGAATGACGCGAATATGGCAGCTTTAGGCGAAATGTGGCTGGGCGCTGGTCAAGGGGCGAAGAATCTGATCTGCGTGACGCTTGGTACAGGTGTTGGCGGCGGGATCATTGTTGATGGCGACATTATTCACGGTGTGAGTGGCATGGCTGGGGAAATTGGCCACATCACCGTTGTGCCGAAGGATGGCGATCCATGCAATTGTGGCAAAAAGGGTTGTCTTGAAACGGTTTCATCAGCGACCGGGATCCGCAGAATGGCTCTTGATGCTCTGGATTATAATGATTCAGAAAGCACTTTAAGAGAGATATTTGATCGGAAAGGTGATATTACTGCGGAGGATGTCTTTAATTGTTCCGCGCAAAAAGATCCGCTTTCGGAGGCAGTGACTGAAAAAGCGGCCTATTATCTTGGCTATGCGCTTGGTGCTATCTCCATGGTAATCAATCCAGAGATGATTGTAATTGGTGGCGGTGTCTCTCATGCGGGTGATACGTTGCTTAAACCACTGACAAAATACTTCCAGCTTTATTCATTACCTCGGATTTATCAGGCATGTACCATTGATATTGCGAAACTAGGCAACGATGCTGGTGTGATTGGCGGTGCCTGGCTAGCGAAAACAAAAATCAAGAACGGCTAACTCTTTGCTACTCGCATTTGGAGGGATCGCGCGTCACGGCGATCCCTTTTTCACAAGATAAAAAAATTCGTGCGAAAAGTGCAGCGAAGGCGCTCTGGCGCCTTGCGGGAAAAGCGAGCCAAGTGAGATCCCGCAGACTTTTGCCTGTTTGAGGAGACGCGCGGCGCCCGCGGCAAGCGAGAGCCGGAGCGCAATGGTTAAAAAAAGACTTGGCTAAACCAAGTTAATGGCACATAGAAAGGCGGGATTTTTTTGAAATGGCTGGTTCGTCGGGTCGGTCCATTACATGAAAACTGTTATCTGATTTGGGAGGAACAGACGCATCAAGCATTGATTATTGATCCAGGTGAGGCATTCGAAGTCATTCAGCGAGCAGTGAATGAACAAGCAATAACACCGATTGCATTGTTATTGACGCACGCGCATTTTGATCACATCGGTGCTTTGGAGAAATCAAGAAACCATTGGAACATCCCTGTCTATCTGCATGAGCGGGAAGCTGACTGGCTCAGTAATCCGAAAAAGAATGGATCATCCTTCTTTTCGTTTGTCGCGGATATCAAAGCCCATCCAGCGGATAAACTGCTGTCTGCGCCACAAACACTCACGCTTGGTCCGTTTCACATTCACGTCTTTGAAACGCCTGGTCATTCGCCTGGCGGTGTTTCCTATTATTTTGCAGATGAAAAAGTTGTTTTCAGCGGCGATACACTTTTTAAGGGAAACATTGGTCGATCAGACAGCTACGGTGGTGACACAGAGGTGCTGCTCGATAGTATTGAGAAAAATTTAATGACCCTTGATCGTGAGACGATTGTCTGTCCTGGCCATGGTCAGATGACGACCATTGGCGAGGAAGCAGAAAATAACCCATATATAGTAGGCGGGTAAACCAGCACCGAATGTCCCTTGTTGTCATATGCTGAAAGATGTGCAGACAGAAGGGGCGTGAAGCAGTGAATCAGCGATACATTGACTTTCTGGCTAAATTATCAATAGACAATGCCCACCCAGGCGGTCACGATTTAACGGAAAAAGTGATTGCCGCGTCACATTTGGAGCCAGGAGAACGTGTACTGGATGTTGGTTGCGGAACGGGTGCCACAGCATGTTATTTAGCCGAGAACACAAGCACACAAGTCACAGGCCTTGATTTCCATCCGAAGATGGTGAAGCAGGCATCCGAGCGAGCGAAAAATGCCAAAGCGAGTTTTACTGTGCTGCAGGGCTCTGCTGAGAAAATTCCTTTTGAGATGGAATCGTTTGATTGGGTCATCTCTGAATCGGTAACGGCATTTACTCAAATCGCTCAATCGATACCCGAATATTACCGAGTCTTACGTACAGGTGGAAAATTAATCGCGATTGAGATGACCATAGAGCATGTGCTTCCAGAAGAGGACGCTCGATTTATCTGCGATTTATATGGGGTTTCAGGTCTCTATACAGAACAGGACTGGTTGACTCTTTTGAAAAAAGCCGGTTTTTCAACCGTAGAAGCCTTTACGGATAAAGAATTTGAGACAGAAGCAGTCGCGCCAGTCGGCCCTGCCTTTCAAATAGATGGTGCGTTGGATCGGGACGCGATTGATATTTGGTTGGCACATCTGATGACGATGCAGACATACCAAGATGTGCTCTCTTACCGAATTTATCGAGCGATTAAGTAATCAGCTTAGCTTGTGAACGTATTGTCAAAAAAAGCTGGGACTGCTTTCCCCAGCTTTTTCTCTGCGCGCCATAACGGGCGCTCGTACGTGGCCGGAGCGATGGTCGATTAATGGCTTCGTTTTTTAATTTTTTTCTTGATTTGTGCGGCATAGCTTTCAATTGCATCAGGAATTTGACCGAAAAGCTGCGCGCGTATTGGCGGGCGATCTTCTTTATGTTCCAGTCTGGCTTTCTTCCGTTCTTCACGCGGTGTCTCGAGATAGCGGACAAATTGTTCGGTCAAATACCTGACATAGTCCTCTGATTTCATCTTCGAACCGCCTTTCACTTTTATTTCATTCATTTCCAGATTGCTCGTAAACCATACATCGCATCTTCTATTTTGGTGTTTATGGACTTGTTCTTTCGACCCAGTTGCTCGGTTGCCCGTTCGCCTCCAGGTAATCCATTTCATCTGTTTCTTGTGCCCGACCGGAATGAAGAGAGAGTGTCACATGAAGTAGCCCATTGTTTGCGGTGCATGAGTAGTCTGCTGTTCCCCCTACATCATCAAAGTGACCATGAGCGTCTAAACTTTGCTCCTGTATCTTCTGATTGACCTGCGTTAATACATTCTCTCGGAGTGTAGTCAATTGAACTTTGTCTTCGTATGCGTGATAGAATCGCTGCTGATTGTCGAGCATCACTATCGCGTGGAGGATGAAAAGAAGAAAAAGACAACTAATCATCATCGTTATCGGCAAAATAAATCCATTTTCAGAACGTGCACACGGTTCAATTAATCTGCAGATAACTTTCGTCTTCCCAGTAATAATTGTTTGTTTGATCATCAGTCACCTCGATCCATAGCTCATTGTTATGTGTCTGAAAAAGAATATTAGAAACATGCATCAATACAATTTCGTAACCAAGACCGTTCACTTGGCGAATCACGCGATGATTGCTGAGCCATTTATAGGTGATATTATTTCCATCCTTTTTAACGGTCAGCTGTTTTCCAGAAGCAGAGGCGCTGACTGATTCAGCACTATGAATTTCGCTACCCGTCTGGGAAAAAAACAGAAAGCAGTCTTTTGCTGTATTTTCAGGATGGATGGATCGGCTGACAAGAACTTTACTTAGAGAAACGACAAGAAGAAGCGAGACGGACATGAGGCAAAGTGCTAGCATCATCGAAAGTAAAGTAAAACCTTCGGGGTGCTTCATCGCCTCGCCTCGCTTCTGACGACATAACTTTTTTCGAAACTGCGCCAATTAATGGAGAGGACAGCGCGATTCGTGTCATTTACTTCCCATGTGAGCTGAAAGGGTGTATTGACTTTCATATCTGGAAAAGGCTGATCATCTGTTTTCCATCGCAACAGCTGCATACGCAGTAGGCTGATTGCTTCAACTTTTTGATGGAACACAATTGTTTGATGGTTGATACGGAAAAGTAATGGTACTGTGGCAAGCAGCATCAGTGTGAGTATCGCCACTGAAAAAACAGCTTCAGAGAGGAAAAAGCCACGACGATTATCGATTGATAATAGGATTTTGCGCATTCGTGATTGGATAGTGCGAAGTTTATACGGAGGATTTTTCAAAATAAAACCTTCCTTGACCAATTTGTAACACAAGGTAATACCAAATACTGCCACATTGGAATGAGTAAGTGCCGGGATTTGAAAAGGCACCGTCTCTTGTAATCATAATATATTGGTTGTTGATGTTCCCATGAAATTGTATGCGTGGATCCATCGGCTTTTTTTGTACATCATTTGCTTCTGTGATTGAATAGTAATGATTGGACGTATCGAATAAAATTTTTACCATGGTTGATTTGCTAATCGCATCCATTTGAGCATCACGTATTGTGTCCGCGACTTCCTCAATAAATTGCTTCATTTTCTCTTCATCAGAAGTATGGGAAAGTGTCATGAAAGAAAGAGGCGCGATAATACAGGCAATTGACAGGACGATAATCATTTCTATCAATGTAAAACCTTGCGCAGCCATCAATTTGCTTCGTGAAAAACGCATCAAATAAACCTCCTTGCTCACAAACAGTCATTTGGAGTAATTAGTAATACGGATATTTTTTATGGTGCGCTAACAGTTCCTTCAGCGTCCATCTGAAGTGTTCCTCCATCCGGACTCTTGATACTATCTACGTAACCATCAGTGACCAAATCTTCCAATGAACTAGGTAGCGTGCCATTGTGATCCATCTGATAGGCACCAACCTGGCTTTGAACCAGTTTCACCGTTGCGTCTGTGCTCTTTCCGCGAACGACGCTTTGCGATTTAATCATATTGGGTACGGCAATAAGCAGGAGAATGGAGATAATCATTAGGACAATCATCATTTCGATCAAAGTGAAACCACGATCGCAACCCCTTATTAACTTTTGAAAAAATTGACACATCATATTTCCCTCCTTGTTTTTTCACTATTATAAAGCAGCTTATCGGATGGACTTCTTCGTCACGTCATCTCCTTTTTTTCGCAAATGTATTGCTGATAAGTCTTTTATAAATGAAATGACTTTCGTGGACAAATCGTGAAAAGTCCTTTTTTTTATAGAATCGCATTGATCTTTGTTAGTAAATGGCTTTGGATGAATGTCTTTTAATTAGAAAAGTCAGAAATTGGTGGATTTAAAAAACATTAATTCTAGCACAAAAAGCTTATAAAATAATATTAAATTTAGATTAAATTTTTTAACTTCAAGGGAAACGATAGTGGTATGATTGTTAAAGACTTATGAATTATGTGATTGATGCGGGTAGTAGAAAGGCTGAATCCGTGACGCGGGCATCTTTGTTCTTTCTCTGCTCATAAGCAGAGGAAGCGCGCATATAAATATTCAGTCGTGCCGAGCCGAGCAAAATGGCTTGAGAAACATTTCCATTTCATTTAAGGTATTAATAATATCAAGAGCTGAAAATCCTGCTATTCTATCACTCAGTTATTTAATGCGTTCGGTCAGCTTATAAAGTCTAGAGGTGAGCGGTTATTCGAAAATTATACTGGATTATTCTAACAAGTTTTATGGGTGTCTTACTCGCTGTGACAGCCGGATTCATTTATTATCAGTCCACACACTTTAATCGGAATTTTACAATTAACGGTGTGAAGGTTGGCGGATTGACAGCAGAACAGGCGTTAAAGCACTTCAAGTCAATGACATTGAAAAATGATGTCTATCTTAACGGTCGACGGATTATCAAGGGGAAGGACACGCAATCCAATTTCACAAACAACGATTTGAGCGCTGTAAAAAAAGTATTGAAGAGTCAATTTACGTTGTTGCCATCCGCAAAGGCCGCAAATTATTCTTTGATTCCCGAAAAAGCAGATGACTATCGCAATCGCGTGCTGAAAAAAGAAGTGGCGGTTAAGCTGCATCAAATGAATAAGAAACTGAAGGCGCCGATTGATGCGAAAGCAATTTTATCAAATGGAAAAATTACAGTCAGTAAAAGTAAGAACGGCGAACAATATGATATTACGAAAATGTTGAAAGCCTACGATCGTCGCCAATACGACAAAAAAATCGATTTGGACGCGATTCGACTTCAGCCGATTCAGGCGGACAGCCACACGGTTTCAAATGAAAAACAGAAACTCCGGGCACTACTTCGACGAACGACAGACTATCAATTGCAGGATAATAGTTATTCCATGCAGGCTGCGAACCTGATTAAAAATGCATCGGTTTCAAAAACGATGAAAATTACAGTGGATACGGGCGAAATTAAGAAAAAGCTGGCATTGATTAATCAGAAAACGTCAACCTTAAATAAAAAATACGCGTTCAAAACGCATACAGGGTCGGTCATTTCTGTCAAAGGACAGTCGTTTGGTTGGGCATTGCATGTTCCAGCTGAGGCAAATCGGATTGCGAAAGCGCTGGTTGATGGAAAGAAAACGATCAAAGCCTATAATGTATACGGCGTCGGATTCAGCACATACGGTGTCGGTTACAAAGTGCGGGGCAATAATGGCATTGGCAGTACCTATGCAGAAGTCTCGATTAGCGAACAACGGATTTGGCTGTATAAAAACGGCAAGATGGTTCTGACCACTCAAGTCGTCACCGGTCGCCATGACACGCATGAAGATACGCCAAAGGGTGTTTGGTATATTGAATACAAACAATCGCCGTCCGTCTTGGAAGGCAGTGAAGCCGGTAATCCGCATTATAAAGTGAAAGTCAAATACTGGGCGCCGTTTACGCTTAGCGGCTGTGGCTTCCATGACGCGCCGTGGCGTCATAATTGGGCGAAAAACGCTTATCTGACGCAAGGCTCAGGGGGCTGCGTCAATACACCGCCGAGTGCCATGGTGAATGTTTATCAACTATTGGAACAGAATGAACCCGTTATTGTTTATTAATTGTCGTGTTTTGAACATCCGTGATGAAAAAGTGGGTACCTGTTTATTTACATGCGGGTTCCTTGTGTGAAGTGGGAAGAATTACTGGATAGAAGAAATAGAAGAGGCGGATTCATGCGGATAAGCGGCATGAATCCGCCTCTTTCTAATAAGTAAAGAATATGACTTTTTTCGAAATATGTTGAGCAGTTTGCCGGTGTCTTGTGAAAATAGCATGCCGAACGGATCGTCAACTATTTGTTTGTTCGGGGAGAGTCGTGATGCGTTCGCGGCAAGCGAGTAGCTGTGGCGTGTGACGATCAGATCTCTTTCACTTAATAAAGACAAAGTGTAAACAAAATGCAATGAATATTGTCGCAGTTTGTCAATTTTAATAGAGATATGGTAGATTTTCTAGACTTTTTTCTACTAAATTAGAAACTTATCAACTATAATGAAGATATACAAAATTAGAAAATTATTCTATTTTAAATGAGGGCATAAAATGGCAGTGCGAACCGCTTTGATAACAGATAGAATCCCTATAGCGGAATCTGCGCAAATCATCTATGTGTATGATAAAAGGGACTGTTATTTAAAAAATGTTCTTACTTTTATCGAATCCGCGATTGAGCAGGAGGAACACGTTCTACTCATCGATGATGCGTGCCTCTTTGACACTGCCTTGCAGCATCTTTCCCGAAAAAAAACACCGCAGCAACTAACAACCGTACATTTTGCAAGCAATGCTTGTCTTGTTTCATATTTTCAGAACGAGCAGACGGATGAATCGCTCTTAAGTTCAATTGGAGTAGGTCTTCATGATTATCAGAACAGGTATCATCCGCTGCGTCTATGGATTCGTGCAGATACGACGGAGTCAGTACCGGAGAGGATTCAGCATTTTTCAAAATCCTTTCTGATGAAGCTCCAATTTATGTTTGTTGCTGCTTTTGATGGAAATAAAATTTCAGCACAGACAGAAAATGTATTGAGAAAATGCCATGAATATTTTATGACTGATGACACAATTGTTCTGTCAAATCTAATTGACAAGAATCTCACACCGTTTAAACAGTTATCCGTTCAGCAAAGTGAGAAAAAAACACGTTTGCAATTACAAGCCACACGCGAGCGTCTTGAATCCTTTATTGGACAGAATATCGACCCGATCATGATATTAGACAAAAATGACCAGTCGCTCTTTATTAACCAGGCATTTTCCAATCTGCTTGGTTGGACAGAAAGAGATGTTGTCGGGTTGCCTGCAGATAAATTGCCTGAAATAGACCCGAAACGTGCGTTCGAGGTCGGGCGTGATCGAGATAGGATTAAATTACAGAATCAAATTACAGCCTATGAATCGATTCGGAAAACAAAATTTGGTCGCTTAATTAATGTTTCTATCACCGGCTATCCGCTTGTCGATGAGAACGGTGAATACAATGGACGGGTCATGACCGTTCAGGATATTACCGCAACAAAACAGGCACAACTCCTGCATTTTCAGGCCGAGAAACTTTCGCTCTACGGCGAGATGGCTGCCGGTCTCGCTCATGAGATACGAAATCCGATAACCGCCATCAAAGGGTTTCTGCAGCTCGCACGGCTCGAAAAGAAAGAGGATAATGACTATTTGCCGATAATGGCGGCAGAGATCAGGCGGATTGAGTCCATTCTCAATGAGTTACTTCTGCTTGCCAAACCTAAAGCCACTCGCTTTTGCAGGAATAACTTGATCGAAATCATTGAGGACGCGGTGACTTTGCTTCATCCGCAGGCGAGTTTAGCCCAAGTCGACTTGATTACAACATTCGATAAGAGACCGCTCTTCATATTTTGCGATAAAAATCAACTCAAGCAGGTCTGTGTTAACTTTATTAAAAATGCCATTGAAGCTATGCCGAAAGATGGAAAAGTGCGCATTCACGTGAAAAGTCGACCAGGCGAAGCCATTATTGTTTTCTCGGATCAGGGGAAAGGCATGTCTAAAAATATATTAGAACATATCGGGACACCGTTCTTCACGACCAAGGAACAAGGCACAGGCCTTGGCATGATGGTAAGCAATGAAATTGTAAAAAGTCACCAAGGGACAGTCGCTATTTCAAGCAAAGTCACTCGAGGTACAACTGTAGAAATCCATTTGCCGCAAATGGCAGGCATTGTAACACAAGATTGAAGCTGCTTGCTGCCAGCTCCTGGATAGCGAGGTCAATTATGAGACGAGAACTTTCCCAATTAAATCAATTGGATCCCAATCTGATACATGCGCGAATCCTTTATGTTTATGACGAAGAAAAAAACTATTTGGATCAGCTAGTCGATGCAGTCACGATAAGTCTTGATGCACAGTACAAGTTTGTACTCTTCGATACACGAGCGCATTATAAAACAATGTTAGCCGCTATTGAAGGTAAAATAGACGCTGATAAGCTGAAACAGTTTGAATTCATCGAATCAGATGACCTGATTCAGGAAATGAACGATCGTAAAATCCTTAATTTGTATTACCATTTGATAGATGAACTATTTACGGAGCAAACAGAGTTCAGGTTATGGATCTCATGTGCGACTGAAGATTCTGAACGCGTTAATAATCTGGCAAAATTAACCTTGAAAGAGGATTTCAGTCGACTGATGATGAGTTATGGGTGGTCGGTTTATGCTTTTCCAGGGAAAAGTATAACAGCGTTACATCAGAATCGCCTCAAGAAAATCTTTAATTTTTTTATGAACGATAACGATTTTGTCCGCTCAAATCTATATCGGATACCTGAACAGAAACCCTATTTTATTATTGATAAATCAAATCAGCGCATTGAAAAAAAACTAAATCTCACCAGACGCAATCTTGAATCGTTAATTAATAATTATGTGGATCCCATTAAAATTCTTGATGAAGAAGATAAGGTCATTTTGGTGAATGACGCCTATACCCGTTTACTGCATTGGCCGAAGGACGAATTGCTTGGGCTTCCGTACTCGAAGTTGCCATGTATACCGGAAGAACGACGATTTGAAATACGTCGGGATCGGAGTTTTACACTAATTGGTCAGTCGGTACAAGCTTATCAAACGCAACGATTGAGAAAAAGGGATGCTCGACTTGTTGACGTCACACTGACCAGTTTTCCTCTTATGAATATGTACCGACGGATAAACGGTCGAGCAGTAATCCTTCGAGATACAACAGAGAAAAACAACGCGATCGCGGCTTTTCTGAAGACGGAGCAGCTCTCGACAGCCGGTGATTTGGCAGAAGGGATTGCGCGTGAGCTTCTTCAGCCAATCACGTCGATTAAGGGTTTTGCACAGCTGCTTGAACGGGAAGATCAAACAAATAGCGGTTATTTTGCGGTCATTAATTCAGAAATTGACCGAGTGGTGAGAATTCTCCGAGAATTGCTTTCCTTCTCCGAACCTAAATTCAGCACACAAAAAGCAGAAAACCTCATTAGTTTGCTAAATGAAGTAATCCTTTTTCTCGAACCTCAGGCACGCATCGCTAATGTCCGTATTGTTTTTGATGCGCCTACAGAAATCTTCTTTGTTGACTGTGATCGGAGTCAGATGAAACAAGCTTTTATTAATTATATTAAAAATGCGATCGAGGCGATGCCCAAGGGAGGAATACTGACGATTGTCTGTAAACAGTTGCCTGGTAGACAGTTGTCTGTGACATTTACAGATCAGGGTGTAGGTGTTCCAAAAGAATTTCTCTCAAAGATTGGTAACCTGTTTTTCACAACAAAAGAGAATGGAACCGGACTTGGTTTCAGTGTCAGTAAACGAATTGTCGAAACTTTTCACGGCACCGTTAAACTATTCAGTAAAGAAAATGTTGGTACAACGATTCAGCTGATTTTTCCATCTTCTGGTACAATTAAGGGATAATTTTTACGTCAGGAGTTGTGACCATGTCAAGCGGATTGGATCAGTCATTTGGCCGTACGATCGTGGAAAAAAAAGTGTATTATGATGGGCGTATTAAGGAGTATCCGTGTCTGCTACTTGAAGCGAATACAGTTCAGGCTGCAGTCAGTTATCGAATAGATGCTAACCGCTCACTCTATTTTGGCCAGAAGGAATTATTAACAATACCTGCTGGAAGCACTACATTCGCGTTTTTCTGGACGGATTGCCCATACAATGTTTATCAATGGCGGACAAAAAACGGGGAATATATCGGCTCCTATATCAATTTCTCCAAACACACGCAAATCGGGGAACAACTGATTTCGTATCAAGATTTGATTCTTGATCTGCTGGCATTGCCGGATGGAAGGCATTACCTGCTTGACGAAGACGAGCTACCTGAACCGCTTCATGTATTTGAAAAGGGACAGGTCAAAAAAGTGGCTAATACTTTGATAAGGCAGTTGCCAGATGTATTGCAGCCGCTCATCAATCGATCTGCTTTGTATTGGGAAAAGCTGAGTAACAATTGACCAATACCCAGGGAAATTCGATACTGAGTAAAAAGGTTGTTTGCGAACGCGCCATTTTGTCGCTGCTCGAAATGGTTTGTACATTAAATATAGGTTAGGTCATGAGCGATAGGTGTTTGAATCAATCGCTTAATTTCGTTGAGCTTGTTTGTTTGTCCTAGAATCCACATTAGTTTGGCAACTATAGCTTCTGTGTTCATGTCTCCGGCAGTAATTCCCCCAGCTTCAGCGGCTCGTTTACCGACCTCGTAAATATCCATATTTTGCCCTTCTTCAAGGCATTGGGTTGTGATAATAACCGGCACACCGTGCGCAGTCAATTCACGTATTTTTGTCACCAAATCTCTCTTTTCAAACGGCAGACCGCCATTGCCAAAGCTTTCAATAATCACGCCGCGGGTATGTCCTTTGAGAAAATCGAAAAACATCGGCGAGAGTCCGGGGAAAATACGCATCAAAAACACATCCGGGCATATTGCCATGCTCGTCTTCAAAAAAGAGGGGACCTCTCTCTGGAATGGTTGGGAAAGCGTGAGCGTATCCTCATGAATTGTTGCTATATAGGGATAATTTATGCTTTTAAAGGCATCATAGCTTTTGGTTCGCATTTTAACCGCGCGTGTCCCTATAATAGCGACACCGTCGAAAACAACGAAGACGCCAGGAAGACCTGCTTTCTGAGCGAATGTCAGCGCATCACGAATATTTTTCTTAGCATCCGTTTTATGAAAACTGACAGGAACTTGAGAGCCAGTGATGACAATCGTTTTATCAATATCGTGAAGTAGATATGAGAGTCCCGCTGCTGTAAAACCCATTGTATCTGTTCCGTGGGTGATAATAAAACTGTCATACTTCAATTGGTTATTTCTGATTTCCGTTGCAATCGTCAACCAGTCTTCTGGTTGCATATTGGTGCTGTCTTTATTCATCAGCACGCGAAAATCAATCAACATATTATGATTAAAATGATTAAAGTAGCCGGATAGTTGCGCTAAGCTCAATCCAGGTGCAAGACCGTTCGCCTGTGCAGTCGAAGCAATTGTTCCGCCTGTTGCAAGCACAAGAATTTTTTTCATGGCTTCATACGACTCCAAACCGCATTTGTTTCTTGAACTTATATTATATATGAAATGGTAAATAAAAACGATAGATTTTGGGAAGGGGAACTTTTTACAGAATCGTGCGAATCTTAAGTAGCACATGATAGAGACGCATGGTTTGGCGCATGATATAATCAACTCAAACAGAATAAGTGTCAGGACGCCAAGAGTATTCATAATCTGGTTTGTTGCGGTTAATTTAGAGGGAATAAATTAGAACGATCGATCAATGGATTATTCATTTCAAGTCATCCAAATGCATGGCATTTGTTCGCCGGAATGTAAAGTTTACAAGTTATATAAGCTAGAGTATACTCATTTTTGAATCAATTGCTCGTTATCGATTGTCAATTGGAGGAAGCGTGAATGGAATCAAGATTTGATGTGAGAAACGAAAGAGATCTGACGATGCTCGTTGATTTCTATGAACTCACAATGGGAAACAGCTACCTTGAAGAAGGTGTTGGGGATCAGATTGTCTATTTTGATATGTATTTCAGGCGTGTGCCAGACGGTGGTGGTTACTGCGTGATGGCCGGCGTTGATCAGCTGATTGAATATTTGGAGAACCTAGGTTTTACTCCAGATGATATCGACTACCTTCGCTCCTTGAATACGTTCTCAGATAGGTTTCTCAACTATTTATCTGATTTTACGTTTTCCTGTGATGTTTGGGCTATTCCAGAAGGCTATCCTGTTTTTCCAAACGAGCCACTGGTTACAGTGCGTGGTCCGGCGATCCAGGCACAACTTCTGGAGACGATGATCCTTGTCACAATCAATCACCAGACGCTGATTGCGACAAAAGCGAGCAGGATCTGCCGTGTGGCAGGGAAGCGCCCGGTGATGGAATTCGGTTCGCGACGTGCGCAAGGCTATGACGGAGCGATTTACGGCGCTCGGGCTGCAATCATCGGCGGTTGTGCGGCAACTGCAAACACATTGGCAGGAATGATGTTCGATATCCCAGTCTCCGGAACAATGGCACACAGTTGGGTACAGCTCTTTGACAGCGAATTGGAAGCATTCAGAGCTTGGGCAAGAGCTTATCCGGATAATTGTCTCGTATTGATTGATACATATAACGTGCTCAAATCCGGCCTTCCTAACGCAATCAAGGTTTTCAAAGAATTACGTGAGCGGGGACATGAGCCATTAGGTATCCGTATTGATTCTGGCGATATCACGTACTTAACGCGGCGCGTTCGTCAAGCTTTGGATGAAGCAGGCTTCCCGAATACGTCAATCGTCATTTCAAATGCCTTAGACGAACATATTATCAAAGATGTTTTGGCAGAAGGCGCGCAAATCAATGCTTTCGGCGTTGGCGAGCGGTTGATAACCGCCAAATCTGAACCCGTTTTCGGCGGCGTGTATAAACTGGTTGCTGTTGAGAAGGATGGACAGGTTGTTCCGCGGATTAAAATCAGCGAGAATCAGGAGAAGATCACCAATCCGGGATTCAAGAAAATTTACCGCGTATACGAACAAGATGCCGATAAAGCAATCGCTGATTTAATTTGTAATTTTGATGAAACGATTGATACAAGCCGTCCACTGACGCTTTTTGATCCAGTTTTCACCTGGAAGAAGAAAACGCTCAAGCGCTATAAAGTTGAACCTCTCCGTCGTCAAATATTTGAAAACGGACGATTATGTTATAAAAGTCCTAAAGTTCTGGAGATACGCGATTTCGGCAAACGTCAGCTGGAACGCCAATGGGAAGAAGTTCTTCGTTTTGAAAATCCGCATAACTATTATGTCGACTTATCGCAGAAAGTATGGGATTCAAAGTATGAGCTTTTGAACAGCTACGCGGAACAATTTAGTGAAAAATAAGTCGTTCGAGCTTGAAAAACGGGCAGGTATGGTGAGGCATTAAGTCCATCATGCCTGCTTTTTTGACAGTAAAGAAGTGATATGATTGTATCTGTAAAGCGTGGCAGATCTGCACGAGCGCCCGCAGCAAGCGAGTAGCCGAAAAAAATTGTCACAAAAATACTTTGCGAAACCTAGTTTTTCTAAACATAGATAAAGAAAGAATTGGCGAGAGGTGGATCGGTTTTGAAACTCGTATCGTGGAATGTCAATGGATTCCGTGCCTTACAGCGGAAAATGGATGTTTATCAATGGATGCTGCAGCAAGAGCTTGATGCCTTCATGATTCAGGAGACCAAACTCCAAGCCGATCAAATTGCTTTTGATACACCTGATTATTTTCAATATTGGAATCACGCGGTGAGAAAGGGTTATTCAGGTACAGCTATTTTTGTAAAAAGAAAGCCTGAAAACGTAAAGTATGGCATGGGCATTGAAGAATATGATCAGGAGGGTCGTTTGATTACTCTGGAGTACCCCGATTATTTTCTTGTGACCTGTTACACGCCGAATTCTCAAAGAGACCTCGCCCGGCTTGATTTTCGTCTCGGCTGGGGGAGCGCTTTTACACGCTATATAAAATCGTTGGATTTAGAAAAGCCAGTCATTTTTTGTGGCGATTTGAATGTGGCCCATCAAGCCATTGATTTGCGTTATCCAAAAAATAACGAGAAAAATTCTGGATTTACGGTTGAGGAACGTCATGACTTTTCTGAATTACTTTCAGCGGGTTTTGCTGATAGTTTCCGCTCCCTGCATCCTCAGTCTGAAGGTGCGTATACGTGGTGGTCTTATCGCTTAAATGCCCGAGAACGGAATATCGGCTGGCGTATTGACTATTTTGTTCTTTCAAAACGCTTGAACGCTGCCATTGTAAAAGCGGCTATTCGTCATGAAGTCATGGGCTCCGATCACTGCCCGATTGAACTCGTTATCGATCTTTGAATGGTCTGACGGGCGCTTTTATTATTCATCGACGTGTCAAACTACTATACTGTAGGAAGAAGCACGTTTTCTATTGGCGAAAAGAAAGAAGGAATGTGGATGGTAAACTATGATTCTTTGTTTGATCCTATTGAATTACCGAACGGCGTCATACTTGATAACCGAATCGCGATTGCACCAATGACAACGTGGTCAGCGAATGATAACGGCACCGTGTCTGATCAAGAACTGGCGTATTACAAACGACGGAGCAGCTTCGCGGGACTTTTTATTTCCGCATGTATTGCCGTCTCTCCGACGGGACTGACATTTGACCATCAATTTACTGCCTATAATGATACCGTATTGCCTCGCTTGAAAAAAATGGCATCAGCAATGAAGGCACAAGGGAGCAGGGCCATTTTACAAATCCACCATGGTGGAAGTGAGGCGTTACCGCAATTAACCCTTTATGGGCGAACCGTCAGCGCCAGTGCTGTTCCCTCTTTTTCCAATCCGGAGCATATGCCAGCAGCCTTAACGGAAGAGGAAATCGGCGTGATTATCAAAGAATACGGTGTGGCTACGCGTCAGGCGATACGTGCAGGCTTTGACGGCGTGGAAATTCACGGCGCCAACCACTATTTGATTCAGCAGTTTGTATCCGCTCATTTTAACAGGCGTCAAGATGATTGGGGCGGCAGCCTGGACAAACGATTGCGTTTTCCTTTTGCTGTTCTTGAAGAAGTCCGGCGAGTGGTCCAAAAGTATGCGGACCCCACTTTTATCGTTGGTTACCGCTTTTCCCCAGAAGAAATGCACCGATATGTTGGCTATTCTTTAAAAGATTCATTTTATTTGATTGACGGATTAATAAACATTGGGGTAGATTATCTGCATGTGTCGCAAACGGATATCACAACGCTCCCTTACGGCCATGAAGCAAGCGATGCATCCAATGTTCATTTGCTGTCAGAGCATATCAACCATCGCGTGCCGCTGCTTGCCGCAGGTGGGATTCAGCAGCCGCAGCAAGCTGTGAATGGTCTTAGTGATGGGGCGGATGTAATCGCGATTGGCAGAGAAGCGATCATTGATCCGGATTGGACGCAAAAAGTTAAAGCGGATCGTCTGGATACAATTCGCGTCACGTTGCCAGTCGACGAAGAGGCGCGGCAGAACCTGGTTGTTCCCGAACGGCTATGGAAAATCATCACACAGCCAACAGGCTGGTTTCCACTCGCTGCCGATTCTGAAAAACAGAAAAATTAAGAGAAAAAATTATTTTTTTCCGAAAAGTTTTAAATAATAAGATAGATGATAAGGGATGCCTCAAAGCCGTTAAATGGGTAATGAGCTATCCCTTTTTCTGTCAATGAAGCATTTTGCACTGAAATATAATCAAATCTTGGGTCCGCCCGTGGCAATCAGTACATAACGTTTGTCAATTCCATACATAGATATTATAATAATGAAAGCGCTTAAATTGACAATTCTGTGACATTTTATCGACTGGAGGTTTACCTATGCTGAAAAGTTTTCGTTTACCGGCCGATCACGGAACCCATGTCCTTGAAGATTATGCAAAAACGCGCTCAGACTTTGATTGGAAGCAGGCAGAGACAGGATTTAGCTGGTTTCAAACCGGCAAAATCAACGCAGCATATGAGATGATTGATCGTCATGTTGCAGAGGGAAAGGGCAATAAAATTGCGTTGCGTTATTCGGACGCGACGCGTGATGAACAGTATAGTTTTGCCGATTTAATGCATTTATCGGGAAAAGCCGCTCATTTATTAAGGAACCAGGCCGAGGTTGTCAAAGGTGATCGGGTGTTTATATTTATGCCGCGCACTCCAGAACTGTATATTCTATTCCTAGGCGCTATCAAGGCTGGTGCGATTGTCGGCCCGCTCTTTGAAGCGTTTATGGAAGACGCGGTTCGCGATCGGTTGTCCGATAGTGAGGCGAAGGTTTTATGCACGACACCTGAGCTTCTCAGCCGTGTACCGGTTGACGAACTGCCTCACCTGAAACATATTATTCTGATCGGCGACACGGTTGGTACGAACGGCTTTTATATTGATTATAAGCAGGCGATGCAAGAAGCAAATGCCGATTTCCCAATTGAGTGGATGGCACGGGAAGACGGAATGATTTTGCATTATACTTCTGGTTCAACTGGAAAACCAAAAGGCGTGCTTCATGTCCATCAAGCGATGATTCAACATGCTCAAACGGGCCGCTGGGTGCTTGATTTTCAAGAGGATGATATCTATTGGTGCACGGCGGATCCAGGCTGGGTTACCGGTACTTCCTACGGCGTGTTTGCGCCTTGGCTGAACGGGGTGACAATCGTTGTACGCGGCGGCCGGTTCAGCGCTGAAGATTGGTATCAAACGATTGAGAAGAATAAAGTGACCATTTGGTACAGTGCGCCGACCGCATTTCGAATGCTGCTGAGTGCCGGAAATGCACTGCCTGCAAAGTATAACTTGTCGACATTGCGCCATGTATTAAGTGTTGGCGAACCGTTAAATCCAGAAGTTATTAAATGGGGATGGGAAGTCTTTCAGAAGCGGATTCACGATACTTGGTGGATGACCGAAACCGGGGCGCAGATGATTTGCAATATACCTACGATGGAAATTAAGGCAGGATCGATGGGTAAACCGCTGCCAGGAATCACAGCAGCAATTGTCGATGACGACGGACAGGAACTGCCGCCAAACACAATGGGAAACTTAGCAATAAAAAAAGGGTGGCCATCAATGATGCGTGCCATTTGGAATAATCCGGAAAAATATAACGCCTATTTTACGTTGAATGACTGGTATGTATCTGGAGATTCGGCATATATGGACGAAGACGGTTATTTTTGGTTCCAAGGGCGAGTCGATGACGTGATCATGACGAGTGGCGAGCGCATTGGTCCATTTGAAGTGGAGAGCAAATTAGTGGAGCATCCAGCTGTGTCAGAAGCAGGTGTCATTGGGATTTCCGATCCAATTCGCGGTAAAATTATTAAAGCGTTCATATCGCTTCGTGAAGGATTTGAAGCAACAGAGGCATTGAAACACGAGATTTATCAATTCGTGAAAAACGGCCTTGCGGCGCATGCAGCGCCGAGACAGATAGATTTTAAGGAAAAATTACCGAAAACACGGAGCGGAAAGATCATGCGGCGAGTTTTGAAAGCGTGGGAACTCAATCTTCCTGTTGGTGATTTGTCAACGCTGGAAGATTGAAGAAGTTTAAATGAATCGATAAAAAATTGATAGGAAGACAGTTCACAGGGATGCCTCAAGGTCGTAAGACTTTTCAGACATCCTTTTTTAATAGAATGCTATTCCTACGAAAAATACAATAGCTGTATTATACTGAAACAAGATGTAGGGAAAAGGAATAGACTTTAGAAAGGCGGTCTCGGTCAATGAAAACAGTAATATTTGGATTTAGAGCGGATTTCTCGCTCCCGAATGAGAAGTGGATGCAACTTAAAGAACAGTTTAAGAATGACTATCAGTTTTATCCATTAAATGATTGTCCCCAAGAAATGCTTGAACAGGCTGAGGTATTTGTCGGATGGCCTGATTCAAAAACTTTGCGGCAAATGCATGGATTGTGCTGGCTGCAATTACCAAGTGCCGGAGCCAATCATTTTGCGAACAATCCAGAAATTTCGAGCGATGTCGTCATCACCAACGCCACAGGTGTTTATAATACGGCTGGTGCGGAACATATTCTCGCGTTGATGCTTGCATTAACGCGCCGAATCCCTGAATACGCCAGACAGACTGCGAAGCATCAATGGCGCTGTCTAGACGTTCCACGACAAATTGAGGGATCGACAGTCACGATCGTCGGGCTAGGAAATATCGGCAAGGCAACCGCGATACGTCTTGCAGCATTCGGTGCGCAGGTTCTTGGTGTGAAACGAACAAAAAGCGCCTGTCCGCCTTATGTGCATGAAATCTTCACTGTCGATGCAATTAGCGAGGCTGTTTCACAAAGTGATTTTGTTGTTAACGTCCTGCCACTCACTGAAGAAACGGAAAATTTCTTTGATCGTAAATTTTTCTCTCAATGCAAAAAAGGGGCAGTTTTTATCAATGCCGGTCGCGGGCAATCTGTTGTGCAAGATGATCTGATTGTCGCTTTGCAAAGCGGACAATTGAGCGGGGCGGGACTGGATGTGACGGTTCCGGAGCCACTGCCTGCGGACCATCCGCTTTGGGATTGCGAGAATGTGTTGATCACCTCGCATTCGCTCGGGCTGAGTCCAGAAAAAGCAGAGAAACAATTGAGTTTGCTCGCGGACAATTTGCAGCGCTTTAAAGAAGGACAGCATTTGCAAAATATAGTCAATCGGAAACTCGGTTATTGATCCGGAGGATGGTCAAACGCGACAGGAATTTTAGCGGCATCGGCAGGGATGAATTTCATTGTCGTTTGTTTACTTCGAGATAAACCTAGTTTCATAGGACACTCATCCTGTGGATAGAGCAGGACGAGTGTCAATTAGAGAAGCAAAATTAATGAAACAGAGCTAAAAAACTGATAGCAAATAATCAAATCGTCACTTTTGACGATTTTTTTGTGCGAAGGTGAGAATGTATAAGGATTTGCGCGAAAAATGCAGCGGAGGTCTGCTGGCGCCTGCGGGAAGAACAGAGAAATGCATGCAATAATTTGAGCATCAATTACGAAACAAAAATAATTACAGAAAATTATCAAAAGAACCGATATGAAAAATGATAACTTGCTATAATAGTGATAGAGTCGGAGTTTGATAGATTATGTCGGAATATGCGACTAAAGAACTGTGCGGAAGGTGCAGCGGAGGAGAGGAGTTCGTGCCAGGGTGAAAAAAAGTTTAAAATGGATCGTTTCTGCTGTTTTGTGTAGCCTGCTTATATTTCCTCTCGAGACGGTTCCGGTATTCGCCGTTTCAAAGGCTGCGCTAAATAATAAATTGCAGCAGATCCGTCAGAGTCAGTCAGAAAATCAGCAACAACAAACATCATCGACCGCAGCGTTGAAGGAAAATAGGCAAAAAAAAGCGGGACTTCTCAAGTCTTTAGAGAAATCACAGAAGAAAATAGGAATAACCAATTTGCAAATTACCAATACATCAGAAGCATTAACACAAAACCGTTCGGATCTGCAAGACTCGAAAATCGAACTCCGACAAGTGACCGAGCGGCTGAATTATAGAAAACAATTGTTAAAACAACGCATTCGGGCAGTATACATAAATGGCGGATCATCGACCTATTTGGACGTGTTGATGGGTTCTCGAAGCTTTGAAAATTTTATCAGCCGTCTGCTCGCTTTGCGGGCAATTGCAAACCAGGATGTCCAAATGATTAATGCCGAAAAACGTGATCAGGCACTTGTTAATCAGAAAAAACAAGAAATACGTCAGACAGTGACTGCGACTGAACAGAACTTAGCCAATTTGCAATCACTGAAGAACACGTTGGAAGAAGAAAAGAAACAACAGCAACTTGTGATTGGACAATTGAAAAAACATGAAAATGAACTTGAAGATGTTCTGATGAGCAAACAGGAGCAAGCAGGCATTCTTAAAGCTCAGGAAGCTGTCGTAAAAGAACAGCTGGCCATGGCGGAACGCAAAGCCCCTAAACCGTCTTCCTCAATAGATAAACATGCGGCAACAAGCAGTGCAACTATTTCAACGGATAAGCCAACAAATCAGTCTGGTGGAAGTCAAGCAACAGAAAAAGTTCAAAATCTATCATCGGGCTCAACTGCTCCGTCACGTGCAGAAGCCGCATCACCAGTACCAGCTAATAAAGAGACAGCTCAAACTGATTTTATAAAACCAGCTGCTGGGTCGATTTCTTCTGGTTTCGGCTATCGTACATTTGATCATGAATTTCATCCGGGAATCGATATTGCAAACAGTGCCGGTACTCCGATTGTAGCGGCGGCAAGTGGCATTGTTTTCCGCGCTTATCAATCGACAAGCTATGGCAATTGCGTGATGATTTCACACATGATTCGTGGACAGATTTATACGACAGTCTATGCGCATATGTCCGCTTATTCAGTTCAGACAGGTCAATCCGTCAGTCAAGGTCAGCAAATCGGGACGATGGGTGCAACCGGAGAAGCTTTTGGGACACATCTTCATTTTGAAATTTATCAGGGTTACTGGACAGCACCGCCGCACAATGGCGCTGTCAATCCGATGGACTATATTCATTAACCGACAAATACTGAGAATTTTCGCTTGAATTTATAAATTTTTTCCTTAAATCGTGTTTTTTTTCTTCTTTTTGCGGGTATAAAAAGAACAAACCAGTGAGAGGATGAGAAGAAATGGCAAAACTCGTATTTTATACGTATCCAAGCTGCACGTCCTGCCGAAAAACAAAAGGCTGGCTCACCCGTCATGAGATTCGTTACGAGGAAAGACATTTATTCCGTGATCATCCGAATACTAGCGAGTTAATGGAAATTTTGAAGCTGTCTAAATCCGGTGTCGAGGAATTGCTGGCAAAACGCAGCAGAGAATTCAAGAAGCTTTCGATCGATATTGAATCTTTACCGCTAAGCAGTGCGTTGAAGCTCCTCGCTGATGAACCGAAGTTATTAAAAAGACCAATTCTTACCGATGGCAAGAACCTTGTTGTTGGCTATCATCATGATCAGCTTGCTCGAATTGCAGCGTCTGAGGAACACCAACAGACAATCAGATTGGCATCTGAGGAAGAAAAAGAACAGATGCGCGCATAACAGATTTGCTTTTACGGATTGAACATTTAATAATAGACTAGACCATACACCCCCGAGATGAGAAAGAGAATTTCTTATCTTCGGGGGTGTATTTTGTTTTTAAATAAGCTCTGTATAAATTTAATATTAACTTTCTGACAGAACAGGCAATGTGTGAGCGTTTTTCAATTGACAGTCAGGACAGCTGTACTATAATAATTATTGAATCTTTCAAATATATAGAAAAGAAGGCATTTAAGGATGATGTTTACAAAGGACAAATTGTCAGAAAAGCTGTATGCCGCGTATCGCGACAATCAACCGATTTCCTGGAAAGAAGCCGACTTTAAGGCTCTGAATTTAGTCGACGCGTACGACGTACAACATGCTTTCAATCGCGCAAAAGGGGAACCGGTGAAGGGGTACAAGATAAGTTTAACGAGCAAGCAAACACAAGATCTTTTTCATTCGGACTCGCCGTTATACGGACAGATTGTTGCCTCAAAGCTACTAAAGGACGGCGCGATCATCAACTATTCTGAAATGAATGAGCCGCTGTTGGAACTGGAATTGGAATTTACTGTGACCGACGATTTGCTGCCGGAAGATGATTTGCAGGATTTGCTTTCGAAAACAGAAGTCGCGCCGGGTGTCGAGGTTCCGGATTCTCGGTTCAAAGACTGGTTTCCTTCATTGCCTCTTGAACTGGTGATTTCCGACAGCGCGGTCTGCGGCAGAGTTGTCGTTGGCCAACCGGCTGATAAACCGACGATTGAAGAGATGGCAGACGTGCATGCGCAAGTGACGCGTGACGGGGAAGCGTTGACTTCAGGAGTTTCTTCCGAGGTACTTGGTAATCCGCTCAACGCATTACAGTGGCTTGTTCAGAAATTAGCGCAGGAAGGTAAGAAACTGACAAAAGGCATGACTGTATCAACAGGTACATTCTGCCTGCCAAAGAAACTGAGCAAAGGCCATTATGTTGCCACCTTTGATCATCACTTGGGTACACTTTCATTTGATGTTCGCTAATCCGGTAATACTAGCGTTTCACTATTTTATTCAAACCATTCATAATACTATGAATGTTCAAAATTAATATGGTTTCTAGACAAAAAAATCCTTTATAATGGAAGAATAGGTGATTCCTAT
>NZ_JAFBEV010000004.1 GCF_016908935.1 Sporolactobacillus spathodeae | reverse complement strand
TTGAAGGCTTAGGTTAGTGTTGTCTTATTTTTCAAAGGTATCTGAGAAACAAAGAATTAAATCTTATTTAGGCCTTGACTTAATACCACAAGACTTAAATTTTATAAGTTAAGCGCATTCAAAATTGGCATATTGCTGAAGAACCTGGCATACATCGTGAGCACTTGTTGTCTGGCCAAGTCTTTCAAGAAAATGTTCACTTTTGAACAAATCCATTAAATTGGCAAGAATGTTTGTTTGTGCCGAAGGATTATCGTTAAGGATAGCAAACAGAAATTGTACAGAAATGATTTCTTTAGGATTGATCATGTTGCGAAAATCGACGGGCTGTTCGAGTCGGACAACGACAACTTTCTTTGTTTTACAAAATGCAGGTTCCGTATGTGGAATCGCAATATTCGGGCCGCCAGCAAAGAGTGGCTGCATATCAAGCGCAGTTGGAAATTGCTGTTCGCGGCCAAAAATGGCTTCTGAAAAGGCATCGGTGACTTCACCGCGCTGCTCTAAAATCTCACCGAGCCGCTCAAAGAGTTGCTTTTGGTTTGCGGCCGAAATGGAAAGGATATCGTTCTCCTGAATATCTAGTGGAAGTCCCATGGTTTTCCCTCCTATCGTTCTAATATGTTCAAAGTTGTTCTCTGTTCACACGTTTAATGTAAGCCTTTTTGAAAACGTTGTCAATAGATAATTTTGTACACTATCTCTTTGAAAAACGTGATTATATTAACGTTTATTTAATAAGATAGAAAATATCGTCTACTTATATCTCGGGGAACGAAATTAAAATTTTAAAGAAAAAACATGAATAATTGTTTTAGCTGAAAGCGTTGACATTTAAAATAAACGGTGATAAATTGTTCTTGTAAACAAAAACAAACATTTGATAACATTGTTTCTTTGTTTAATTTGAGGAGGGAGAACTGTGAAAGTCATTATTGGTGCTGATAAAGATGGGGCAAAGGCAAAAGATGAATTGGTTTTGGAATTAAAGGAAGAAGGTTATGAAATTCTCGATCTTTCCAAAGAGGGGCAGGATTTTGTAGACGTAGCGGTTGCCGTTGCAAAACAAACATTGAAGGAAACGAACAATGGGGAAGACAAAAGCGAAACGGCACCACGTGGCATTGTCATTGATAAGTGGGGAACGGACGCATTCATGGCTGCGAACAAACTGAAGCATGTCATCTGTGCCAATGTTTCGGATGAGCATTCAGCTCGTATGACACGCAGACACAATGGGGCATTGATGATCACACTGGGCACGGCGGTTGTTGGTTCTGAGTTGTTGAAGAGCTGTGCGAAAGCATACCTTGAAGCCCCGTTTGACGGCGGACGTCACATGGTGCGAATTGATATGGTCAATAAAATGGCCTGATTTTGACAAAAAGGCACAAATCACTTTGTGTGTGAAATTGTGGTGGAACACTCTGACGTTAGCTGCAAGCGAGCAGCTGAAGCAGATTGCTACAATCCAGCTGTTTTCGAGACGATGCGTCATTATGATATATATATAAGGAGGAAGAATGATGACAAAAACAGTCATTTCAATCGGATGCGATCACATCGTAACCGACATCAAAGAGCGAGTCAGCGAACATTTGAAAGAGGAAGGCTACGAAGTTATTGATAATGGAACGTATGATAAACTTCGTACCCACTATCCGATTTATGGCAAAAAAACGGCTGAAAAGGTAGTCAGCGGCGAAGCAGCATTTGGTGTTGTCCTTTGTGGTACGGGTGTCGGCATTAGTTCATCAGCCGCTAAGGTACCTAATGCGCGAGTGGCTCTCGTGCGCGATGTTTCGGAAGCTGAATATGCGCGAAAAACGCTTAATGCGAATGTCGTCGCAGTCGGCGGACATATCACTGGCGTTGATTTGATTAAAGCAATTGTCGATAAATTTATCACAACGGATTACGAAGAAACACCGGAACACGAAGCGTTAATTAAGAAAATTAATGCGCTTGAAGGACCGAAACCAGAGCAGACGGGAAACGAACATTTCTTTGATGAATTTGAAAAGAAATGGGAAGAGGGCTATTACCACGACTGATCGTCGGTAAAAGTCTTGAAATTTAAGGGTTGATCGCTTTTGCTTTTTCGAGACGAGTACGAGAAGCAAAGGTAGGATTGAGTGGAAAAAAGGAGGCAGGATCATGCCGAAAGTCTTATCCAACGGTTTGAAAATAATTTTTCTAGGTGTCAGTCTGGTCTTTATCGTTTGGGGTGTGCAGGAATTTCTGAAAGCTGCCACAATCTATTCTCTATTTGGCTGGTGCTACCTGATGCTCGGTGTCGTCGCTCCTTCCGTTGTACTTCTTGGGCACAGCGAAAGGCGCAAAGAAGGAAACTATCTCTCATCGAGAACGCAGGTTTTGACTGAAGCAATTGTTCTGAGTGGCCTCCTTCTTTTAGACGCTGGTTTACTCATTCCGCTGGTGTTCACTATTCAGCTGATCGTGTCCCTTGTTGGTTTCTTTATGGCAGTGCCTGCTTCCTTCATTCATCTATATCTTTCAGCGCCAAGCGCGTCTGGCGAGAAAAGAAAAGTGAAGAATGAACGGAAAATGACAAATTAAATCACTATCCGAGCTATTAAACCGACGCCGCTTTTCCGCAAGCGGCGTTTTCAGACGTATCAAGCCGTAGCGAAGCAAAGTGTCACACTTTGCTCAAAGTGACAAATTGACACTATGACTGAATTTGACGTAAAATGGTGACTGTGAGAGAAAAACGATCAACATTCTGCGCGTTTGCGGGAGAATGGTTAATCGGTGGCATAATGTGGGACAATAATTTTTGTCCAAATAACGCTGTGGAGGAATAGATAATGGTTAAAATCTCTAAAGGCAAGTTCGAATTTCTTGAACAACTGTCTGACGAAAATGGCGTCATTGCTGCTTTGGCAATTGACCAACGTGGTTCTTTGAAGAGAATGATCGGCGCAGCTAAGGGTTCCGATGCTTCTGTTGAAGAATTGTCGGATTTCAAAACGCTCGTTTCGAAAGAACTGACACCATATGCAAGTGCTATTTTGCTTGACCCTGAATATGGTATCCCTGCTGGTAAGGCACGCGCTGCAAGCTGCGGTCTGTTAACCTCTTATGAAAAAACCGGTTATGACGCAACGGAACCTGGTCGTATTCCTGACCTTCTCCCAAACTGGTCTGTAAAACGCATCAAAGAAAACGGCGGTACGGCTGTTAAACTGCTCGTTTACTTCGATCCAGATGAACCTGATGAAATCAACGATGTAAAGAAAGCATTTGTTGAACGCATTGGTTCTGAATGTAAAGCTGAAGATATTCCGCTCTTCTTCGAAATCGTTACTTATGATGAAAAGATTACGGATAAAGAAGAATATGCAAAAGTTAAACCGCAGAAGGTTCTTGATTCTGTTAAAATCTTCACTCAGGAACGTTACGGCATCGACGTGCTGAAATTGGAAGTTCCAGTTGACATGAGCCGTGTTGAAGGCGTTGGCGAAAATGCTCCGGTTTACACAGCTGAAGAAGCAAAGAATTACTTCCTTGAAATCGACAAAATCACAACGATTCCTTACATCTGGCTGAGTGCTGGTGTATCGACAGAATTGTTCCAGAAAACGCTCGTGTTCGCTCACGACGCAGGCGCGAAATACAATGGCGTTCTTTGCGGCCGCGCAACATGGCGTGACGGCGTTGAAGCTTACGGCAAGGGCGGAGAAGCTGGCGCTGTTGAATGGCTGCGCACAGAAGGTAAGAAAAACGTTGAAGAACTTAACGCAATTCTTGCTGAAAATGCAACGCCTTGGTATGAAAAATTCGGCGGCAAAGACAAAATCGAAGTTGTCGACTAATTCTATCCAATAAAAAACTTCCGGGCTGTAATGGCTTGGAAGTTTTTTTTTGTATGGTAAAAAAATAAGAGGTATCCCAGTGTGAATAAGTGGGATACCTCTTATTTACAAGCGCGGTTCGCTAATTAGAAGCTCGATTCGTTAGTTAAGCGCCGCGCCGCTTTCGTTAGTTAAGGAGCGCTTTCGTTAGTTAACCTGCTCTTTTTAAGTTATGTGCCAAGCAAAGGGGGGGCCTGCGGGAAAAGAGAGCGACCGCGGCACATTTGCTGTGGATAGTACTAAGCGCAATGCTGCTCAATTTTTCTGAGGCCTGACCCGTGACCAAAACCCAAAATATAGATATAAAAAGATGCGCCGTGCGGTTATGAAGTACGGTGCACCCTTCTTTAATTTTAAAGATCAGAAGCAACTGGACATATGCGCAACAAATTGATCGATTGTCGCGCTCATGTGTACATCGAGATCAGGGTCCGGATGAAGGAGATCGGCATAGGCCCCGTGAATAAACACAGTCAAATTGGGATAGCGAACGGTCAGCGAATGAAGCAGATGCTCGATGATCGGAAGCTGCTCGCGCTCTGTTAATGACAGACAAAGATAAGCGCAATCTTTCTGAGCGATCATGTCTAAGAGTTCTTTCTCAGCCACTTGTTCGGCAAGAAAGTAAGATTTCCAACCGTTAATCGTCAGCAGACTATTGATCATCTTATAGATAACAAGATCTTTCGGACGGGAAAGATTGGCGATTATGATGCGCCCCATATGCACCTTCAATTCAGTGGCAAAACGCAGCATTCGCCAATCGAGCAATGTCACGGTTGTTTCCCGAGCGATTAATTCATCGGCGGTAGTCCAGCGTTTTTGCGCTTTTCCCGCCTCGATCTCTGATAAGGCACGGGCAAAAATATCAATAAAAACATTTTCAACGCGTTTACTATCGGACAGTTTCTCCAAACATTGGAGCGCGTTCAACGAGTTGCCGTCAATCAGGCATTGAATATATTCTGTCCAAAGCTGCTTGGCTTGTAGATGTAACTGATTGATGGCCCAGCCAGTGACTTTTTCAATCGTAATTGATAAATCCTTCGGCAACTGAACGATCGTTTGACTATCCTCTAGTTTAATTCGCGGCAAAATGTCCGATCCTTTAGGGTTTTCGATTATCGACCCTTTTTGACCATTCGAAAGAATGACCTTGCTTGCTGGCGGATAGATTCGAATAAACTGGATAAATTGGTAGCAGGTTGCTAGATCAAAGAGTTGACGAGAAACCGCGTCTCGCAGGATAATTTCGAGGGCTTTTGTTGCATGCATCGGCTTGCGGTACGAACGGTTCAAGGTCAGCGCGGAATAGACATCTGCGATCATGATCAATTTCAGTGCGCAATCGTTTTTTTCTATAATTTGTTGATTCGGATAACCTTGGCCATTCATCCGTTCATGGTGTGAAAGGGCGATCCGACATGTTTCTTCGCTGAATTTGAATTGTTTTAAAAGAGCGGCACCATCGGCAGCATGCTGCGTAATTTGCTGGTATTCGCGTTCCGTTAATTTTCCGGTTTTCAATAAAATAGCGCGTGGGGTAAATAATTTTCCGATATCGTGCAGCAAGGCACCGATAACAAAATCCTTGGGCAGCTCTTCATCGAGTTGGTAAACGAACAGGCTGCACAAAATAAAAACATCGATCGAATGTGTGTAACAAATCGGATCCCACTGCTTCAGACTGTCCATCAAAAGCCGGATGGTCGGATTCGAGAATAACTGCAGGTAAAGCTGATGAAGCCATTTATAGGACGTTTCGGAGTGAAGAATGTGACCGTAGCGTAGTTCATCTGCAAGCGGCGCAATATCGTTCTGAAAACGTTCCGTCAAGAGATGTACGTCGTGTTTGGAAATTTTGTGCTTATCTGAAAAATTAAAAGAAGGAATTTTATCGGAGAGTACTTTAATGTTACAGATGCCCTGACTGGCAATATCTTCAGCCATTTGGCGGGTGATATACGTACCGGAGTGATAGCGAATTTTGGAATTGATGTAGACATCCTGACCAAGCAGGTATCCCTCGGCAAGCTGTTTGACTTTCACGGACATCGTCATGATGTTGGCTCACTCCTAGATGGACATTGAAGAAATATGTAATGCCGCCGATGCTTCACAAAAATGAGTGGCGACAGATGATAATCGTATGATGGAGCAAGAAAAAATGCATCCAATCGAATAAGACTCTTTCACCATTGTAGCAACTGCTGAAAGAAAACAAAAGATAGAACCAATTAAACTGGTAAAATTTATTTTTTTTGATATAAAGAACATATAGGAATTTTGACGAGGCTTTTAGTATAAAAAAGGCGCCCGCGGCAAGCGAGCGGCCGGAGCGTTATTTTTGAAATAGGCTTCAGTTTTATCAAGTTTTTCTTCATGCATTTCACCACAAATATTCATCAGCGAAAAAAATTTTGCTAGGGAAAAGGTCATGTTATAATGGACAAATAGAATGGATCGGATCGAGATGTCTGTGGTAATTGACAGATAGTCTTGAAAAATGGTTAAGTCCTTCCGATAAAAGACTTGTAGAGTTTCTGAGTGAAGGGATTGACTGCTATGGATCTGTCCACTGTGATCGGCTTGCTTTTAGGCTTTCTGTCTTTAATTATTGGTTTTATTATGGAAGGCGGTACTTTAGGCGCTTTATTTAAAGTTACAGCTCTTTTGATTGTAGTTGGCGGGACGTTTGGCGCCGTAATTATCAGTTTTCCTGGATCAACACTGAAAAAAATTCCGTTTATTTTAAGATATGCTTTTCTTAAACCGAAAATCGATGTCGCTGAGACGATTGGGCGTTTGGTTGATCTAGCCAATGTTTCCCGGCGTGAAGGGTTGCTCGCGTTAGAGACAGAGCAAGAAAAGTTTCAAGATGATTCGTTTATGGCAAATGGCATGCAACTCGTTGTCGATGGCGTCGACTCCGATGTTATTGACGATATTCTCAATCGTGATATTGAATTATATGAACAGAAAATCCTTGGCATTGGCCGGATGCTTGAAGCCGCCGGCGGTTTTTCACCGACGATGGGGATTATCGGTACGGTCATGGGACTGGTGCATGTGCTTGGCAATTTGAGCACGCCGAATGACCTTGGACCAGCAATTGCAGTTGCCTTCATTGCTACACTCTATGGCGTCAGTCTGGCAAACTTGGTTTACCTACCGATTTTTAATAAAGTGAAAGCTAATCTGAACCAGGATATTCTGATTCGTCAAATTAAAGCGGAAGGTATTCTCTCGATTCAATATGGCGAGAATACGATGATTCTGCGTAAGAAACTTTTCGCGTTCCTAAGCGAAGAAGAGCGAGAACAGGCAGAGTATCGCCTCGATCATGAGAGGGGTTCAAGCAACTCAGGAAGAGAATTCGAAGGAGCGGGGATGAATGGCTAACCGTCGCAAACGCCGCTCAATAAAACGCGTTGAGAATCACGACAATTCGGATCGCTGGATGATTACGTATTCGGATCTGATTACGCTGCTGCTCGTTTTCTTCATTGTCATGTTCTCAATGAGTTCGATTGAAAATCAAAAATTCAACGCGCTTGTTACGTCGCTCAAAACGACCTTCCAAGGGAATTCGATATTGCAAGGGCTCGGTTATCCGACGGCCGATAAGGGGCAGGCGCTTCCATCGGTACCGCTTGTTAAGCAGGATACACAAACTCAGAAAGATAAGAATAAAGCACAGCGGGATAAGAAGAAGCTCGATAGCCTCTATGTCCGCCTTAATCAATACATAAAAAGTAATCATTTAAGCCCGCAAGTTTCTCTGAAGGAAACGCCTAAAGGTGTACAACTAACTTTTCGGGAAAAAATCCTTTTTGATTTAGGTCAAGCCAATTTAAAAACGAATGCGGAACCGGTGCTGCAGAATATCGGCGGCATTCTTAATGATGTACCGAATGAGGTCAGCATTGAAGGGTATACCGACAATACCCCATTCCGCGGAAGCAACTCGCCTTTTCACTCCAATTGGGAACTATCTGGCGCGCGCGCACAAACCGTGATGAATTATCTGATTCAAAACGACAATCTGAAGCCCAGCCGTTTTCACTTTGTTGGCTATGGGCAGTATCATCCAGTCGTAAAAAATGACACACCGGCGCACAAGGCAATCAATCGCCGCGTCGATATCGTCGTGATTCGTCAGAACGAAGATAATGTAGCCGATTAAATTTTTGCATATTTTTCCAACTTTTTGTCATTCTATTGTGCTATTATTTTCTATAAGAAAATAAGAAAATCTATTTTTTCTTTGACATAAGGATGATGCTGCTTGAAAAAATTTGTACTGGTTCTCGCGATCATTTTGTGCGTGGTATCGATTATTGGCGGGAAAATTTATTGGAATCACCGGATTCAGCAAATGACCCAGACAAGTCAGACGGCTTCTCATTTAACAGCTGGCTTGCAGCTAAATGACTCATCGAATCTCCCGATCGTGAAACAAATCAAAAAATTGCCGAAAACGTTGCAAAAGGCGGCGCTCAAGGCGTACAAAACGAGCGGACAAGTGCGAATCGCTTGGGTCGGCGATCATTCGGCGCAGACGGATGCTGCGCTTTTGCAAACGAGCCTAGACAATACATTCGGTTCCTCTTTCTTTGTTGTGACACCGATTGACCTTGGCACGGTTAATTCTTTGCAGTTCAATCAGGTAAAAACAGACAAGCTCTTTAAAGCGATCAGTGGTAAACCGGATGCCGTTCTCTACACGCCGCTTATCTACAATGATGACCATCAGGTGGGTACAAATGATACGGCGACTGTAACCGGCTATTTTCAAAAAAAGGTAAAGACGAGTTATCCCAATGCTGCCTTTTATGCGGTTATGCCGAATCCATCCTCACAATTCACTTATATGAGCGATCGGATTCGTTCGATTGAGGGTACGCTTCAAAAGCAGAAAATTGCTACAATCAATCCATTTAGCAAACTGCCAAAGGGAACTTCTTTGAAAAAACTGCTCGGATCAGATGGACGGACGTTGAGCAGCAAGGGTCAGAATGTCTGGATTCAGGCCTTTGCAAAACAATGGGGCTTGAAAAAAACGCAATAAATAGTGATGCTTTTTAGCAAGGTAAGAAAGACCACGTAATTTATCAATCAAAGCGACTGTGATTCGGTACGCATCAGTACCGGATCACAGTCGCTTTTTTTAAGTATGCTTTTGCGCCGCATGGACAGGGGAGACGTTTGTCTATTAAGGTGCGTGGCGTCGTTCGACAGAAGTGCGTTGCAAATCGCTAGAAGCGAGCACCCACGCCTTTAATGCTTAAAGCCGCATGCTGTTTGCCAGTCAAGGACCAGCTATAGCTCATTTTTCTGAAAATCAGCATGTATTAAAATTGTAGGAAACGAAACAATCAAACTAAAGTGGGCGCTTATGGCAGTTGCGGGGTTCCGGCGATTCGCCACAGACGCGCAAGATTCTCAGCTGTACGCTCGATATTTGTGGCAGCGTCATTTAGAGCTTTTTGGCGTGGGATTGCGCCGGGAACGACTGAAAAAACGGCGTCAATACCGTGTGTGAGTACGCGATCAGCATCTTCTGCTGTGTAACCGGCAAGAGCGATAACCGGAATGTCGAATTTTTTCGCGCAGCGGGCAACGCCGATCGGTGTTTTTCCATAGATCGTCTGCCCATCAATTTTTCCCTCACCGGTGATTACGAGCGCTGCGTCACGCATTTTTTCCTCAAGGGCTGTTTCGCCGATCACCAAATCGACGCCGGGGCGAATTTTTCCATTTAAAAAACAGATCGCCCCAGCACCGAGACCGCCAGCGGCTCCCGCCCCAGGTATTTTTACCACATTTATCCCTAGGTCGCGATAAACGACAGATGCAAACTGCGCCAGCGCTTGATCGAGGCTGGCGACTTGTTCAGGCGCTGCACCCTTTTGCGGACCAAAAACCGCAGAAGCACCGTTCGGCCCGGTCAGCGGATTGGTCACATCAGAAGCGAGGTCGAAGCGTGTTTCAGCGAGGCGTGGATCCGCATCGGTACAATCAATCGCGGCAAGATCAGCCAAGGCGGCACCGCCGCGCGGAAGCGTCCTGCCCTGGTCGTCAAGGAAGCGGAACCCGAGTGCTTCAGCCATGCCGGCACCGGCGTCATTGGTCGCGCTGCCGCCCAAACCGAGAATAATGTGACGGGCACCTTGATTGAGAGCGGCGCGAATCAATTCGCCAACACCAAAGGTTGTCGTGATCAGCGGATTGCGTTCATCTTCCGCCAAATATTCGAGGCCGGCAGCGGCTGCCATTTCGATGACGGCTGTTTTTCCATCACCGAGCATGCCGAAAAAACCCGGCACCAGATTGCCGAGCGGGCCAGTGACTCTTTTTTCGATTTTCCTGCCACCTGTTGCATCAATTAGCGATTGCACGGTGCCTTCACCACCGTCCGCCATCGGAATCAGCGCGTACTCCGCTTCCGGAAAAACGCGGGACCAACCGCGGTGTATTGCTTCCGCAGCTTCTCTTGCTGTCAATGATTCCTTAAACGAATCCGGTGCAATGACGATTTTCATCTTTCTCTCTTCAGTCACGTGAAAACACCTCCATGTTTTTCCTCTATTTGTAATACTATCAGAAATTGACCGATAATGAATACGCACAGCATTGGTCGACAGTGCTTGAGATATAAGATAAACTTGGGTACGCCAAGTCCTTTTTGCAAAAATTGCGCTTCGGCTACTCGCTTGCCGCGGGCGCCGCGTGTCTCCTCAAACAAACTGGAATCTGCAGGGCCTCACTTGGCTCGTTTTTCCCGCAGGCATCTCGCACATTGCCTTTTGATCAGAAAACAACATTAAATTGAAACATAGCTATTTATTAAAAAAGCGGCTCATCGTCATTGCGATGAGTCCGCTATTTGGTGGCGAATCAGGCGTGATGTTCCGCCATATAGGCTTCGATTTCGTCCGTCGTCCGCGGCAGGCCGGTTGTCAGCACGTCGTGGCCGCTATCGGTCACGAGAATATCGTCCTCGATGCGAATGCCGATACCCTCCTCGGGAATGTAGAGTCCGGGTTCATTCGTGATCACTTCACCCGGAGTGAGGGCGATGTCCCGATAATTGCCAACATCGTGTGTATCGAGACCGAGCGAATGGCTGACGCCGTGGAAATAGTACTTGCGGATTTCCTCCGGCTTTTCAATCAGACCGATTTTTAGCAATTCCTCCGTGTAAAATTGAATGGTGAACGCATTCAATTCTTTAAAAGCGACCCCAGGCTTGATCTTATTCGTCACTGCCTGGTTGCAGCGCAGGACAATATCGTAAATCGTTTTCTGACGCGCAGTGAACTGGCCATTCACCGGGAACGTGTAGCTGATATCACCGTTATAGAATTGGTGCTGTGCCCCGAGGTCAAGAAGGACCAGATCGCCGTCATGCGCCGTTCCGGTATTCGCGGAATAGTGAAGCACGGTGCCGTTGAAGCCGCTGGCAAGTATCGTTGGAAAAGCAAACTCTGTGACACCTTGGCTTTTCAATGTAAAATTAAAATAAGCTTCGAGTTCGTATTCCCGCATTCCCGGTTTGGCATGGCGCAGCACATTTTTAATGCCGTCCGCCGTGATTTTTCCTGCCTCGCGTATGATTTCGATTTCTTCCGGTTCCTTGATTACGCGAATATTGCTAATCACTGGATAGAGATTATGAATGGTTAAGTAGGGATAGACAACAGCGGCTTCGGCCGCAAATTTATTCGCCGGTTTCGCGGTGAATTCCCATGACTTTGCTTCAAGATCGAGATAAAGATGTTTATAGACGCGGCTATCAAACTGGCCGCGGATATAGCTGTCGAATGTGTCAAGCAGCTCAATCGATTGTACCCCTGAAACTTCCTGCGCCTGATCGGGCGTGATCGTTTCACCGACCCAACGAGCCATCCATGGATCGGCGCGCTGAATAAACAAGGTTTCCTTAATTTCACCGTTGAATTTCTCTGCGGCGAAAATTACTTTGGCTTCAGCGATGCCGGTCATATAATAGAAATTCCGATTCGGATAGAACGGGTAGCTCTCGTCGGCCGATTGATGTGCCGCTTCTCCGGCATAAAGCAGGATCAGCGATTGATCTTCCATTTTTTGATAGAGTTTCCTGCGATTGCGAGCAAAAAAACGTTGATCCATAACCATCCTTCTTTCTATGAACATTCCTTATCATTCTAGCACAGTTGGCTGATGAGAAAGGACATTAAAAAAGACAGGCTGCTGTAGCGCCTGTCTTAATGTTGTTTTTTCAGCGAAAGTACTTTAATGAAAAATTGAAGATGGCCAACGACGTTTCGCCGCCACATGCGCCGCGGTTCAAGTGCCATGCGGAACAGCCATTCAAGGTTCAGCCGTCGCATCAACTTCGGCGCACGCGGTTTCATGCCGGAGGCGAAATCGATATAGCCGCCGACTGCAACCCGCAGCGTTGGCTTTAATTCCTGCGCATGTCTGGCGATAAATTTTTCCTGAAGCGGCATGCCCATGCCGACGAGCAGAATATCCGCCCCAGACTGGTTAATCGCAGCAATGATTTCCCTCTCGTCTTCGAAGTAGCCGCTGCGACAACCGACAATCAACGATTCAGAAAACTGAGCTTTCAAATGATCAGAAGCGGTACGAACGGCGTCCTCTGTCGCTCCAAGCAGAAAAACGGACGTCCCGTTCATCGCACAGGTTTGGAGCAGGCGTGGGATCAGATCCGTTCCATTCAAATTCTCTTCCAGGCGGATGCCCCAAAGCTTTGCGCCAAGCTTAACGCCCAAACCGTCATTTAGCAGCAGGTCCGCTTCATTAAGAATAGACAAGTAATCAGCATCTTTCTGCGCAATATTGAAAGCATGGTCATTTAGAAAAAAAAGATTTGTTTTTTGCTTTAGTTCGAGTCTATGCTGCAAGTCATCCAATACTTGGCGACTCGCTGTGTAGGTATTCACTTGGATATTTCCAAGCCATTGTTTCTCGTTCACAAAAATCCTCTCTTCGCTACTTTATTTCCCTATTATAGCATGTCCGAATGCGTTCTATACGGTAACTCAGCAGGGAACACCACACTTTTTCATAAGTAAAGAATGTATAAGATTTTGCACAAAAAATGAGCGAAGGCGCGAGACGCCTGCGGGAAAAGCGAGTCAAGTGAGACCCCGCAGATTCTAGCTTGTCTGAGGAGGCTCACGGATCGCCCGCGGCAAGCGAGCAGCTAGAGCGCAATTTTGCAAAAAAGGACTTGGCTAAGCCAAGTTTTTCTCAAAAGATAAGAATGTATAAGATTTTGCACAAAAAATGAGCGAAGGCGCGAGACGCCTGCGGGAACAGCGAGCCAAGTGAGACCCCGCAGATTCTAGCCTGTCTGAGGAGGCTCACGGATCGCCCGCGGCAAGCGAGCAGCTAGAGCGTAATTTTGCAAAAAAGGACTTGGCTAAGCCAAGTTTTTCTCAAAAGATAAGAATGTATAAGATTTTGCACAAAAAATGGAGCGAAGGCGCGAGACGCCTGCGGGAAGAGCAGGACATGGAAGACCCCGCAGATTCCAGCCTGTCTGAGGAGGCTTCCGTCCTGCCCGCGGCAAGCGAGCAGCCGGAGCGCAATTTTTTACAAAATAAGACCAGGCATCGCCTGGTTTATCTGAGTCTGGTTTGGATCATCAAAAAAATACCGATATTTGTCCGCTAGAAAAAAAGTATTGTAAACTATTTGTAACGATTAATAAGAGAGTTGCTGATTTTCGTAAAGAAAACTGTGGCGTTCTCGGGACAATGTGCTATAATTTCCTTTAAGTAAACGAACATTAGAGATTACTAATGTAAGAATGTCTGTGATTCGACTCATTTTTCGCAAATGAGCGCAAAATCTGGAGAAGAAGGCGGGCTAATTGATGATTTATTTGACTTTTGTCATTTGTTTTGTGGCGGCGGTCGGGCTGACGCCTCTCGTTAAGAAACTGGCACTCCGGATTGGTGCAACGGATGCGCCGAACGCACGCAAAGTACACAAGAAAATTATGCCGCGTCTCGGCGGCTTGGCTATTTATCTCGCATTTGTTATCGGCATGCTGATTCTTCACCCAGACAGCAGCTATACCCTGCCGCTTTTGGTTGGCAGCGGTATTGTCATCTTGACTGGTGTGCTTGACGATATCTTTTCCCTACCAGCTAAGGTTAAATTGGTTGCGCATTTCTTTGCCGCATTGGTGATTGTCGAAGGCGGCATCAGCATCTCGTTTATCAATCTTCCTTTTAATGGTGTTCTGTATCTGCATTGGCTGAGTGTTCCACTGACACTGCTATGGATTATGGGGATTACGAACGCAATTAACCTGATTGACGGACTGGACGGGCTTGCGGCTGGTGTTTCATGCATCGTGCTCTTGACAATTGCCGGTCTGGCTGTGACGGAAGGCAATATGTTTGTCTTCTCCGTCTGCGCTGTGATGCTCGGCAGTACCCTTGGTTTTCTGCCGTATAATTTTCATCCGGCGAAGATTTTCATGGGGGATACAGGGAGTTATTTTCTCGGCTATATCATCTCTGTGCTTTCCTTGCTTGGATTCAAAAATGTGACTTTATTTTCGATTGTCATTCCGATTGTGATATTGGCGGTGCCGATTTCTGATACGTTGTTTGCGATTATCCGCCGTTGGGTGAATAAGCAGCCGCTGATGGCACCGGATCGCTCGCACCTGCATCACTGCTTGTTGCGCTATGGTTTCTCGCAGAGTCAGACTGTTGTGTTGATTTATGGCATGAGCGCTCTGTTCGCACTCGCAGCCATTCTGCTGTCGACATCGACTTTGCTCGGCTCGCTGTTAATAATTATTGCAGTCATGGTGATTATCGAGCTGCTTGTGGAAGGCGTTGGGTTGATCAGTATCAATTACAGACCACTGCTTAATGCCTATAAGCGCCTGTTTAGCATGAGCAAGGTAAAATAATAAGACACGGGATAGGATTGGTTCGTACGCCGGATTCAGAAAGTGAATCCGGCGTTTTTCGATCCATTTGAAAGTGGGCGCCAATTACTAGAAGAGCGACGCCAATTGTCGGAAGTGCAGTCTCGATCGCCAGAAGAGGCTGCTTAATTGCCAGAAGAGAGCGCCCAATCGCTGGAAGTGGGTGGCCAACCGCCAGAAGGCGCAAATCACCAGAAGAGCGACGCCAATCGTCGGAAGTGCAGTCTCAGTCGCCAGAAGCGCTTCGCTTAATCATTAGAAAAACGCATGAACATAAAAACAAATCCCGCTCCAGAGTTTTCGGAAGCGGGATTTATTGCAGTTTTTGATTACGGATTTTGTGAGGTTGCGGCACTTGATGAAGCACTTGGTTCTGATGAAGTAGCACTGCTTGGTGCGGCAGCACTTGATGAATTAATAGAACTTGATGACGAGTCGCCGCTAATCGTGCTATTACTATCGGTCAGACCTAATTGTTGATGCAGCATATGACTGATTTTGGCCAAGTAGTTGTCGTCGAGTTTGAAGTAATAGACGCCAGTGCTCATATCATCGCTGCCTTTCAATTGCAGCGTTTTGATGCCGTGCAACGCGCCAGCGTAATTGCGTAGGCTGAGCAATTGACCGAATGTCAGGTTCGTTTCAAAGTGTCCATTCAACGAATCAATAACTTGACTGTATTTGGTAATTGAAGAAAGTTTCGTTGCTTTGCTGATCATCGCTTCAATCACAGCCATTTGCCGGCGCCCACGGCCAAAGTCACCGCCGGCTCCAGGCGATTTACGGTTACGAACGTAGGCGAGGGCCTGTTCGCCATTCAGCTTGTGCCAGCCTGGTTCAAGAACGATGGCATGCTTACCCGTTTGATCCTTGCTGTTCTGTGTCACAAGTTTCACAGGCACTTTGACATCGACACCGCCAAGTGAATTGATGATTTTGACAAATGAATCGAAATCGACTTGAACGTAATAGTCAACGGGAACATTGAACAGATGCTCAACGGTCGCTATCGTAAAATCTTCGCCATGTCCGTTTTCAGCATCGCCATAAGCATGGGCATGGGTGATTTTTGAGATCCCAAAATTGCGCTGATGCGTCGGATCGATAATTTGAACCTTTGAATCACGTGGGATGCTGACGAGTTTCACTTTTTTCGTTTTGTGATTAAAGGTAGCCAGAATCAACGCGTCGGATCGGCTGGGGCCTTTTTGACGCGCATCGATACCCATAAATAGAATTGTAAAATTATCTTTAACGGGGTCGACTTTTGCCGCACGAAGATTGGACTTATCGCCGCGAACCAAGCTTTTTTGCGCATGATTCGCCAGGTTTTCCAGCTTCTTTGTCAGATAATAGCTGTAAGCAGCGCCTGAACAAGCGAGGATGAGCACAATGGCGAGGACAATATAGAGTATCTTTTTTAGCCGTTTGCGCTTTTTTATCTGCTGCTCTGTTTTCCTTGTTTGATCCATATGAACCGATTCTCCTTCACTAGCTAGACATTCATCTGTTATGTAATACGGATAATAATGCGGTGTCTCTTTGGCTTTTTCAAGACAGAGAGTATAGCGCCTGGCAAAATCTGAGCAAAAGCCTTATACATATATATATCTATTTATTTTACAAGAGACAAACCATCTGAGCAATGTGAAATGGGAATAAAGTCGCCTCGAGGTAGGGCAATTTAGCGGAATCAATTCAGATTGAGTTCAGAAGGAGCAATTTCTCTGGATCGATAGGCCTCGCTTTGCTTGGTCAAGAGCGCCTGACCATTTGTCCAATCGGCAATCTGCTTTTGAAAAGCCTCGTCTTCGTTCTGGCGTGTACTAATCGCATAGTCGACCTTGTCGGAAAATGTCATATTCTTAATAATATATGGCGATTCTCGCAATTTATTATCAAGTGATCCTTGAAGATGATAAGCGACGGTCAATTGCCAGAAGGAGGCAGGCACCTGTTCAATAATTCCAGCGGCGAGAAGACCGGCACGGGCGCTATGGGCATAGGCCCGAATCAAGCCGCCCGCTCCCAATTTGATGCCGCCGAAATAGCGCGTCACAACGATTAGCGTGTTGCAGATCTGGTGGCGTTTCAACACTTCAAGAATCGGCACTCCAGCCGTACCGCTCGGTTCGCCGTCATCCCCTGCTTTCTGGATTTCTTGCTTCAGACCGAGGGTATAGGCGAAGCAATGATGGGTCGCTTTCCAGTCTTGCTTGCGCCTTTCCTCAAGGAACCGCTCGGCTTCTGTTTCATCTGAAATTGGAAAAGCGCAAGCGATAAACCGTGAACGACGGATTTCCATTTCGGCTGTTCCTTTTTCACTGATGGTTAGATAACCAGTCAGAGACATTTTATCCATTCCTTTCATAAAAATGAGGCCTTTCTTCTAATGATAATTGTACGGGTCATTGGGCGATTCGACAAGTTTCCGCAAAAATCTTTCTCCACCTCAAGATTAATTTTCGATGACAAAGCGATTATCTTATCATAAATCCTCACTCAATTGCCTGAGCATTTAGTATAATAAACTTAATATTCCGTGCAGATGAGCAAAATAAATCAGAATAGAATACCTGACGGCTTTAACGTCAGTTCATCGTTATCCTCGAAGATCCTGCACTGAAAGTCTTGGGCTTAAACCTAACACTTAAAAAGTTCCCAAATTTTGAAAAGGCTTGCGATTTTATTAAAATAAGAGTGAGTAGACGAATATGGCGCTTGAACAGCTTCTAGTCGTTTCTTTCGCGCTTTTTTGATGTGGGTTGGGTAGATGAGGGCTGAATATTGGTTTTTAATGGTAATATTTACCCTTGTAAAGCATCTGATGCCGTTGGACAATGGGAGTAGACAATTATTGATGAATTGAGGCTATCGCACTAGAGACGTTTAGGCATAAGGTTTCTAGCGCTTGAAGGCTTGTTTCGCTAGAGTGAGTGATGGAGGGAAAAAATGTCAGCCGGCAGCAAGATTAATCCTTCGTCTTTAGACGTAAAACATTTAGATAAAATAATCAAGAAAATGATTGCCAACGTCAATGACACGAAAACGCAGATTTTCGAGATCGGTGAGCAGTCTCGGAAAGAGTATGACACGCTGATCGGTGAATTAAAGCAGGTCAAACAAGAATTATCTGAAGTCATTGATCGCAGCGATCAACTTGAAATTGAAGCGCGGAAGTCAAGAGGCCGTTTAGCTGAGATCAGCCGGGCGTTTGACCGGTACGGCGAGCAGGATATTCGCGATGCTTATTTGCGAGCCAATACGATTCAGAACGATTTGTCACTGATCAGGCAAAGGGAAACACAGATGAAAGCGCGGCGCACGGAATTGGAACGCCGGATCGTTCAGCTTCGCGCCACGATGGATAAAGCAGAGCGACTGATCGGCCAGGTCACCGTTGTTTTAAATTATCTGACGAGCGATTTAAAACAGGTGGGCGAAGCGGTTGCCTCTGCTCGGGAACAACGGGCGCTCGGTTTGAAAATTATCGAAGCGCTTGAAGAAGAGCGAAAACGGCTATCCCGTGAAATCCACGATGGCCCTGCGCAGACTTTGGCACAAGTTTTGGTGGGCATGGAAATTGTTGATCGCGTGGCTAAAAAAGAAGGAGAAAAGGCCGCTCGTGAAGAATTACGCAAATATCGCGGGATGGTTCAGAATGCGCTTGCTGAGGTTCGACGCATTATCTATGACCTTCGACCGATGAGTTTGGATGATTTGGGGCTGATTCCAACACTTCAGAAATATTTTCACCGGCTGTCACAAGATTTTCCGGATTTATCGATTAATTTTCAATCCGTAGGCGAAGAAAAAAGACTTCAATCGAAAATTGAGAGCGCCCTTTTTCGAATGCTCCAGGAAGCCGTCCAGAACGTCTGCCTGCACGCAAAAGCAAAGTATGTGACCATTCGGCTCGAATACCGCAAAGAACGTGTCTTAATTCTTGTCAGGGATGACGGCGTTGGATTTAATCAGGACGAACCCAAGGAAAATAGATATGGCCTGATTGGCATGAAAGAACGTGCGGAATTGCTGAATGGCGATCTTGTGATTCGCTCGGAACCCAATCAGGGAACATCTATATTGATAAATATCCCCTTTCAAAAAGAAGACGAATGGATTTACTGAAACTTGAAATGATTTGATGACTGACGGATGTGTGCGCGTCCCGAATTTTTGGCACCGCCGGTCAACATTAAGAGAGGTGAGCACACTGTTGCAATCTGGGACATCACGAGCGCAGCCGCCGTTAAGGATGGCGCAATTCTTGCTTGTGACAATGCAGCAGGCGAATAATGACAAACAGTCGGCCACAGATAACAACAATTGCACTAATCGATGATCATCGGTTGTTCCGTGAAGGCGTGAAGCGCATCTTGGATATGGAAGACGATTTCCAAGTTGTTGCCGAGGGTGATGACGGCAGCGCTGCCGAACGCTTAATCGAGCAAACCAAGCCAGACGTCGTGCTGATGGACATCAATATGCCGAAGATGAACGGTGTCGAAGCGACACGGCAATTAATCAAAAATCATCCAGGACTGAAAGTGATCATTCTATCGATTCATGATGACGAGAGTTACGTGACGCATGTCTTGAAATCTGGTGCACTCGGCTATCTGCTGAAAGAAATGGATGCCGACTCGATGATTGAAGCCGTGCGAATTGTGGCGCAAGGCGGTGCGTTTATTCATCCGAAGGTGACACATAATCTGGTCAATGAATTCCGAAGGCTCGCGTCGAAAGGCTACGCGAGCGAGCCGTCCGGATACCGCGACCTCGAATACCGACCGCCACTACATATTCTGACCCATCGCGAATGCGAAGTGCTGCAGCTGATGGCGGACGGTAAGAGCAATCGCGCGATTGGCGACCACCTGTACATCAGTGAAAAAACAGTCAAAAATCACGTCAGCAATATTTTGCAGAAAATGAACGTTGATGACCGCACACAGGCAGTTGTCGAAGCGATCAAAAACGGCTGGGTTAAAATTTATTAAAAAGAACGCTGCCCTCGGACGGGATAGAAACAGCCGAGGTTCGAGGACAGGCGAATCTGCTCACAAATTAAATCGGCTTGAAAAAAGACTGCAGGGTTTCATACCTGCAGTCTTTTGCACATCAGAGGGGTGTTTCGTTAGTTAAGGACGCGATTCGTTAGTTAAAGCGCGGATTCGTTAGTTTAAGGCCTGATACGTTAGTTAAAGCGCGGATTCGTTAGTTTGAGTACTGGTTCGCGAGTTTCGGTATGATTCCGCTGGGTCAAGAGCATCATCTGAGCCTTCCCGAACTTCGACGGACGAGCGGTAGGAACTGGAGATTGCTGCTTTTTCAGGGCTGCCCCTTTTTCAAAAATTAAGAAGGAGTTTTGCAACGCAACGTAGAAATAATAAGCAACAGGTTTATCGAATCAGACACCTGTTTTATTTTCCCCCTTTTTGGCTGAGTGTCGAATCAGTCCCCTTTAAAAAATTTCTGATTTTTTCCGCTTTGTTTTTACATGACCTTCCCGAACCCGTGAGGCTATAACTGTCTGAATCCGCTTGGCGCCTGCTTAACTTTTTACTTTTCCTGCAGATCTTACTTCGAAAGAAGGTTGGCCCACGATGATCGTGCATGAAAAAGTACAGGAGCAAACCGATTTTTTCTCACCGAATCCGGATATTCAACAATTTTTGTTTGGAAAAGAGTATCGACTTGAGGATTTACCCTTTTCAAAAGCCATCGTTCGCGAACATATCGCACATGGTTTTATTAAAGTGAAGCCAGGGATTGAACCGGTTCGTTGCGGCGTTTTCACGCGCTTCATCACACAGAAAAAATGGCATTGCAATCGTTGCGGCAATGAAGATCCGCGCGCATTTGCTCGTTGCCGGATGAAGGGTTGCGACTGTGTCTATTGCCGCCATTGTCTGAATATGGGCGGTGTGATTCGCAGCTACGGGCAACTTGCTTCTTGGGCGGGTCCGGAACCAGCGGCGCGGATCCAGCCGTGGGGGCATGACGCAAAATTATGCGCCTGGCAAGGTTCACTTTCCGCGCAGCAGCGATCGGCTTCGGAAAAGCTGGATCAGGCGCTGACCGCCGGCCGTTCGTTCTTGATTTGGGCGGTGGCTGGAGCAGGAAAGACGGAGTTGCTATTTCCGGCGATTGAACATGCACTGCTCGCAGGCAAGCGTGTCGCTTTGGCCACGCCGCGGACCGATGTCGTTAAAGAACTACTGCCGCGGTTTCGGGCAGCTTTTCCGCCGGTGCCGATCAGCGCATTGTACGGTGGCAGCGAGGAGAAAGTGCCCGGTGCGCCGCTGGTACTTGCGACGACCCATCAGCTCATCCATTTCGTTGCCTATTTTGACTTGATTTTTATCGATGAAGTGGATGCCTTTCCATTTCATACCGATCCGATGCTTCCGTTCGCGGTAGAAAAGTCGACTCGATCAAACGCGCCGATTGCTTATTTGACAGCGACGCCACCTAACAATCTGTGCACCGCGTTCGCGCGCGGAAAAATAGACGGCGTACGTATTCCTGGCAGGTACCATGGCTTTCCACTACCGACTCCTGAATTCCGTTGGATTGGCAATTGGCGGACTGCGCTGCACAAGCAGTTTCTGCCGCATGCCTTTAAAAAATGGGTCGCTGAGAAAATGCGAGCCAAGGTTCAGCTGTTCCTGTTTGTTCCGTCGCTGGCAATTGTCCACGCGCTCACGGAACTTCTGCAAAGAGAGGGCTTCGGGCGGGTCGCCGGTGTTCACTCGGAGGATCCCGACAGGCATGCTAAAGTAGCCTACTTCCGCCAGGGGAAGCTCGATATCCTTGTGACGACGACGATTCTCGAACGCGGCGTCACAGTGCCTGGCGTCGAAGTTGGGGTGTTTGGCGCCGACGACTCGATTTTCGATGAGCGGGCGCTTGTCCAAATTGCCGGGCGGGTCGGGCGATCAGCGAATCAGCCGAGTGGTGATGTGCTGTTTTTTCATAACGGACGCACATTGCAGATGCTGAAGGCGCGCCAGCACATTGAAATGATGAACCAAGAGGCGGGCCATGTCCGAGAATAATTGTTTATATTGCCGGAAAGACCGTCATCTAGCGCTGACCTTTGCCCGTCTGCTTGCGCCGTCTGATCCGCCGGGGTTCTGTTCTGAATGCCAAAGCAAATTCGCGCCAATCGACCCGGAGATGCGCTGCCTGGGTTGCGGACGCGATCGGCGCGGGCTTGATCCTGAATTTTGTCGCGACGGCTATTGCAGCGATTGTCTCCTCTGGAGACAGTCGCCGGCGGATAAGTATTTTGGCCACAATGAAGCGCTGTTCAGCTATAATGACTGGATGAAAGAGGTCTTTACTGCTTTTAAATTCCACGGCGATGAACGGTTGGCGGAAGGATTCCGGGCAGAATGGCGAGCGGTGTACGCGCGCAGCATAGGCAGCAGTTGGCGCGGGCGATGGGAAAATTTTCTGAACAATAAACAAAGAGCGGAACCGCCGCTGCTGCTTCCGATTCCGGTAAGCACGCAGCGTCTGGAAGAACGGGGCTTTAATCAGTCGGAATTGCTTGCCGCAATGCTCGATGGCGAAGTGATTCCAGCCTTGCTTCACGATGGGCAAAATCGCAAGCAAAGCAAGAAGCGTAAGTTGGAGCGAATGAATATGACAGACAATCCCTTTCGATTAAATCCGAATTACGCGGCCAGGCTTTCAGGAAAGCGACTGCTGATCATTGATGATATTTACACAACGGGCGCGACACTAAGAAAAGCCGCGGCTGTCCTTGCCGCGGCTGAGCCGGAATGTGTGGATTCCCTGACGCTGATTCATGGCTGAAGGACGTGCCGTCTTACAGTCCAGGAAAATCGTTATAGCTAATTGCCTGACTGCCCATTTGCTTCCAAGCTTTTATAAAATTTGTTTTGTCGGCCGAAGCATTTTTCTTACCGAGCGGATTATTGAAGAAAACAGAATGGCGATTGTAACCGGTCAGTAAAACTGCATGTTCATAATAAGTGACGCGGATGGGTCCTGATTTGGTTTGCCACGTTTGAAAGGCCGAGTCGCTGAGCGGGCGAAAAGTGATATTGGTGATCACAAGCACAGGCTTGCCTTCACTGAGTTTGCGCTCGATTGAGGCGAAGGACTGACCGCTCAGATCGGCAACGCGATCGGGCAGATAGCGACCAGCGAGATGGGCGATCGGCTTATGATAGACGCCGTATCCCGGTTGGTCACTATCATACATATCACCAACAAAGCCCTTCTCTGGATCGCCATATTTCCCGCGGGCGGCATAAGGTACCTTTTTAATTTCACTTGCTAACTTCATTTTGCTGACTTTCACGCCTGCATTTTGGAGCAACATCGCTAGCGACGTGACTTCACAGCCGCGCGGCAATTCCGGTTTTTGCAGCAAAAGTGGGACATCAATGGGACGGACTTCTGCCGGCAGCCGATCGGAGGTAGCACCAATCGTCTGGTTGGTTTCACTCCAGAGTTGGCGGATCGCGGTCAACGCTTCAACAGGTTGAATTTTATTTTCATGCATATAGAGACCGGCAAGAATTGCGGCGAGAAAAATGTCAAGCCCAAGGAACCACTTGAGCCAATGTGTTCGACTGGCTTGCAATCGTGTCAACTCCTGCTCAGTAAATCGTTTGTAAATTTTATATCAGCGGGAACAATGAATTCATTTTTTCCAAATAAAAATTTTTAAAAACAAGATTCGCGCGGTCGGTGTCTGTTTTGCCTATAATGAAGGTGAGTGTCCGACAAATTGATGCAAACGAACGCCTCCTATTTGGCATTTTAACATAGATAAGCATCAAGCCGGGGGCAAAACGTGCCAGTCTTGTGACGTCAATCGCCGCATTTGTTGTCCATTCTTTGAAACTATGCTTAAAGTTGCGGGACAAAGAGCCGATAGTTTAACAGCGAGTATTTTTGGGAAAATGGAAAGGGATTGATCAGGATGGCAGAACTTTCAAATTGTAAAAATTGTGGCAGAGTCTTTGTTCGCGTTGCATCGCCGTATTGTCCGGAATGCTTGAAGGAACAGGACCGGCTTTTTGATTTGGTTTATAAATACATTACGTCAAAAGAACACCGGATGGCGACTGTTCCGGAAGTTCATGAAGAGACGGGGGTTTCCGCCGATTTAATTTATCAATGGGTTCGCGAAGGACGGTTAACCACATCAATGTTCCCGAATCTTGGTTATCCATGCAAATCATGCGGCACCTTGATTCAGACGGGGGTTGTCTGCGAATCATGTCGGACGAAAATCGAGGGCGAGCTGCGTCGTGCTGACGAGGAGAAAAAAGTGTCGCAAAAAAATCAGGAGAGTATCACTTACCACACGAGAAATTCGCGCTTCTGAACCTGAATTAAACATGGAGAACCGTTGATCCGATATAATAAGAAGAGACGCGTGATGCACGGCAGCAACTTGAACGATTGAAGGACAGAAGAGGTGATACAGATGAAAATTGACCGTTATCAGCCGATTCAGCAGACGTACGGCATGTATAATTCTCACAAATCAACGGAATCCCAGAGTAAGGCGGCTTCCCATACAAACGATAAAGTAGAAATCTCAGCGGAAGCCAGGCATATGCAGGAAGTCGGCAAAATGGATGAAACGCGTAGCAACAAGGTTGAACAGCTCAAAGCGCAAGTTCAATCGGGAGACTATCATGTGGATGCAAAATCGATCGCAGCGAAAATGTATGCGTACTGGAACAAATGATGGAAGCAAGCGATGAAATCAAGTGGGGAAGTGGCAAAATGTCGACCCAGTCCATGAAAACGATCGTGCAGCAACTCATTGATCTGCATGTTCGGTTAAGCCAATTAGCCGCCGAGAAAACAGAAGCGATTAAAGCGGGGGATGTTTCGGCGGTTGATAAATTGACGAAGCAGGAGATACCCTTGGTCGAAAAGCTTCAAGAAACGGAACGGTTACGCAGCGAAGAAACGGCGCGTCTGTCATCAGGGGATTTGCGAGCAGACGGGACATTCAGAACATGGATCGCTCGGTTTGTTCCAGAAGACGCCCGGATGGAATGGGACAACCTTTACAAGCAGCTTAAAGACGCGGTTTACACTTTAAAAAAAGCCAACCAGCTGAATCAAGAGATGCTGGCTCAGTCGCTTCAATTTGTTCGTCTTAATTTGAACTTATTACAACCACAGCCGCTGCAGCCAGCAGGCTACGGTCATCGCGGTGGCAAACAGCCATCGGCGTTCAGCAGACGCATCGATTCGCGCGCGTAACAGAGGGGAAGGACAAGCTCAATGATTCCGATTTTTTCAAGTCTCAACATGATGCAGCGTGCTCTGGAAGTCAACCAGGAAGTCATTCAAACGACCGGAGACAACATCTCAAACGCCAATACAGACGGCTATTCCAGACAGCGCGTCGATCTGACGACTTGGACACCGTTCCCAGCTTCCGGGATCAATGCGGCGCGAGGGGCCGGTCAAATCGGCACCGGTGTGACCGCGGGATCGATCAGCCGGATCCGCGACACGTTTGTTGACTTGCAAGTGAGGGATAATACGAATCAGAACGGTTATTGGTCGGCAGTCAACGATGCCTACAGCCAGATGGAGAATATTGTTAACGAGCCTTCGGATAGTGGGATTTCAACGGTATTGAATAATTTTTGGCAATCGCTGCAAGACTTGGCGTCTAATGCGGGAACGAGCGGGACCGGTTCGGTTGTACTGCAGAATGGCGCAGAGGTTGCTGATACGTTTAACTATATCGCGGGCTCACTCGGTAAGGTTCAGAACAACATCAGCGATCAAATCAATGAAAACACATCGCTTGTAAATAATTATGCGGATCAGCTTACTGCATTGAACAAGCAGATTAATAATCAAGAAGCGAATGGTTTTCTGCCCAACGATCTGTATGATCAGCGCGATGCGATCGTCGACAAACTCTCGGCACTGGTGAACGTCAAGGTGACAACCACTCCGAGCGGCGGCAATCCGGTAGCTGGCGCGGTCGGCCGGTATTCAATTGAGTTGGTTGACAAGGACGGAAAGTCGTACGTGCCGTCCGCCACGCTTGTGGATGGACAAAATCTGACAAACAATCATCTGCAAACCACACAGTCGACTGACATGAACGGCAATCCTCAGGTGGCTGTTACACTTGTTGATAATTCTGGAAATACGCTTCCGGCCTCTGGCTCCGCAAATTTAAACAATATGTCCGGCAAGCTTCAGGGGGAAATCGATTCCTATACGGTGGATTTCCCGGCAGTCATGAATAGTCTGGATAATATGGCGCAAACGTTGGCGAGTAAATTTAACGCGGCATACGCGACAAGTGCTGGCGGGTCGAGCAAGGGTGAAGCTTTTTTCCTTGGGGATGGAAGTGGCAATAGCGCTGGGACAGTGACTGCTGCCAATATTCATGTTAATGCCGATTTGAAAGGCAGCGATGTGACGGCAAATGTAGCCAGTGGCGCGAGCGGCGATAACACGTCAGCGATTGCGATGGCCGATGTGCTGGCAACGAACGCATACGACATCGATGGAAACGGTTCGTCGGCCACGTTGCAAAATTATTTGGAATCTTTGATTGGCCAGATTGGCGTGAACGCGCAGTCAGCGGACCAATTTTCAACGAATACTAATTCACTCCTGACCGCCGCACAGAACCGCCGGTCATCGATCAGCGGCGTTTCTACGGACGAAGAACTGACCAATCTGATCCAGTATCAGCAATCCTATGCTGCCTCGGCAAAGGTTGTCAATACGCTGGATACGATGCTCGATACAATCATTAATAAGATGGGAGTGTAACGTGATGCGTGTGACGCAAAGCATGATGGCCAACAGTTTGCTTCAGCATATATCGGACGGTTATTCGAAACTGGCAGATTATCAGAACCAATTGTCAACGGGTAAAAAAATCACGAAGCCTTCGGATGATCCGGTTGTCGCTACGATGGGCATTGCTTATCGGACAGACGTCAGCCATGTGGAACAATATCAGAAAAACGTCACGACTGCGCAGAAGTGGATGGACAGCGCGGACTCTGCATTGTCCGATGTCAATGATGTGTTGCAGCGCGTGCGCGAATTGACGGTCGAAGCGAGTAACGGGACGTATACATCCGATCAACGAGCGGCCGCTCAGGCGGAAGTCAATCAATTGACGCAGCAGCTGGTGACCATTGGCAATACACAAGTCGGCGGTCAATATATTTTCAGCGGCAGTGATTCAGCAAATCCGCTGCTGACCAGTACATCGGGCACCGTGACGGCAAATACAACGGCACTCAGCAATCCAGATGTCTCTTTGGATGTCAATGATGGGATTAAGATGTCGATCAATGTGCCACCAGACGCAGTTTTTACAGCGAACGGATCGAACGGTTTGTTTGACGATCTGGCTTCGCTTCAGACGACACTAACTACCGGCAGCAGTTCGGATATCAGTGCATATCTTTCGAAAATTGACACGCATTTGGATGCCGTGTCGTCGGCTCAGGCGGACTTAGGCGCTAAAGAAAATCGGATGACGATGATCAGCAATCGGCTTAGTGATATGAAAACGACGGCGACTAAAGTCATGTCTGATAATGAAGACGCCGATTATGCGGAAACCATCGTCAACCTGAACCAGCAGCAGAATGTGTATAACGCCTCACTCTCCGTTGGCGCCCGCGTCATCCAGCAATCGCTTGTGGATTATTTAAAATAATTTCAGGTGAGGAACTATGGGAAGTATGACGCCGCATCTTGAGATGCATCAAGTTTTCGGACAAATAAAAATAGCCACCCAAAATGCCACGCAGTCGATCCGCCAGCCGAAAGCCGAGCAATCGATCGAGCAACCGAAGGCGAAAATGACGATCACGCGGCAACCAGCAATAATCGCGATCGATCAGTCGGCAGGCTGGAACAATATGGATCTAAAGTCTGCCAGCGTGCGAATCCGCGAGGCGGCTGAGGCAGGCAGTCAAGCAGTGCTCGATGGGATTGCGCGCCGCGCGGAAGAGGGACAGCAATTGCTTCAGCTGGGCAAGAATAAGGGGCAGAATATGTTTGCTCGCTTCGCAGCCGATCATGTAGCTGACGCCGTGATTGGCACACGCTATTCGACCGGAACGACGCCAGCGTCTGAAGCTGTTCGCTACCAAGTTACACCGGCAGAGTTATCGGTGAATTGGCAGACGTTTCAGCCGCAGGTATCGGCTGTGACTCACGCGCCGGAAATCAACGTATCGCCGGGACAGGTCGATGTGTCCATGGCGCGCTATCCATCGCTTGATATTCAGGCTGTCGGTTTATATGTTGATCAGAGAGGATGATTTGCTTTGAAGATTCAGACCAAGTATTTCGGTGAACAAGAAATTTCAGAATCCGATATTCTTTCTTTTCCTTCTGGATTGCCGGGTTTTGCTCAGGAGCGGCGTTTTATTTTGCAGCCGTTCAGCGAAGTATTCTCCATTCTCCAGTCGCTCGATCAGCCGCAGCTCGCTTTTGTTGTGACTTCACCTTATCTCTTTTTTGAAAATTATACGCTGGATCTGCCGGATGTCTTCGTGCAGCAGTTGTCGATTGAAAAGCCGGAGGACGTGACGGTGTGGGTGATTGTCAGCGTCCAAGCCCCGCTGTCTGAATCCACAGCGAATTTAAAAGCGCCAATCGTGCTCAATATGCGGCAAAATTTGGGTAAACAATACATAGCGGAACAGTCCACGTACTCGCTGAGAGAGCGTCTCATGATGCAATCTTTAGAAAAAAGGGCGTGATTGGATGCTAATTCTGACACGCAAGTTGGGTGAGTCGATCAAAATTGGCGATCAGATCGAAGTGAAGATTGTCGCTATTGAAGGCGAGCAAATAAAGCTCGGAATCGAGGCGCCGCGCGCGATTGATATTCACCGCAAGGAAGTCTACGAAGCGATCCAAAAGGAAAACAGCCAGGCAGCGACAAATGCGTTAAGCACCGATTTGCTGCGCGCGATGCAAGCGGTGAAAAAAGGTGGCAGCGCGAATCGCACTGCAGAAAATGAGGCGAAAAAATTAAAATAAGCGTTTTTTGTTCGAATCGTTTTATTTTATTTTTCGTGCAAACGATTACATAATTAAAAATAACGAGTTGATAAAAACACGGATTAACGGAAAGCTTGCTATAATATAATGGTTCCCAGCAGGAATTGCTGTAAATCAGGACACAAGGATGTGGCAAAATGGCGTTTTCCCATTTAATCGAACAAAAAGCATTTTATCATGATTTCCAGCCGATTTTTGATCTGACAGATGAGCAGACGGTCGGCTATGAAGCATTGTTTCGTTCGGGGGCATATGCGAATCCGGAATCTGCCTATCATCACGCGATCGAAAGCAATTTGCTCTATGAGCTGGATATCAGTTCGATTGATGCGGCCGTGCATAGTTTTTTAAACGCGCAAGCCGACGTTCGGAACAAGAAATTATTTGTTAATGCTTATCCGTCGACCATCCTTCATCCCGAATTTACAGAACGCATGATCGAAATTCTCAATCGTTTTCCAGCAGGCAGACAGTCGCTTGTACTGGAGATTATTGAGAGTGAAGAAATTAAGAATTTCAAACGGTTGGGCGAGGTTGTACGGACACTGAAACAGAAAGGGCTGCTGATTGCCGTTGACGATTTCGGAAAAGGCGGAGACAATATCAACCGAACGATTGAAGTCGACGCCGATTATATTAAATTGGATCGCTATTTCTCGATCGATTTGCTCCTTTCAGAAAAAAAACAGGCCTATGTCTCGTTCATCGTTCAATATTGCGCACAATTCAACATCAAAGCGATTCTAGAAGGTTTGGAAAAGGAAGAGGATATCAAACGCGCGAAAGGATTGGGTATTCATTACGCGCAAGGCAATCTACTTGGCAAACCGCAGCAAGTCGATGACATTTGCGAATGCGATCCATGAATGGCCAAATAGTTGACGATTGGATTGGCAAGTTGTAAACTGATTAACAAATGAATAGATCTTATCCAGAGTGGTGGAGGGACCGGCCCTATGAAACCCGACAACCAGCATGCGTCCATGTATGGTGTTAATTCCGTCAGACAATGTCTGAGAGATAAGAGATGACGACGTAACCAATCTCTTCTCGAACAGAAGGGATTTTTTGTTATATTCTTTTATTTCTCGGATTCTATAGAATCACGCAAAGGGGTGCGAGAATAATGACCATTGATCAGCTGGAAGCTTTTTTGGCGGTGATCGATAATAATAGTTTTCATCTTGCTGCAGAGGAGCTGTATTTGTCGCAGCCTTCTGTCACGTCACGAATCAAGGCACTGGAACGGGAACTGAACGCGGAACTCTTTATTCGCTCAGGACGCGGCATCAGTCTGTCTGATTCCGGCATCCGTTTTATGCCGTATGCCAAACGGATGCTGCGGACGTATAAAAAAGCGCGGCTTGTCCTGGAGGGCTGAAGCGGAAATTATTGGTGCATAGGCAATAGCCGTTGACAGTTTTACAGAACGAAGGTAAACTGTAACAAAATAAATAACGTTAATCGTTCTTTTTCGCAGACTTTCATTCACGCGGTTCGGATGCAGGTGCTAGGAAAAGCATCGTAACTTTTGAAAAAGGCTATATTTTTGTTTCATGTTGTTTTTCTGAAAAAAAGGCAATGCTCAGGAGCCTCGTGACGGCTGGGTTGATTAGCCACGAGACTTTTGGCAAGCAAACACATAGCCAATCAGTGATGAGAAACAACAGTCGACTTTAACAGAGCCTTGGGAGAAAATTAAGGAGGTCGTGGCATGAACACGAGAGAAAAGAAACGTTTACTTGATGATTATCTCGATCTCTATCGCATCGCGAGTTCGATGAACGATAGCGATTGGCAGATTGATATAAAAAGAAAACTCGTTGCCATTCTTGAAGGCAAAGACTTGTTCGGCGAACAGAAAAGAGAATTACAGCAGCAATTTATCGAGATTAATCGGCAGATTCTGCTGATCTTTCAGAGAATGCATCGCGGCGAAGATCAGGACAAGGGCTTGTCTCTGAAACTCTTCGCTTTGAAGCAGCGCCGTTTCGAACTCAGCCGCGAGATTGATCAGATTAAAACCTTTCAATAATAGGTAAAGCCGCGCGTCCCGAGCAAAATCGGATGTGCGGCTTTTTTGTCGCATGGAAGCGGGAACAGGGCGATGATTGAGCAGAGAGGAGGTCGTAATTAGACCGAATCGGGAAAAAGTTAGGCCGAACCGAAAAAGTTAGACCGAGGGCGTGAAAAGTTAGGCCGAACCGAAAAAGTTAGACCGAACCGAAAAAGTTAGGCCGAACCAGGCAAAAGTTAGGCCGAACCGAAAAAGTTAGGACGACTCAGGCAAAAGTTAGGCCGAACCGAAAAAGTTAGACCGAAGGCAAGAAAAGTTAGACCGAACCGGGAAAAAGTTAGACCGAACCGAAAAGTTAGACCGAAGCCGTGAAAAGTTAGACCGAACCGGGAAAAAGTTAGACCGAATTCATGAAAAGTTAGACCGAATCGGGAAAAAGTTAGGCCGGAGCCGTGAAAAGTTAGACCGAAGCCGTGAAAAGTTAGGCCGGAGCCGTGAAAAGTTAGACCGAAGCCGTGAAAAGTTAGGCCGAACCGAAAAAGTTAGACCGAAGGCAAGAAAAGTTAGGCCGAACCAGGCAAATGTTAGGCCGAAACAGGAGAAAGTTAGGCCGAACCGAAAAAGTTAGGCGGAACCGGGCAAAAGTTAGGCCGACTCAGGAAAAAGTTAGGCCGAACCGAAAAAGTTAGACCGAAGGCGTGAAAAGTTAGACCGAACCGTGAAAAAGTTAGACCGAACCGGGCAAAAGTTAGACCGAAGCCGTGAAAAGTTAGGCCGAACCGAAAAAGTTAGACCGAAGGCAAGAAAAGTTAGACCGAACCGGGCAAAGTTTAGGCCGAAACAGGAGAAAGTTAGGCCGAACCGAAAAAGTTAGACCGAACCGGGCAAAAGTTAGACCGAACCGGGCAAAAGTTAGGCCGAACCGAAAAAGGGAGAGAGCTAATGTCAGCAGGGTAGCGTCCGGCATCGACAAGCAATACTCAGTGATACCGTTCTTTAATATAAGGCTTATTTTTGATCGCTACTGCCCAGAAAATGAGAAGATTTAATAACATCAAAAAGCCACTAAAGATAAAAATACCTTGATAGTCAAACAAGGAAGCGATTATTGATCCAGTTAGTGGTCCTAGGACGCTGCCTATCGATTGAAAACTTTGATTGTAAGAAAACACGATGCTTGTATGTTCTTCCGTTGTATTTTTGGACAAGAGAGTCTGAACCGATGGTAACATGGCTGCATCGGATATCCCTGTAAAAAATCTTAATATAATGAGCGGCACTATATTTGAAACAAATGAGGTTAGGAAAAAAATAATTGAGGCCAAGATAAATCCGAAAACTAGCAATTTTTGAGTCCCTATTTTATCGCCTAATTTTCCAAACATCGGTGCGGCAATGACTGTTGAAATTCCAGGCATCGCTGCAACAACGCCTGCTATAAAAGTGATTGAGCTCGCACTGCTCGGGTTAACGAGTTCTTTCACAAATAAACTGAGAATAGGATTGATTGACATATTCACGACTTGAACAAGCATCGTTGTTGAAATTAAAAAGAACAGAAAGCGATTCTTAATAATATCCCGCAGAACAATTGGTGTTGCTGATGCGCGGGATATCGTGGCTGATTTATGGTCGACTGAACCTTCCTTAACGAAAAAATATGTAAAGATAAAAACGAAAAGCATGATGATTCCGGTAATATGAAATGTCAGTCGATAGGAAAATACCCCCGCTAAAATTCCTCCCAATAGGGGACCTAATAATGTGCCGGCAGTGATACCCGTAACTAAGATACTGAGCGCACGCCCGGCATGTTCTTTTGGTGTTTGCGAAGCAATTAATGCGTTTGAATTCGATACATAGCCGCCCAATGCGCCTTGAACGGCTCGAAGAAGCATAAGTTCCCATACGTTCGTCACAAAGCCCATCAAAAAAAATGCCACCGCCATCCCTAATGATGCGCGAAGCAACATCAATTTTCTGCCTTTTTTATCAGCCAATCGCCCCCAAATTGGCGATACTAGAGCCATCACTAAAAAGGATACAGCAAACACAATTCCTGTATAAAAAGTCGTTTGCTGTTTATTATAGGAACCGAGCTGATCTATAAAGAGTGATAGAAACGGCATGATTTCACTCATACCCATTCCCGTCATAAAAACACCAAACCATAGGACAACAAGATTTTTGGACCATAATTGTTTTGTAGACGCTTTGTTCATCAAACGCACCCATTTCTATGTAGTAGAAATTAATCCAGTTCGGTAAATACTAAGTAGCCTCTATTGGCGTTATAACATTTTTAATGGCTTTTTTTGCATATTATGAGTTGAATTTGATTGAGTCAGTTTTTTCAAACTTCGTCTATTACATGAAAAAAATGACCTATCCTTATTTTGCTTTAAATGCGCTTCGGCTGCTCGCTTGCCGAGAGCCTTCTCGAACAGGCAAAAGTCTGGGTGGCATGCTGGCACGCTGTTCATGCAACATTACACGCCTTCGCTCCATTTTTGGAGTTATTCTGGATCATTTCTGAAGTTTGCCTATTCTTTTTTGTCCTTGATAGGGGATATTTTAAAAGGGCTCTTACGCTTGCTTTATTCGTCTTTCGGCGTAGATTTTTCCAAGGCCACTTTCAAAAAGTCAATATAGACCAGAAGCTCTTCGGGCAAAAATACGTCGTTTCGTTGGACCAGGCCGACTTGAATCAAACTGCTTCCTTCCAAAGGTATGGAAATAATATTGGGGTTCATGTAATTGTTGACGATACAGCCTGTTCCCAGATTGTAGCCATCTGTGTGTGACAGGAGATTATTCATGGCGCCTCTATCCTTCAGATAGACCAGTTTGCTGATCGTGTCCAGATTGACAGCTTCTTCGGCAAAATGAAGCAGTACGTCGTCCCGCTGGTAGGTCAGATAAGGATAGTCCTTTAACTGATCCAAAGTAATGCATTGGCGATCAGCCAGGGGATGCTCTTTTCGCAGAAAGACGTGTTGTTGCAGCGAAACGAGGGGTGTGAACATGAGTGATTTTGCGATAAAATAGCGTTTAAAAAAATTCTTATTTAAATCGGTCAGGGATAAAATACCAAGGATACTTCTACTTGCGTACACGTCATTGATTACATCGCTCGTCTTCCCCTCGCGAATCGTCAGCTCATATTTCCGATCGGCAAAGTAATCCATCAGATTTGCTACAGCTTCGATAGCAAAGCCATAGTGTTGCGAGGAAATCGAAAGCTTTGTTAAGTCCGTTGCCTTCTCTCTGTTAAAATGATAGACGACGGATTCCATTTGTTCCAGAAGCATTTTCGCGTAGAATAATAATTCTGTCCCATCTTTTGTGAAGACAACGCCTTTATTCGTTCGATCAAGGATAGTAATCCCTAACTCAGCTTCCAGATCGTGCACGGCTTTACTGATACTGGGCTGTGTGACGTAAAGAGCAGATGCGGCTTTACTGATTGAACCGTGCTTGGAAATTTCTACTAAATAGCGAAATTGTTGAATCGTCATGTCCTGCTGTCCCCTGTCGGATTATGTCGCCTGTTGCCATAACTTTATTCTATGGCAAAGAGTTAATAAGTTCAATTTTACAGTTCCTATGGCGACTTTTAAAATAAATATTGAAAAACAAAGCAGCATGAGGAGATGGATTAAATGGCCGATCAGATTACGTATCGTGAGGCAAAATTAAGCGATTTACCAACTATAGTGGCTATTTATAATTCAACGATACCCGGTCGAATGGTAACGGCGGATATGGAAGCGGTCACTGTCGCAGAACGTAAACCTTGGTTTGATGCGCATTATGAAGACGAGAATCGTCCACTTTGGGTTGCCGAACAGGATGGAAAAGTCTGTGGCTGGCTCAGCTTAAGCACTTTTTATGGACGTCCTGCCTATCAGGCAACCGTGGAAATAAGCGTTTATCTTGATACGAGCGTTCGCGGAAGGGGGCTGGGCACTGATTTTGTGAACTATGCCATCGATCATTGTCATGAATTCGGTATCAAAACGATTCTGGCTTTTATCTTTGGCCACAATAGCCCGAGTCTCCACCTTTTTGAACGTTTGGGCTTTGAAAAATGGGGCGCTTATCCGAAGATTGCAGAATTGGATGGCATTGAGAGAGATTTAGTCATATTAGGCAAGCGCGTTAATGAATAAACCCAATGGAGGTACCCCTCTTGGCGGGGTACTTTATACGTCTTCTGCCTATGTTTTGTGGGGATTTTTACCTTTATATTGGAAGGCATTGGGTAGTGTACCGGCTTTTGAGATCTTAGCACACCGGATCTGGTGGTCTTTCGTATTCACAATGGCGATCATCTTTTTTCAGAAACAGAAACTTCATCTATTTGTTTATAGGCTTAAATTTTTTTATCACTATAAAAAGGAATTTTTATTTATATTGATAGCTTCCCTTGCAATCAGTGCGAATTGGGTAATCTTTATTTGGGCTGTGAACCACGGAAAAGTTATTGAAGCTAGTCTTGGTATGTATATGATCCCGCTGATTAGCATTTTATTGGGTGTTATTTTATTGAGAGATAAATGTGGACTAGGACAATCGATCTCATTTTTAATTGCTTTACTCGGTGTGGCTTTGCTGGTAGTTAGATATGGTCAAATCCCTTGGGTTGCGTTATCGCTTGCTTTATCGTCCGGAGTCTACAGTTATGCAAAAAAATGTATTCGATTAGATGCACTTGTCGCGATGGGTTACGAAACATTAATCGGTACACCGGCAGCGCTTGTTTATCTATTGATGCTACAAATAAAGGGTACCGCATCATTTGGCACAGATGCTTATCCGATTGCCATTCTATTAATCGGAGCGGGAATCGTAACAGCCCTGCCACTAATTTGGTTTGCTGAAGGCGTAAAAAGATTGTCCTTATCTACAGTTGGGGTTATTCAATATATCACACCTTCAATCGCTTTCCTGATCGGATGGTTGATTTTTAAAGAATCGATTTCACTTGTTCAATGGTTTTCACTTATTCTTCTTTGGGTGTCAATTACGATCTATCTATTTTCTTCAAGTCACGCAGATGCTAAAGAAAAGAGATTGTTCCAATAGGCAGTGTAGCTAAAGAAGGTCACTTATCGTGCACCGCTTGTTTCTATATAAAAAAGCTCTGGGACAGCGTATTTGCCATCCCAGAGCTTTTTCTCACTTTTATCGATTTTCAAGGTGAAAGGAAACGGTCAGTGTTTTTGGCTGTTCCGGTTGAACGAGCAAGACATTGTCCGGTGCTTCATTGAATGTGTTGGTTTTCGCTGTCCACGGTTCAACGCAGACAAACGGTTGATCACCTTCGACCCAGAGAACCGTGTAGCGGAAGGCATCGTCAGCTTCAACGACCAGATTTTTATCGGCATTAAAGGAAGTGGTTACGGCGCCGTCGGCAAGAACAACCGATTCCTTGAGCCCGTCCATCTGAATCGCGCCGTTCAATGGCTTGATTTGCTGGTCGTTATAATCCAAGTATTCGGTTGCCTTTGTCGCTACCGTGAGCGTTTTATTCTGAATCGCGAAATAAGGATGGTAGCCCGGATACACAGGCATCGCTTCGGCAGAATGATTGAAGATCTTCTGCTGAATGCTCAGTTTTCCATCAGCGAGTCGATACATCAGCAGCATCTCGAAATCAAAAGGGTAAGCGGCACGTGTTTCTGCGCTGCTGCTAAAAGACAGCGTCAATTCAGCGAATCGCTCATTTGTTTCGTTGCCCACGACTTGAAGCGGCCGCGTGCGGACAAGCCCGTGATTGGCCATCGAATAGCTTTTTTCATTCCATTGGTACTGCTTGTCCGTCAATTGTCCAGCAATCGGGAAGAGCACAGGAATTCCGCCGCGGACATTTTTGCTCGTGTCGAACAGCGTGTCTTCATTCATGAACAGCAGATCCTCGTTATCGGCATGAAAAGCCGTGACGATGCCGCCGCGTTCCGGGCAAATATCCACATAATCGGATTCATCTTTTAAACGGAAAAAATGCAAATCGTTTCTATCAAATTCTTCGATCTGAGTCATTATGCCATGCACCTCGTCAAGTTTCTATTATTCTCCTTTTTTATTGTGTCTGAACGATTGGAAAAAGTAAAGGCTTTCATTGAGCTGCATTTTTAAGATTCTGTGATTTTTAGTCGATTAGAAGCCGCCGATGGTAAGTCTTAGATGATTTTTCTCATTAAGATTCGCCTAAAAACAAACCGCCCTGTGAAACAGGCGGTTGGGGTGATGGTCAAGTAGAATTAAATCAAAACGCTATATGTTCTGCCATTCAGCTGCCTATTATTTTTCATGGGCTTCAAAAAGCGTGACCTGTGCACTGAAATTTTGATATGAAACGCAAATCGCCTTACTCGTACGCCGATTCATTCTCCAGTTCGTATTGAATTTCATCCAAAGCGTCATCGATTTTAGGCAGATGCTTTGATAAATTGCAGATGATACCGAGCTTTCGGCATAAAGGGCGCAGGGAATGATAGAGCTCCTGTTGGTTCACAAGAATGCCGCTTGGGCGTTGGCCGGCTTTTTCAATTGTCTGAAGCAGAAAATCCTGAGCAAATTGACTAAAAGGCTCTTGTTTACCGACTATTTGCACGTCATCGATGAGATCAGAATGCAGAGGCTGACCGCTGCTGTGTTCAACGGCAAGCTGCATCCATGGGAAAACGGGCTGTTCGGATTCCTGTTGCGCAACGGAAAATGGCGCAAAGATGCCGCCAACTTCGATCCAGCTTTTATTCTGTCGCGTTGTTTTCTTAATTTTTTGCAGTTCAAGCTTACTTGCCCAGGGCTCGCTGTCTTTCCATTCGTAACGATCGCTTACTACGGGTACGATTTTGTCATCAACCGGCGTTTCCACATCTTGACCATCGACAGTATATTTCCGATAAAAGCATGTATCATGTGAATAATACGGGAATTCTTCTGCCCGATTCTGATAGTCGTGTGCGATTTGACTCAATTTTTCAAGAATCGTCGCAAACAGAGAAATTTCTTCGCCCTGAGGAAGCCATGGCATGTACCCAGGCTTCTGCACGCGAAGCATCGGCCAATGGCTCTCAAGCTCAGTGTCCATTTGTAGGATGGAAAAAAGCGCCCGATCTTCATCAGGAAATGTTCCCGGTCTGCATAATGAAAGATTAAAGACAGATGCGAGCGGTGGCCGGTCGAGTGCCTCCGTATCTGAAAAAAGACGATGGATCAGTTGCAGCCCCTGATCACCGACGTAAATGGCGACCCCGTATTCATTGCTCATCTGTCCAAGAATGCAGCAATAGAGGCGTTCCGAATAATTGGGAAGATCGAGAACGAGTATCTGATCCGAATTAATCCATTGCCAGGGCTCAAGATCGGCGAAATTGAGCGCCTGATGAACAAGATATTGCCAATCCGCTTCATCCTCGGGCTTAACGGAAAATTGAAGGGGTTCACGCTCCTCACCCTCTCGATAGTAATCCAGGAATTCGTTCAGCACATCAGCCGCCTCAGATGGACTACTTATTTCTTCCTCATCAAAAAGCGTTCCGTTCTCATCGCTGTTTATCGTATTTAAGAAGCTGATCATGCCGCGACCACAACCGATGCAATACGGTCCGGCCTGCTCATAATCGTCCTTTATTATTTCAAGCAAAATGTCGATTTTTTTGTCAGATTCATAGAAGCGGCAGGTTCCTTTGTCACCGGGTTCAATTAAGAAATCAGAAACGAAATAGAGTTCGGGGTTCCGTGTTTCAGCTTCAAACTCGGTGAATTGTAATATGCAAGAAAGTTGAGCAGCCATCTCTTCCGAGGGATGGTTGCTCAATGAGTAGACCATTTTTGAGCGAGATTTTTTTGCGCGTGTTTTGTGTATCGAAAAATTAAAAAATGAGGTGGTGTTGCATGGGTGATGTAGAGGCCGTGGGTTTCGAATCTGTTTGATCCGATTGAATTGCGCTTTACTAAGGATGAATACGATTATAGAGTTCGCACTTGCTTCAGACTTCTTATTTCGCCTTCCTGGGTGATTGAGCGCATCGATAGGGTGGTCAGGACCGTTGTTTGCTCTTCAATTTTTACTTTCAATTCGGTTAGGGCTTCTGAATTTTTAGCCACTTGCTTTTGAATGCCATCCACTTTTTTCTCGATGCGATCTAAGCGATTATCCATGCCATCAAGCCTTTGATCCACGCCATCAAGTCTTTGATCAATACCATCAAGCCTTTGATCCACGCCATCAAGTCTTTGATCAATACAATCAAGCCTTTGATCCACGCCATCAAGCCTTTGATCAATACCATCAAGCCTTTGATCCACGCCATCAAGCCTTTGATCAATGCCATCAAGTCTTTGATCCACACCATCAAGTCTTTGATCAATTCCATCAAGCCTTTGATCAATGGCAGCAAATTTCTGATCAATCGCGATAAATTTTTGATCAATAGCAATAAATTTTTGATCAATTGCGTCGAACCTTTGATTTACTTCTTTAAAACCTTGCCTCATTTCGGCTAGAATTAGCTCGAGTTCTTCGGTCATCCTGCGCGCTCCTTTCTTCCATTAGTGGGGGTTGTCGAACACATATAATTATATAGCAAAACGCGGAGACGCGTCTATATTTTAGTCGATTCGTTCTTAAGATAGTGGTATGCTGCCTTAATGCAACTTAATCGATTATTACAAAGAATTGACGGACGTGAACAATAAACAAAAAGGGTGTAGTCAGAAAAGCGTTATCTGTTGATGCGCTTGTATCATGCGTCATTCCTCGACAAGAATACTTTATTTAACCCGCATCAATCCAATTAATTCCCGCTTTAAACCAATTTATTTCTTAAAAAGATCAGATAGTGAAGGATATTCTAAAATTTTGTCGAATTTACCATGTAGCTGCTAATAGATTATGTCAAAGATCGTTATTTGATGGTTATTGCTATTGCTGAAACATATGGCGAACTTGCTGATGTGGAATTGGACAGACGAAATCTGGAGTGACCGGCTGTATCAGTGAACTGCCCGTTGATTTAGATGTAGAAGAGAAGAGTTTGAATAAGGTAATAAAATGATAAAAAAAGATAGATGTGGAGGAAACTATAAATGTCACAATTGTGCGCGTATTGCGGAAAACCACTAAATGAAGCTCAATCTAGACCAGAATTTAAATCTTGTCCGCGTTGTTCGACAAATGATGGTAACGAGCATATCTATTATCCTTACTCCGAGGCATTCGGTACCACGGAAAAAAGGGTTACTCGAAAGAACAAAGATGGCATCCAAAGTTATTGTACACGATGCAGAGGAAATGACGAAGGACCACACAACGGTGCAAAAAGATGCAGCGAATTATAAAAAAATTGGGGGGTGAGAAAAATGATTGAATATAAAGGCATAGGAACTCTGCGGCTTAGTCGCGTTGGCTTCAAATCGGGTGCTCTCAGCTGGTCAAAGGCGAAGCCTCCTTTGCTTTCCTGTATCAGGATTTCCATCGTTCCCCAGTTCTGATAGAATTTGATGCCCCTGTTGACTGGAAGACTATATTGGTGACGACGAAGGTCGGATGGAAAAACAGATCCCCTTCCGGACGGTCAACGACGCGACGGGCAAGATGTTTCCGCAAGGCGCCAGTACACATTGCCTTTTCGTCAGAAAAACCACATGAAATTTAAACATAGTTTATCGATCAGTCGTCAAAAAATTCATCTGTGTATAGACACGGAAGTGCCGACCGGCGTATATGCCGACAATTCGAGCACATCGGCATTGTGCATGCGAATGCAGCCATGCGAGACATCACGACCGATTGACGCCGGATTATTGGTGCCGTGGATGCCGTAATGCGGCCGCGACAGCCCCATCCAGAGCACGCCGAACGGACCGCCGGGATTCGCCTGCTTATTAATAATCGTGTAGGTTCCAGAAGGCGTCGGTGTCAGCATTTTGCCGACCGCAATCAGATACATTTTGATCAGCGCCCGGTCATTCATCAGCTTCAATTGATGGCGCGCTGTCGAGATGTCGATCCAGACAGTCATAAGTAACCCACTCCGTTTTTTTTAGCAGTTTATGAAAATCGTCGGACATCCGTGCTTGAGGAAGTGCAGGCGTAATAGAACAGCGCCAGCTGGCACCTAAACCAAGCACCCTTTTCCGTGGTTTAAACAGAGTCCTTGAGAAAACGATCGATGATCTGCACGATAACCTGCATCTCTGATTGGCTACAATTCTGATCGATCGGCAACGGGACTAGATTTCTGGACAACTGGTATTCAAAACTCTCTTTAGGTACGCGAGGCAGAACTTCGTCCCAGTAATCATTCACGTAGACTCCATTTTTGAGCAGCACATCTTTCAACACGTCGCCATGATCCACCAGAAACGGGTAGCAAAGCGGTCCGTTCAGCGTTTTACCAAAAATCGTAAGCGTGTTGTATTTTCCAAGCACCTCATGTAGAAAACGGAAATTCTCGTTTCGGCTCGCAAGCATTCGCGGGTAGTCGATGCTCTGTAAAAGTCGGCGGGTCAGTGGCGCCATCGCCTTCATCCCGCATTGATTGAGATAGTCTTCATTTTCCACAAATAATGGCAAGGCAGAATCATGGCCCTGATCAATTTGTTTCAATAAGCCGTCACAACGGTAATAAGACGTGTCTGGCGCAAGTTTCAGCCGCTTAGCGCTATCCGTATACAAATATCCACCATCCGGCACCCCGAAAAATTTGCGCGCGGAATAAATCGTGTTCGTGCCTGCAATCGGCTGCTCAAAGAAAGCTTGCGTGTTGTCGATGATTACGTGTTTAAAGCAGCGGCTGACTGCCTCAGCAACTGCACGGTTCACACCGAAATAATTGACATAAAGCAAGCAAGAATCATTCTCCAGCTCGCGCTCAAGCATCGGCATAAAATGCGGATCCATTCGATAAAAAACGTACGTCAAATTCAACCGCTTGATTGGCTGTAGAACGCTCTCGCAAATAAAGGCAGGTAGATAAATCTTTTTATAGTTTTTAATTCGCAGCAAATACTCCAACGCATAACGGGCGCTATTCAAATGAACCGCGCGCTCGTGATATTCCACACCTTCCGGCAGTTCAAGCGGCAAGAAGCCGCCGATGATTTTTCTTCGTTTCGTCATACAATCACCTGAAATTCTACTCTGTACAATATTCTCATAGGAAATTTTGCGAGGATTCTGCCAAAACGTCAAGTCTAAAAAATAAGATCAATTAGAGTATTAATGAAGGATTCCCAACCATTTTGTCGAATTCTAGCGAATAGATATCTAAATTTGCTTATGAGGGTGTGCTGTTATGGGACATGTGATCGGTGAAGATATATTAAAGAAAAATGTGAGAAGGTCCACAGGAACAAAACTGAAGGGAGATAGAGGGGAATTAAACTTTTTAAATAGTTTCAGTAGATATTTGGGACATGATGATTATCTTATCCACAATCCCAATTTTGGGGAGCATAACCCAGATTTTCTCTATATTTCTCCATCACAAGGGTTTTACATTATTGAGATCAAGAATGTTTCGTTATCTATATTTAAATACGTTAATACAGCAGGAGTTTTTACAACAAAGCAAGGCGACCTGAAAAAATATTTAGGCCAGGCTAAAGTACATCATGATGAATTATCTCGGTTTATTGAATCAACATTGTCGCAAAATATTTATCAAAACATTGGTTACTGCCTTGTTTTTATGAGTGCGACATTAAATGAGTTTAACAATAGATTTAATTCAACGCTTAGTAAATGGGATGATACTGAAAGAAGAAATTTCTTCAAACATGTCTTCTTTATTGATCAATTAAATTCACAGGAAATTATTTCAAAGATTTATCAAGGTAAGCAATATCCGCAAAAAACAATGAATGTCAATTTACAAAAACTTGAGAATATAATAGAACTTGTTACGCCATATGATCCAGATACAGTTTTACAAGTTGATGAGCGAGTCAAAAATAAAATGCAAATTATAAATGTCATTGAAAACCTAGCTGTAGAATCAAAAAAACAAATCTCCAAAAAAATTAATGAGGCATTACAGCCGAAAATTAATTTATTATACAATGCTGTGACCTCGGTTGAATTATACTTCAGATTAAATGACTAAAACTTGAAAGTTGAAAAACCATTCCAATCCCATGACAGATCTGCGGTTTCCATGAAGAAAATAGTTCAGGATGCCGCCTTTACCAGCTGTTGCCGGCATCTGGTAGGCAGCTTTTCAAGAAACTTTTCGATGATCTGATTGACGATTTTCTCAGATAGAACGTACTCATCTTCAAAAGCTTCTAGAAACAGATCAAGCAATTGTTGGATGGCTTCGGTAAAATTGACATCAGCGAGCTCATCGACCATCAGGTAGAAAAGTTCACCGATAGTTCGATCGTCGGCTTGTTCGCGGTGCTGTACGGCAAGAAGTGAGTAGCCCATGGCAACTAAAGCCGTATGTGCAAAGATGCCGTCATAAGATAACCCTTGATAGCGCGCCAGACGGAGATACTGTTTACACATTTTGAAGTACATCTCAATTGACCAGCGCTTTCCGTAAAGCTGAATGATTTCATTTTCAGAAAGCTGAAGATCTGTTGCGGCTAAGACCAGGTATTCCTTGCGTTTCCGGCGGTTGCGGACGAAAACCAATTTAAGTGGGAGGGCTTTTTCCCCTGCAACAACTGCTTCAACAGTAACAGAGAGCAGATAGCGTGAACGACCACGACGTTTTTTCTGAGTCTTGAAGATGTCTTTGACATCCATCAGTTGACCGTTGGATCGATAGTAAATTTTTTTCGATCGTTTCACCATGGCAACGGTATGAAGCTTCATCTCACGCAGTTGGTGAAACATCTTGGGACTTGAAAACCATGAATCAAACAAGACGTACGAAGCGTGGACACCCTGATTTAGGGCGGATGAAAGCAGTTCACGAACCACATCGGTCGCTTTACGCTGGGCCTGCAGCTTACGCTTTCCGGAATGGGTTCGGCCATCGGCCGAGTTCACGCCACAGACCTGGTTCCGTCCAGAAAGCAGGGAAAAGGTGACCGGAAGAAAGGTGTTGCCGTCACTCCAACCCAGTTGGAGAAAACGAAAGCCGCGCACATGCCGATGTTTGGCATGGTCGAACTGAAACGCTGATAGTTCCACTCGCTTCGCATGGGCACGCTCGTACATGGAATCATCGACAATGAACACATTCCGACGCGTCTGATCCGTCAAGGGTTTGATGAACTGAATGATCTGACGACAGAGCATAATCAGGAATTTTTGCCAGTTAATCTTGCCCGTGTTGAGCAGGTTCCGGAAGGTCTTATCCGAGAAACTTAGCTGATCCTGATGGTTCAGATAATCACGATAGGTAGACTTGTTTGAAAAAATTGTGCTGAGCAAATAGCAGAACAGTACGTGAAAGGGAACACCCTTTGCCTTTGTGACATTTGAAGCCCGCGCAATTTGAGCCAAGTGAAATCGAACAAAAAATGATTGTACTGAAGCTAAAATTCCAAGAGATGGATGGTTGTTTCGTGATATAATTTTCATGGCATGAACACTCTCCTCGATTAATTGGGACTCGACACTTCAATTATACCGAGTTGTCGGTGTTCATGCTTTTATTTTTGCATTAACCCCTTATTTGATAAGGGTTAAGGACTATTTTTGATGTTTCAAGTTTTAGTTAAATGATTTAAAAGAAAAGTCTTCACTACTCAAAGGAAATTATCTAGATCAGGTCAATAGCTTCAATCAAGCATACAATAATCTTCTTCGAGAATCTGCAGAATTTGATGATGATTTTAAAAAAGATATCACAAATGAAATTCGCTTGTTTTTCAATCAAAAACTAATTGTCATTAAAAAGGATATAGAAGACGAGATTTCATGGTATAGCAGTATTACTGATGGCGTTAAAAAACCATTATCTATTTTTCGCAACAAAGCTGTTGCAGCGATTAACAAACTGCCAACAAATGAAAAAATAATAAAAAATGATTCTCCGATAGATGAACGACGGATTCTCGAAAAAATTTTACAAGAAAGGTTACCTCAAAATGAAATAATTATCCAATTAAATACTATTATTGATAAGGCTTTCGAACAGTATAAAAAGAAATGGAAAAAAACGATTGATGCAAGTACAACTGTTTTTTATTCAAATAGGAACCATCAGTTCGAGGCTATAACTAAGGATGTTTTCAAATTACAGCACCAGATGGAGGCTTCAGAACAAGTTCTTGGCGCATCTCTTGGTTCAGCAATAATTGGAACAGTTGGTTTGGCAGCTGGTTGGCATACGCTTGGTTACGCAATGTTGAATGTATTTCCTCCGATTGCTGTTTTTGCAGCAGTGGCAACTGTCGCAACAGCTGCACTTACAAAGAACAATGTGATCGATCGAAAAAAGCAGGAAGCTCAAGAAGCTGTTGATCGATATCTCAGGGAAATTTATGACTTCTTGGAAGCCAGAGGTCTTGATACAAATAATGGGAATACTTTGTTCAATGAAATCGATAAAATTGGTAAACAAATCGAAAGAAGGACATTAATTCAATGGACTAGCAAAATGGAACTTTCCACAGATGATATACAAAGATTGTTGCAAGGATTTGAAGATTATATTAGATTGCTTGAAAGTGAAATGGATAGAATCAATCGGGAAATAACTACTGAATAGAATGGGCAAAATAGAAGAAAGAGGTCATTCATTTGAGAAACTTTGAGGATCTAATCATGATACTAGGAGGGCTAAAAATAGACATTGATTTAGAATAATTCAGCATTTAATTTATTAAGTATGTTTGTGCATATTTTGCGAATATTATTGATGTTTTTGACTAATCTGGTAAAATGTTCATAGATAATTGTGAGGAGAGAGGTTACGATATGGATTGCAAAAATACGACTGAGGATTTGGTGTTTGAAGAAATATCTGAGGATGTTGCTTTCGAAAATTCGTCAAATTGTCATACTAATGGTCCATCGGGCTGTTGTACTACGTATTGTACTGATCATGGACCTACATGCAAAATTCAGACGGAAAATTCTTGGGAAGCTTTTTTGGAGGCAAATGGCGGTATTATTCAATATTGATGACAAATTTTTACAGAAGGCATCCAAAGGATGCCTTTTTTCTGATTTTTAGGGGGATAATTATATGGAGATTTCTGAAGTACATCTTTGTTTGAAAGACAATGGAAAACGAATTTGTAATGATCATATTCCTGATTGTGATTCGGCTTTCCCCTTTTTTGAGAATCAAATTGGCAAGTCTACAACAGAACGTTTCTGTGCTTTGTTTTTGGACTACGACTATTATCCTATTGGGTGTAGTATAATTGGGATTGGAACTGCAAATAAAGTTTTGATAGATCCTTCAGAACTATTTAAAATTGCTCTCCTTTTGAACGCTAGACATTTCTACATAGCACACAATCATTTAGGATCTTCACTTACCCCAACACAAAGCGACATTAAATCAACGCAAGAAATAGGTTTTCTCGGAAAACTTTTAAGTGTAGATCTGATAGATTCTTTGATACTGAATTCAAAAAATGAGTATCTTTCGATTAGAAAGTATATTTTAGAAAAGGGGAATGAGTAGGGTGGATTGGGGAAAAATTTATAAAATAAAGGATTCAGTTGATATATATTTAGTGGATGAAACGTATATTGTTGCCTATTTTATGAATACTAGGCAAAAGAAAAAATTTCGGGTAAGTAATGGCTCTGTTCATATTATTGAAATAATTGATGGTATTAATAATATTGAGAATATTTACAATACATACTGCTTAAAAAACGGAACAATTTCAAGAAAAGGTTTTTCCACATTTTTTAATTGTTTATTAAAATCGGGATTAATTATTGAAAAATCACAAAAACATATACTCAGTTCTTCGGAATTAAAACGCTTTAATCGTCAAATCAATTACTTTTCGGAATTTCTTAGTAGTGAACTTGCTGCTGAAAAAGCTCAGAAAAAGTTACTTAATTCTGTAGTGGCTATTTGGGGATGCGGCGCTGTTGGTGGAAATTTAGCGGTTCAACTAGCAATGGCAGGTGTAGGTACTTTTATTCTTATTGATCCAGATGTAGTGGAAGAAAGTGACTGCTCGCGCCATGTTTATTTCAAACAAGAAAGTGTCGGGGATAAAAAGGTTGAAAGCTTAGCTGATTACATAAAGTCGATAAATCCAGCTATTAAGACATACATATCCTATCAATGGTTACATCCCAATGCCGATTTGAGTGAAATTTTGAAAAAAGCGACTTTTTTAATTGATGCTGCTGATGAGCCGTATTTAGGCTATACAGCTAACCTGATTTCTCAAAACTGTGTGCCAATAAAGCTTCCACATTATATAGCTGGAGGCTTTGACGCTCATCTTGCAAGTACTGGTGAATTGATAATCCCGTATATTACACCATGTGCTGGCTGCTATTCCACATATTTTGAAAGAGTACTATCGGATTGGAAACCAGAACACCATCCAATAAAAAACAGAGAAAAAGAGATGGGGGGGCTAGCAGCAATGTCTTTATTTTCGTCCTCTTTTGCTTGTATTGAAATAATTAAATATATCTGTGGATTGAAGGACATGAAAGTAGCATATAAGCCACGTGCGGAATTTCTTTTCAACGGGATGAAATTGTTTAATTTAACGCCTTCAAAGGATCCAAATTGTAAAATTTGTGGGGGTGCTGATCATGAATTATAAACTTCGATCTTCAGTATCGATCGTAGATTCAGGTGGTAATGTTCTAGAATTTTTTAAAACCAATACGAGAAAATCTATTAAAATTCATGTGAAGAGCCCTATGATTAAAAATATTGTAACACATTTGGACGGCAATTTGAGTTTCAACGAGATTGTGCAGTGCTATAATCTCCAAGGAGAAGAACAGCAGTTAGCAATACTTCTGTCGTATTTAAAAGAAAAGTCTATTATTAGTAATGATGCACTTGTCAAAGATCGTGAAGATTATTTTAAATATCGTAGAATTATTCATTTTCTCGAAGATTATGCTCACTCCGATGAATTATTATTGGAAATGTGGAAAAATATAAGAAAATCAACAGTCATGATTATTGGATTAGGGGCGGTAGGAAATTGGGTTGCGTTAAACTTGGCTCAAAGTGGTGTTTCTAATTTTATTTTAATGGATAAAGATATTGTTGACATTACAAATCTTCATCGCCAGATTGCTTTTACTGCAGCAGATATTGGAAAGAGCAAGAGTACAGTGATAGCGAGATATATAAATCATTTTGATCCATCTATTCATGTATTGGAGATTAAACAGGATCTTACAGAAAACAATCTTTGTGCTGTCGTTGGAGAAAAAAATGTTGACTTAATTATCAATTGTGCTGATAAACCAAATGTTGATATAACTTCTAGATGGGTAGGAAAATATTGTATGAAAAGACGAATTCCACATATAGTGGGAGGAGGCTATAACTTACATTTATCCCTTATTGGTCAAACTGTCATTCCTTTTGAGAGTGCGTGTGTCAACTGTTTTGAAGAACAATTAAAGGAAAAAAATTCATTGGATGGCCTTACTGTTAAAAGACTTGACACTAAAAATCGAAAGATTGGAAGTTTTGGCCCGATGTGTTCAATAATTGCTAGTATGATCGGCATGGAGGCTATAAAAGTTCTTTCATCACATATTCCACCAGATAACGTTAATCGACGTGGAGAGTTCGATATAAATACAATGAATTTGAAATACCAGGAATTTAATCGACTATCAACGTGTGAGTGGTGTGGTTATGAAAAAAATTGAAATCATTAATGCTACCCAGAATAACTTGAAAAATATTAGTGTATCTATCCCGTATTATGCAGTAACCGCCGTAACAGGCGATTCTGGATGCGGGAAGTCTTCACTCGTTTATGATACTATTTATGCTGAAAGCATGCGTCTAATCACAGAGAATATGTTAACCTCGACATTTAGTCAAAAAATTCTTCCAAAACCTAAGGTTGAATCTATACAGCATCTTGTTCCTGCAATCAGTTTGGATCAAAATTGTTATAATCAAAATCCACGGTCAACAGTCAGTACATTTATGGAAATTGCAGATACACTGCGGGTGTTGTTTTCCATCTTTGTAAATCAAAAATATCATACAAATCTTACTGGACGGAATTTTTCTAAAAATGATGTTGATGGATACTGTCCTTTATGCAAAGGAAATGGATGGGTTCAGAAGTTTTCTTTGGAAAAATTAATTCCTGATCCTTCAAAAACGTTAAATGAAGGTGGTATTCTCTTTTTTTCAGGTGTAAAAGAAAGCTTTGAGATGAAACTTCTTGAGCAAGTCTGCAGGCGCCATCATATTGTTATGGATATACCAATAAGGAACTTGCCTGAAAGTGACGTTCATTTTCTCTTATATGGAGATACAACAGAAAAATATGTTGTGCATTATTCACGAGCAAAAAAGAAAAATTGTCAGCGAACTTTATTTTTTCAGGGTGCAATTACTGTAATTGGAGAAAAAGAAAAGCATATTTTAACCCCAATGATATTCAAACAGATTGAGAAATATTTATCACCTTGTACATGTAGCTTGTGTGGTGGGAAACGCTTAAAAGCTAATGTGCTTCAATACAACATCTTTAAATGTGATTATAGTGAAGTGGAGCATTTGGAACTTCCAGAAATATTGCGATGGATAGGCAAAGCAGAACACAGCAATAAAAATGAATCCGGTTTGTACTCAGTGCAAAAAATGATAGAGAGCTTAAAGGCAAGAATTAGATCAATGTTAGATTTAAAACTAGAGTATTTGTCTCTAGATAGATCCATCCCATCTCTTTCAGGTGGTGAGCTTCAACGCCTAAGGCTTTCTAAACAAATTTCCTGTTCTTTAACGGAAATTCTTTATATTTTCGATGAACCATGTAAGGGTCTACACTTCAAGAATATTCAAAACATTATTCATACCATGAAAAAGCTGGTAGATAAAGGAAATACAATTATTGCGATTGAGCATAATACTCAGTTTTTAAATAATGTAGATTACTGTATTGAATTGGGTCCTGGCGGAGGTCCAAAAGGTGGTAAAGTCTTATTTAAAGGTATTAAAAATTTTTATGAAGACATGTCCATGACGAAAATAAATCATCGCCATTTCGATAAATGGATTAATATCAAACGAGCTAATTATAATAATATTCGAGAACAAAACTGTAGTATTCCAATGAAAGCAATTACTATCATAAGCGGAGTTTCTGGGTCGGGGAAAACGACTCTCTTAAATGAAGTGATCTATAAATCACTTTACGCCCAGATGCCCCATAATTGTGAAATATTCTCATGCGAAGGTAACTACGAAAAGGTATATGCAGTAAATCAGCAACCAATAGGGAAAAACATAAGATCAAGCGTCATTTCATTTCTTGGAATTGGGCAGCATATTCGTGAGTTATTTGCAAATACAAAGACTGCAAAGGAAAATAATCTTTCAGCATCATTCTTTAGTCTAAACTGTAAGGAAGGACGGTGTGAAAGATGCTTAGGTAGTGGTTATGTGCAGATGGACAGTACATTTTTTTCCAATATTCTATTACCATGCGATGAGTGTAATGGAACTAGATTTAAAGACTTTATTCTCTCTGTCAAATATAATGGGAAATCGATCAATGACGTGTTGAATATGGATATTTCAGAAGCATATGGTTTCTTTGCCAAGCAAAAATATATTGAATATATGCTAAAGTGTCTCATTGATATTGGATTGGATTATATAAAACTTGGGCAGTTGTCGAAAAATTTGTCGGGTGGAGAGGCGCAAAGAATTAAATTAGCAAAAGCTCTAGGTCAGCCAAATGGCAGTAATAATATCTTTTTGTTAGATGAGCCGACATCTGGTCTCAGTGCAAGCGATATTCTGCGGCTGGAAAATGTGTTAAATAAATTAGTTGACGAGGGTAATACACTGATAATTATTGAACACAATATTAAGTTTATTCACAAAAATGCAGACTATATTATTGACTTTGGTCTGAAAGGTGGAAACTCTGGTGGTAAAATAATTGATGAAGGAAGTCTACAAGAGATACTGAATCGCGGGAAAGTATCTTGGATATAAAAATTGTTCTCTATTACTATCAAATTGAAAAAATCAAGAATGATATGAAAGTCACCATTGAAAAAACAAAACACATTATACTCGCAGTCTATTCTATGCCAGACGATGATTTTATTTATCGTAATGTTTTTGCCGCACGACGAAATATGGGAGAGAGCGAGTAAAATGTTCCGTTATTGGTTTTGGCGAACAGGGATCCGGATAAATGGCTATATTGTGATGATTTGAAAAGCCTTAGCTTAACTCATAAAAACTCACCTTTCTCTGAAACATTTCAACGAGTTGCCAATATCTTTGGATCAGAATATGTTCGTGTTTACGGTGCAGGCATTCCTAAAGTATTTCTAAAAAATGGGGAAGCAGATAAAGGAAAAATATATGAAATGCTGAATTTATGGTGAAATTTTTTGGAAGGATGACTAAACATCAAATCCTAACTGCCGATAAATAAAGTGTAAGGCAATTGGGAAGGCGCCTTCCCAATTCCTAATAATTTTCCACATGGACGTGGAATTCATAATTCAAGGAGGAAATAATTTATGATTATCAATCACAACCTTGCTGCGTTGAACACACTCAATAACTTAAGCAAAAACACCAATGCAACGCAAAAATCTCTTCAAAAATTATCATCAGGCCTTAGAATTAACAGTGCTGCAGACGATGCTGCAGGTCTTGCAATTTCTGAAAAGATGAAAGGCCAAATTCGTGGACTTGACCAAGCAACACGTAATGCTCAGGATGGCACTTCATTGATTCAAACTGCTGAAGGCTCACTAAATGAAACTCAAGATATTCTTCAACGTATGCGTGAATTAGCAACTCAAGCATCGAACGACACGAATACTGACTCAGACCGTAATGCAATTCAGAAAGAAATTGACCAATTGACTAGTGAAATTAATCGTATTGGCAATACCACTCAGTTTAACAACAAAAATTTACTGGATGGTTCACAGGCGCAGAGCGTTAATTTGACTGCTAGTAATACTAAAGTAATTAAGGCTGAAGTTGTTACTGATACTGATACAGGGAACTATAATCTTACTGTTGCAAGTAAGAGTATAGATGCAGCGAATTTAGCTGCAAATGGTACGGGTGTTGCAAGCGCAGATATTGATCTAAGCGCTGGTACTGGCTTTGATGTCAATCAATCTTACTCAATTAAAGTCGAAGATGGATCTACTAGCGGCAAAAAAATAACCTTCACTAAATCAGATGGTACAGTCTTAGATACACAAGACAATGTTGATACGACGGCGGCGGGTGGTGTAGTATTAAATAATGCTGGTGCAAATAAGTTGACAATTGCTGCTAATAAAATAACAGGTAATGGTACATTGTCATTTGATGTTGGTGTCACAGCAAATTATACAATTACTAATGCCACTACGAATCAAGCCACAACGGTCACCAAAACTACGACCGATGGTAAAGTTGATGTCGGTGCGTTTGAATTAACTGTCGATAAAAACTTAACTGCAGCTACAGATAATTCCGGAATTGCGGTAAGTGGAGAAGGATTACAGTTACAGATTGGTGCAAATGAAGATCAAAATATGAGAATTGGAATTAGAGATATGAGAGCTCAAAATTTGGGCGTCGATCATATTGATGTTTCTTCATACACTAGTGCCAAATCAGCAATTACAACAATTGATAGTGCCATTCAAACTGTTTCAACTGAGCGCTCAAAACTCGGTGCGTACCAAAATCGTTTGGATCATACAATTAATAACCTGAGTGCATCATCTCAAAATTTGACATCTGCTCAATCTCGAATTGCGGATGTTGACATGGCTGCCGAAATGAGCAACTTCACGAAGAATAATATTCTGAACCAGGCTGCTCAAGCGATGCTTGCTCAGGCCAACCAGCTTCCTCAAGGTGTTCTTCAGTTACTGAGATAATTGTCAATGTGTTATCAACTTGTGTAATAAATCGAACAAAAGTGGGTCTCCATATGGGGAGCCGCTTTTGTTTTTTCTATTGATACAATCTAAACATTTCTTACGTTGAACCGATAAAAATAATAGAAGAATTAGAGGATGAGTTAGGGAGGATTTGACATGATTGCTGATGGTTCGATGGGGGTAACGGAACAAAACTATCAGGTAACCACACCGCTTTCGTCAGTGCAAGATGATTTACGTGCAAACACCATTACAGATCATCAAAATTCAGATTCAAACACAAAAAATTCAAGAGTTTATGCTTCTTTTACAAAAAAACAGCTAGATGATTTAGTATCGGAGGCAAATAAACTACTTAATCCTCAATTGACAGAAATGCATTATGTGCTTCATGATAAATTAAATCAATATTTTGTACAGGTAGAGGATGCCGTAACGCATAAAATTATTCGTGAGATTCCTCCAAAGAAGTTTATGGATATGTATGCAGCGATTGCAGAAAAGCTAGGGCTAATTGTTAATAAACGAGTTTAAATAGACGAAATGAGGTGAGCATATGACTGTTTCAACGACATCCACAAGTTCGACAAGCTCAAGCGGAGTGTCAATTAACTCGATCAATAGTCTAATTGGTACAGCAAATACGAGCCGGGTTAGCGGTTTGGCAAGTGGCATTGATGTTGACAGTATTGTCGCCCAATTGATGACGGCGGAAAGCCAGCCGCTTGTCCAAATGCAACAGCAGCTACAATTAAAAGAATGGCAACGCGATGATTATCGCTCAATGAATACTTTGCTGACAACACTGCAGACAAATGTACAAACAATGAAGCTTCAAGGATCTTATTTGGCAAAGACAGCAGCGAGCAGCAATTCATCGCTTGTCACGGCAACTGCAGGAGTCACTGCTGGCAATGCGACTTATTCGCTCTCAAATATTGAGATGGCGACGTCTGCGTATAATACGAGTACTGCTTCAATTGTCCAAACAGGCAAGCTGGATCCTGATGCCTACCTATCAACTCAGGCGGCGTTGGGCAGTCCAAATAGTACGATTTCCTTTACGATCACAACCTATGACCAAAATAATAATAAAGTGGATACTCCTTTTTCATTTGATCCCACGAAGATAACATTGAATAGCATGATGTCAACCATTTCAAATTCAGCTGCTGGGGTCACTGCCTTTTATGATTCATCGAGTGGTCAAGTGTCGATGACACGGACTGCGACCGGAGATATGAATACGGACGTAAAGGATGGCAGTGGAAATGTCACGACAAAAAATCCGGAAATGCAATTCAGTGGCGACTTCTTAACAACGACATTAAAAATGGACGCTACTCAGGAACAAGGCGGTCAGGATGCAACGTTCACCCTCAATGGTTTAAGTACATCAAGGCATTCTAACACTTTTACGATGGGCGGTGTGACTTTTAACCTGCAAGGGAATTCAACAGCATCTGCGCCATCCGCATCGATTACAGTTGCGACAGATACGGACGCGGTTTATAAATCAATTTCCGATTTTGTTGATCTGTACAATACAACAATCAGTCAAATAAACGATAAAGTCGACGAGACGCGAAATAGGGATTATGCGCCATTAACCGATACGCAGAAAGCAAGCATGAGTGCTTCAGACATCACATCTTGGACAGCCAAAGCACAGTCCGGCATGCTTGCTAATGATAACATTCTCACTGGAGCATTGAGCCAGATGCGGACGGACTTATATTCTTCAGTGGGTAGCACGGGAAGCTCAACAGTCAATCAACTTGCGGCGATTGGTATTACGACAAGTTCAAATTATTTGGACCATGGCAAATTAATTATCAGCGATCCAGATAAATTGAAAAGTGCGATCAGTACGGATCCACAAGCATTTATGAATCTGTTTACGAATTCTGGTACAACTACGAATCCAGACGGAACTACTAGTAATGTGGCTTATGGCTCTGAAGGAATCATGCAGCGCCTCAATACCACAATTACAAACACGATGAATCAAATTGAGTCGATGGCCGGCAATACCTATAGCACGGATGACACATATTCATTAGGAAAAGATATTACTAGCATTAATGATCAGATTTCAGCTTTTAAAACAAAGCTCCAAGATGTTGAAACACGTTATTACAATGAATTTGACGCGATGGAATCAGCAATTCAACAGTCAAACAGTCAGGCGAGCTATTTGAGTCAGCTGACAGGTGGGTAATTCATTATTTGAAAGGGAGAATTAATAATGCCTTTAGGCTATCAATCTTATCAGCAGAATTCTGTGATGACTGCGACGCCGGGTGAGCTGACGCTGATGCTCTATAATGGTTGCATCAAGTTCATCCGTCAGGCGCGGCTGGCGATCAATGAGAAAAATTTGGCGGACAAAAATACGTATCTGAAGAAAGCGCAGCGGATTATCCGCGAATTGATGGTGACGCTTGATCAGAAGCAGCCGATTTCAGATGAGATGATGCGGCTATATGATTACATCTATCGCCGGATGATCGATGCTAATGTTAAAAATGATCCAGCTATTTTAGATGAAGTTGAGGGACTTGTCACCGATTTCCGAGATGCTTGGAAACAAGTCATCGACATAACGAAGAAAAATCAACCGAAACGGGATCGAGCGTAAGATGCCAATCCAGCAAATCTATGACTTGACGTTGCAGCTTGAACAATGGATTGGCAAGTATCGACAAACGGAACGCGAAGATTGGATTAAACATTTACAAGATTTATTGGCGAAACGGGAGACGTTTATCCAGCAGCAGTCTAAAAAGTTGACTGATGAAGAGCGGGTACTCGCAGTGTCGCTTAATGAAAAGAACGAGAAAATTAATCAAAGTTTACTCGCTATCAAGCAGGATATCGTCAACGACATGACTGCCTTCAAGCAACGCAAACGCACGGTCAATCGCTATCGCCGTCCATTCTCCGGGCCGACAAGGGACGGGATGTTTCTGGATAAGCGGGAATAAAGGCTTTTTGACTAGTAATAGAAGTATAAAAAATTATTGGCGGAAAATGCAGCGAAGACGGGGGACGCCTGCGGGAACAGCGTGCCAACGAGACCCCGCAGACTATTGTCTGTACGAGGAGGCTCGCGGTGCGCCCGCGGCAAGCGAGCAGCCGAAGCGCATTATTACAAAAAAGGACTTGGTAAAGTCGAATTTACCTTAAACTTTGGCTGTACTGGATCTATTGATGCGTACGGAGGCTCTAAGACTTATTGTGGAAAGAGAAATACAACAACTGACATGAACAAAGTTATTTGCATAAATAAAGAGCCTTGTCCGGAGTTGTCCGGATAAGGCTCTGTTTGGTTTTGGACTTGTTTATAATTAGTCGACTGCAACTGCTTCAGGTGTGTTCAGGCTGGCGAGGAATTGCAGGTAGTTGTAGGTCGATTCTTTTTCGTCTTCATTCAGCTTTTCGAACAATTCGATAATTTCTTCTGCCTGGATTTTCATGGTCAAGACTCCCTTTATGAGATGATGTCACCGTCTCAAACGGACATTGAGAATTTAATCACAAATTAGCTACAAAATAAAAGCATAAATCATAACATTGAGCACTCGAAATAGCTGTGAATTCAATCACTAACTTGGAAGGACTCTTGCTTGCGTACTTTATTATATGAGGATTGAATAGCGGGGTCAATAGCATTCGACCTATTTCAGGCTTGACTTTTGATTGAAGTTTTGCATATAATTAGTAACTTTTTTGCATGAATGGGCAAGAGGAGATGAATAAGGGCATTTCCGTCGATTTGTGTCGAAACTTTGTCAATGAAAGCGCTTTTTGTAAAGTTTTTTCATAGATCAAGAAGGAAATAGGACAGGGATGGCGAAAATATATAATATCGAAGGGAGGCTTTCTCATGAATCTGAACATTCGAGGAGAAAACATTGCAATAACACCCGCTCTGCAGGATTATGCGGAGAAGCGAGTCGGTAAGCTGGAGAAATATTTCAGCGAACCTTTAGAAAGCAGCGCGCGTGTGAATATGCGCGTTCACAACAAAGATCAGGTGGTGGAAGTCACAATCCCGATGCAAGGGCTTCTCTTGAGAGCAGAAGAGAGCAAGGACGATATGTACACAAGTATTGATGCGGTAGTCTCCAAATTGGAGCGCCAGATTAAAAAATATAAGACGAAGGTGCATCGCAAGAGCCGCCAGGAAGTACGCGGTATTGTCGAAGGTGTGGCCAGCACGGTTGTTCGGACGGCAGAACCAGCGGAAGACACGCATTCTTTTGAAGTGGTTCGCCGCAAAAGCTTCGTTCTGAAGCCGATGACGATTGAAGAGGCAATTCTTCAGATGGAGATGTTGGGACACAGCTTTTTCGTTTTCCAGAATGCGGATTCATCCGAAATCAGCGTGGTTTACCAACGCAAGGATGGCCGATACGGTTTGATTGACCAAGAATAAAAGGAAATAACAACGGGGGGAACATCATTTGATGTTTCTCCCTTTTTTAATAGGTAATGACTGTATAAGGTTTTGTGCGGAAAATGGAGAGATATGCCGAGGGAGACGAGCAGCCGTAGCGCAATTGATGAAAAAGAATGGCTATGCCAAGATTTCTGAAGACCATTTCCCCGGAAATGGTCTTTGAACAGCCACTGAATTCTCTCACTTGTCAATAGCCATCTGTTTTCAAAACAACCATTTGCGCTTATAATAAGAATTGTTTGCCTTTATTTTTCAGTAAACAAAGTAAATGATTTTAGCATTGAAAATGTAGCGAAGGCACGAGACGCCTGCGGGAAGAGCAGGACAAGGGAGACCCCGCAGGTTAATTGCCTGTCTGAGGAGGCTCCCGTCCTGCCCGCGGCAAGCGAGCGACCGGAGCGTACTTGTAACAACCGATCCGTTTTGCGGTACTAATTTTAATAGAAAAAACGGATGAATGACGGCATTGTCAGGCAGGCAGAAGATTGCTACAATTATAAGCATATTCTCCTGCGTAATCGGACAAGGGTAATCGATGTTTTTTTAGAGGGATATTAAGCAGGCCTGCGGCGGATGCCAGGGCCTGAGATGAGGTGGATACACGCATGATTGGAATGCTCAAAAAGGTGCTTGGAGATACCAGTCTCCGCAAACTGGGCAAAATGGAAAAGCTGGCGCACGTGATTGATGAGAAGGCTGACGAATACAAGGCACTCAGTGATGACGCGTTGCAAGCAAAAACCCCGGAATTTAAAGAAAGATTGGCGAACGGCGAAACGCTGGATGATTTGCTTCCAGAAGCCTTCGCCACAGTCCGCGAAGCGTCGACGCGTATTCTCGGGATGACGCCTTATTATGTGCAGTTGATTGGCGCAATCGCGCTGCATCAAGGCAATATCGCCGAGATGAAAACTGGTGAAGGTAAAACGCTCGTGGCGACGATGCCGCTTTATTTGAACGCGCTCGAAGGCAAGGGTGCCCACCTGATTACGGTCAATGATTATCTGGCCTCGCGTGATGCGGAACAGCTCGGCCTGCTTTATAATTTTCTCGGCATGTCGGTTGGCTTGAATACCGTTGGCCAGTCGCCGGAAGAGAAAAAAGAAGCCTATGCGGCTGATATCACCTATGGTACGAATAGTGAATTCGGCTTTGATTACCTGCGTGATAACATGGCTCTATATAAAGAAGAAATGTCTCAGCGCCCGCTTCATTATGCGATTGTCGATGAAGTCGATTCGATCTTAGTTGACGAAGCGCGGACGCCGCTGATTATTTCCGGGAATGCGGAAAAATCAACAGATCTATATGTCCGTGCCAATCAGTTCGCACGTCTGCTCGCTGAAAAGCAGGACTTTACTGTTGATCTGAAGACGAAGACGGTGCAGCTGACTGAAGAAGGCATGACGAAGGCGGAGAACTTCTTCCATATAAAGAATCTATATGACTACTCCAATGTGGAAGTCAACCACCACGTCAATGAGGCGCTGAAGGCGCACGCGATTATGCATCTGGACACCGATTATGTCGTGCAAGATGGCCAGATCGTGATTGTCGATCCGTTCACCGGCCGTCTGATGCAAGGACGCCGCTACAGCGAGGGTCTGCACCAGGCGATTGAAGCCAAGGAAGGCCTTGAGATCCAGAGCGAAAGCAAGACGCTGGCGACGATTACCTTGCAGAACTTTTTCCGGATGTATCATAAACTTTCCGGTATGACTGGTACGGCGAAGACGGAAGAAGAAGAATTCCAGAGCATCTATAATATGGATGTCATTGTCATTCCAACGAATAAACCGATGATTCGCAATGACAAGCCAGATTTAATTTATAAGACGCAAAAAGGTAAATTTAATGCGGCTGTCGAAGAAATTTCCGAATTGTACCATCGCGGTCAACCAGTGCTTGTCGGCACGGTAGCCGTTGAAACCTCTGAGTTAATTTCGAAGCTGCTGAAACGCAAGGGCATTCCGCACAACGTCCTGAACGCGAAGAACCATGCGCGTGAAGCGGAAATCATTGAGAATGCCGGACAAGTCGGTTCGGTTACGATCGCGACGAACATGGCCGGCCGTGGTACTGACATTAAGCTCGGCGAAGGTGTGCCGGAACTTGGCGGTCTGTATATTCTCGGCACCGAACGTCATGAATCACGCCGTATCGATAACCAGCTGCGTGGCCGTTCTGGTCGTCAGGGCGACCCGGGCGAATCGCGTTTCTATCTGTCGCTTGAAGACGACTTAATGAAACGCTTCGGTTCGGACAAGATGAAAGCGATGATGGAGCGGCTCGGCATGGACGATGACCAGCCGATTGAAAGCAAGCTCGTCAGTAAGTCGGTGGAAGCGGCGCAGAAACGCGTCGAAGGTAATAACTTCGATGCCCGTAAGCAGTTGCTGAAATTCGACGATGTCATGCGTCAACAACGTGAAATTATCTATAAACAGCGTATGGAAGTCATGGAATCGAAGGACCTTCGCGCTGATATCGAAAATATGATCAAAACGGTGATTGAGAATGTCGTTCGCACCCACACGCCGGAGAATGAAGTGCCGGAAGACTGGGATCTGAAGGCTGTCATTGACTTCCTCAACGGCCAGATTTTTGATGATGGTGCGCTGAGTCTGAAGGATCTGGAAGGCAAGGATCCGGAAGAAATGATTGACGACCTCTATGAAAAAGCGATTGCGCGCTACGATGATAAAGAGGAACGCTTTACTTCGGAACGGATGCGTGAATTCGAGCGTGTGATTATGTTGCGCACGGTTGATACGAAGTGGATGGATCACATCGACGCGATGGAACAATTACGCGAAGGTATTTATCTGCGTGCGTACGGCCAGGTCGATCCATACCGTGAATATCAAATTGAAGGCTTCAAGATGTTTGAAGAGATGGTAGCGAGCATCGAACAGGAAGTCGTCACTTTCATCATGAAAGCGGAAATCGAAGAACGTCCGATTGAACGCGAACGCGTGACACACGGTCTGCGCGTGATCTCCGGCGGACAAGACGATGATGACGAACCAAAGAAGCAGAAACCATTTGTGCGCAAAACGCATATCGGTCGCAACGATCCATGCCCATGCGGTAGCGGCAAGAAATACAAGAACTGCCACGGGAAATAAGCCGGAACCGTTCAGAAGACGCTCGATAAAGAGTGGCTCACCGCAAGCGGCTGAATACAATAAGGTTATGAGAAAAAGCTAGGTTTACGTACTGTTGATTTTTCGTGAAAATAGGGTCGCGGTTAAGCGAGCGCTTGAACGTTCAACGCTTGTCTTGGTCGGTTCCCGTCCTACCCGCGGCAAGCGAGCAACCGAAGCGCATTACTGCATAAATTGACTTGTCAAAGTCTTTTGATGAAAAATGCGGCGGAGGTGCGAGACGCCTGCGGGAAGAGTAGGACAAGGGAGACCCCGCAGATTATCGCTTGTCCGAGGAGGCTTCCGTCCTGCCCGCGGCAAGCGAGCAACCGAAGCGCATTTACTGCAAATAAAGCTTGGACCGTTTTTATCCAAGAAGGCAACGGAAACGAAGCAAAATAAAAAATAAAACACTGCCGTGGCAAACGCGCCGAGCAGACAGAAAGTAGGATAACTGATGGATTTACCAGAAATGAAGCGTGAGATTGACGAAATGGAGACGCGTCTCCAAAAATTTAGGGGGTCTCTTTGACTTAGATAACAAAAAGGCCCGGATTGCTGAACTAGATGAGCGCATGTCGATGCCCGGTTTCTGGGATAACAACGAAAAGGCGCAGAAAGTGATTGACGAATCCAACGAGCTAAAAAGCAAAGTGGACAGTCTCACTGAGCTTGAAACAAAATTCGACGATCTTTCAGTAGCTTATGAACTCGTCAAAGAGGAAGATGACGCAGAGCTGCAGGCAGAATTGGAAGAGTCGCTCGATGAAGGACGGACCGCATTCAATAAATACGAAACGCGTCTGCTGCTCAGTGGCCCACACGACCGCAGCAATGCGATTCTCGAATTGCATCCAGGCGCTGGCGGCACGGAAGCGCAAGACTGGGCGTCGATGCTGCTGCGGATGTATACGCGCTGGGCTGAGTCACATGGCTATACGGTCGAAACAGTCGATTATCTGCCAGGCGACGAAGCTGGTGTCAAGAGCGTGACGCTGATGATTAAGGGACCGGACGCCTACGGCTATCTGAAAGCGGAAAAAGGCATTCATCGACTGGTGCGCATCTCGCCGTTCGACGCGGCCGGACGTCGCCATACATCATTCGTCTCCTGTGAAGTGACGCCGGAACTCGATGACGATATTGATATCGATATTAAACCGGATGAAGTCAAGATGGATGTTTTCCGTTCGAGCGGCGCCGGTGGTCAGCACATCAACAAGACGTCGTCGGCGGTGCGTCTGACGCATATTCCGACTGGAATTGTTGTCAGCTGCCAATCAGAACGGTCGCAATTCCAGAACCGCGACCAAGCGATGAAGATGCTGAAAGCGCGTCTCTATCAAATGGAAGAAGAAAAGCGCGAGGCGGAAAAAGCGGCGTTGCACGGCGAACAGAAGGAAATCGGTTGGGGCAGCCAGATTCGCTCCTACGTTTTCCATCCTTATTCGATGGTTAAAGATCATCGGACAAACGTCGAAGTCGGCGACGTTAACCGCGTGATGGACGGCGATTTAGATCCGTTTATCGATGCATATTTGCGATTGAATCTGTAAATCACGGATAGCGTGCACTGAATAAAACATACGATAACAAAACGAGCCTCTAGAAGTTACTAAGGCTCGTTTTTGTGTTCCGAAGTCATGATTGATTCACTGTATTTCGGAAGTAAGACAAATATTGAGGCAGCAAAAGAGAAATATGCCTGCGGCAAGCAAGTAGCCACTGCGTATATGCTGCAAAATAAAGTCCAGACATGGCCTGGCTTATCTGATGTCTTAACCCGTTATGTGACACGCAATCCCCAGTGTGAGCAAAAGCATAGTAAATACAGTCGCTGAAATTTCTAACAAGTACCGACCTGTTTTGCGTCGATAAAGCCATTCCATGAGTGCTCGAAATCCATTGGAAATGATCAGGAAAATAAGCATGATTAGGATGATTTGGTCGCTGAAACTAAAGAACAAAATCAGTGCAATGATGAACAGGAAAATTTCGCCGTATTTTTGCAACCGATTGACCGGGTGATAGATCCATCCCTTTGTTTTCTGAATCGAAAAACGTTTTTTTAGGTATTGATCGGTAAGCGAATAAACGACAAATAAAACGATGATGGCAAACACAAAGATAGAAAAGTTCAGAGTAGCCCCCTCCTTACATGTCAGTACCAGGAAAATAAAGAAAAATATGCAAAGACAACAAGTGATGTGTACAAAGATAATAAAGCATAAAATTTTTGTATAAAAATGCAACGAAGGCGCGAGACGCCTGCGGGAACAGCGTGCCAGCGAGACCCCGCAGATTCTAGCATGTACGAGGAGGCTCGCGGTGCGCCCGCGGCAAGCGAGTAGCCGAAGCAAATTGTTGCCAAACAAGACTTGATAACGCCAATAATTATTTGCAAAAAAACGGTCGAACAATAACGCATGACTCATGCCTTTTATTATACTTCATGAGAAAGAGAAACGACTCTTGTTCGAGCTGCTGCCATTGACCGCGCGGACAACGATCACGTAAAATAGACTCGTTGCACTTTTTACGGACACGCCTGATTCAAGGTAAAAAGAGGAGCGTTACAAATGGAATTTTTTAAAAAAAGGGATAAGCATGCGGTCATTGCCGGCGGTTGGCGGCGGGTGCTGCGCGATTATTTGTATATTATCGTTGGTGCGTGCATCCTCGGTATTTCTTTTAATGTGTTTCAGCTGCCGAACCGAATTGCGGCCGGCGGCGTCAGCGGGATCAGTATCATCTTGCACTGGACGCTTGGCTGGATACCGGCTTATGTGATCTGGGGCTTCAATATTCCGCTATTTATTTGCGGGGTGCTCGTTCTTGGCCGCAGTTTCGGCTATTTAGATTATGCGCTGAAAACATTGGTTGGCACGCTCTGTCTGCCACTATCAGTCTACCTGACAGCTGGCTTGCCAGCGGTGACGCATAATCCGCTGCTTGGGGCGCTTTTCGGCGGCGCTGGTGTCGGCATTGGTCTCGGTATTGTCTTTCTCGGTCGGGGTTCGACTGGTGGAACCGCGCTTGCGGGGCAAATGATTCATAAATTTACTGGCCTGTCGCTTGGCCCCTGCGTATCGATGATCGACGGTATGATTGTGCTCGCCTCGGCGTTTTTTCTTTCACTGGAATCTGCGCTTTACGCGATGATCAGTATCTACATTCAGATGAAGCTGATTGATGTCGTTCAGCTCGGGTTCACGATGGATAAAATGGCGCTGATTATTTCGAATAAAGAGGACGAGATGCGCCAAGCGATTTTAAGCGAAATTGACCGCGGCGTGACCCGGATCGAGGGCCAGGGCGGTTATACCGGCGACGATCGGCCAATGCTGATGACTGTCGTGTCGCAAAACGAGCTGACGCAGCTCAAGCAACTCGTTCGCACGATTGATCCGCAATCCTTTTTCATTGTCACCAACGCGATGGAAGTATTCGGCAAAGGCTTCTATCGTTAAAAATGAAAGGCTGAGGCTTTCCGGCGCGCTGGAAAGCTTCCTATTTAGAGAAAATCCGCCTGTTCGATTGGAACAAGGCGGATTTTTTGAGTGAATTTAGAAGGATTAAGCGGCGCTTTCGTTAGTTAAGCGGCGCTTTCGTTAGTTGTGGCACGCTTTTCGTTCGTTGAATGCCGCTTTTATTAAAAATGGTCATTTAGCGCATTAAACAGCCTATAGATTGCATTCAATCACAGCCCAAAAATTGGAAGATCGTCCCGAGCTTTGTCTCGTTGTGCCAGGACCCTGTATCCTAAGCCCTGTTTTTACAGGCCAACCTTAAGTTTGCGTGTTAACAAAGCCGAAATAATTTTTCATCATCCGCCATCAATCGACGATTTTTTACAAAAAATCGCACATTTTGAAATTTAAATGTAATAATTTTCTCTCGGAAAGCGCGAGGCGGGAATGGTATAATGAAACTTGTGCAACCGCGGACCTGTGCGCTGCGTGCGATCAGGCGGGTTGGCGCAAAGCAATCATTGAATAATTGATAACGTGAGAAATCTGTCGAATGACATTGAATAAAAAGAGGGGCATGGGGGACTAAGACTTATGGAAGACATGATATTGATGCAAAACGTCTGGAAGGCCTATCCCAATGGCGTGATGGCGCTAAATGGCGTCGATTTGTCGGTCAAACAGGGCGAATTCGTCTATGTGGTCGGGCAGAGTGGTGCCGGGAAATCGACTTTCATTAAAATGATTTTCAGAGAATTGAAGCCGACGAAAGGCAAAATTTTTATCAATCACAAAAATATCGCCACGTTGAAAGATCGTCAGGTTCCGTATTTCCGCCGCAAGATTGGTGTCGTTTTTCAGGATTTCCGGTTGCTGCCGAAAATGACGGTCTATGAAAATGTGGCGTTCGCCCTTGAGGTGATAGAGGAACATCCGCGCCTGATTAAAAAACGCGTCATGGAAGTGCTCGACCTTGTCGGACTGAAGCATAAAATGCGCTCGTTCCCCGATCAGCTCTCTGGCGGCGAGCAGCAGCGTGTATCGATTGCCCGTTCGATCTGCAATCGGCCACCGGTCCTGATTGCCGATGAACCAACCGGAAACTTGGATCCGGAAACGTCCTGGCAGATTATGGATGTCTTCACGCGAATCAATGATCAAGGGACAACGATCGTGATGGCGACGCATAACCGCGAAATCGTCAATAAACTGAAGCACCGCGTGATTGCGCTTGAAGGCGGCATGATTGTTCGCGATGAAGAGGAAGGAGACTATGGTTATGAAGCTTAGGACTTTGAAACATCACGTCAGTGAGAGCTTCAAAAGCCTTGGACGTAATGGCTGGATGACGTTTGCTTCCGTGAGTGCCGTCACGGTGTCGCTCGTCTTGGTCGGCTTGTTCATGATGGTTATGTTCAATTTGAATAAAATCGCCGGCGATCTGGAAAGCAACGTCCAAGTTAATGTGTATGTCGCGCAGTCGGCGACTCAAGCGGATCAAGCGCATTTGGGGCAGCAGCTGAAACAAATCAAAAACGTGCAATCCGTTGAATTTAAGTCGAAGAAGCAAGGACTCAATGAGCTGCTCAAGAGTCTTGGCAATGACAAGACAACATTCAGCGATTTGCAAAAGGAAAATCCGCTGCCGAACTCATTTATTCTGAAAACACGCCAGCCACTCGATACTATCAAAGTGGCCGCGGCAGCCAAGCAATTGCCGAATGTCTCTGACGTCCGTTACGGCAAAGGCACTGTGGAAAAGATGTTTAAAGTGATCAGCATCGCGCGTAACGTCGGCATTGTGCTGATTATCGGTCTGCTTTTTACATCGATTTTTCTAATTGCCAATACAATCAAGCTGACGATTGTTGCCCGCCGCAAGGAAATTGAAATTATGAAACTGGTCGGGGCGACCAATGCTTACGTTCGCTGGCCTTATTTTATTGAAGGACTCGCCATGGGTGTGATCGGGGCAATCATTCCGATTCTCGTGGTTATGATTGTTTACCATTACGCTTATTACACGATGAGCGTCAGCTTGTCTGCAATGTTGATTCAGCTGATTCCTTATCAGACGATGGCGGTCAATCTCAGCATGATGCTTCTCTTGCTTGGCGCCGCGATTGGTGTCTGGGGTAGCCTCAGCTCAATTCGTAAATTTCTAAAAATATAAGCATCGTTTCATCTTAATTTTGTTCTTCTGACAAAAAATAAATGTGTGAGACGCCTGCGGAAACAGCGTGCTGGCGAGACCCCGCAGACTTTTGCCGGTACGAGGCGGCAAGCGAACACATGAAAAAATAGTTGATTAAAAACAACAAAAGACTTTAAGAGAGCCAAATTATTAAAAGATCCTTCCGCCGTGGAGGATCTTTTTACGTTATTTGTTCAAAAAAATGTATCTGATTTCAGTCAAAAATGCAGTGCAGGCGCGAGACGCCTGTCTGAGGAGGCTCACGGATCGCCCGTGGCAAGCGAGCAGCCGAAGCGTAATTTTTGCAAAAAAGACTCGGCTGCGCCAAGTTTTTCTAAGTGCTGAGGAATTTTTTTACTCATTTCTGCCGATGTTATGAAAATCAAGCCGTCTTGTAAACGACGCGGACAAGACAAACAGGTCGGCATGCGGTATGATAAGTAGACCAAAGGCCATTTGTTGTCAAGGAGGAAGTTTTATGAAAAAATTCAGCGGCAAAGTTGTCGCGCTTCTTATGGCGCTTGCGCTGATCGTTGGCGTCGCGGGCGGTTACGCGGCCTTCAGTTTCGCAGGCAGCCAGAATCAAGCGGCAGCGCCGCAGCGTCAATCTGTTACCACAAGTACAGAAGTGACTGGCGACAGCGCCGCCAAAATTCAAGCGATTCATGATTTGATTGAAAAAGATTATTTCCGCAAAGTCAGCAGCACGAAGCTGTATGACGGCGCGATAAAAGGTATGATTGATGCACTCAATGACCCATTCTCGAGTTATATGGATGCAAAAACGGCGAGCAGCTTCACGCAGTCGCTTTCCTCCTCTTTCCAAGGAATCGGCGCTGAAGTGCAGAAAGTCGGCAGCGCGATCAGTATCGTTTCACCGATCAAGGGATCACCTGCTGCGAAGGCTGGCCTGAAGCCGAATGACCAGATTGTCCAGATCAATGGCATGTCGACGGCGGGAATGGACGTAAACCAGGCTGTTGACAAAATCCGCGGCAAAAAAGGAACAACCGTCAAGCTGATGATCAAACGGCCCGGCGTCAGCAATGAGATGACTTTTAATATTAAACGGGACACGATTCCGATTCGCACGGTCAATTATGAAATGCTGCATCAAAGCGGCAAAGCGATTGGCTATATTGCGATTACGCAGTTTAACGAAAATACCGATCAGGAATTTGCCAAGGCACTGAAAGCTCTGGAAGATCAGCAAATGAAAGGGCTGATTATCGATGTTCGCGGCGATCCAGGCGGTTATCTGCAGGCCGTTGAGAAGATCGGCAATTCGCTGATTCCGGATCAGAAGCCAATTGTTCAGATTCAGGATCGTTCGGGCAAAAAGCATCCGTTCTACTCGACGCTAAAGACGAAGAAAAGTTATCCGATCGTCGATCTGATCGACGGCGGTAGCGCTTCGGCGGCAGAAATTCTTTCCGGTGCGCTCAATCAAGCGGCTGGATATCCGCTGATCGGCGTGAAGTCATTCGGCAAAGGTACGGTTCAGCAGGGCATTGAGCTGTCCGATAAGAGTGAATTGAAGTTGACCACTGACAAGTGGCTGACGCCGAACGGCGACTGGATCCATCATAAAGGCCTTCAGCCGACGATCAAGGTGGAGCAACCGTCTTATTTCAATGCGATGCCCGTAACGCTTAAGAAGGGTCAGGTACTGAAATTCGATGAGAACAGTACGGCTATTGCCAACGCGCAGAAAATGTTGCTTGCGGCAGGGTTTAATCCGAAACGGACCGACGGCTATTTCAGCAAACAGACGCAGCAGGCTGTGAAAGCTTTCCAGGCGAAGACCAAGCTTGCGGTAACAGGTACGATCAATCGTCAAACGGCTTCGGCGCTTCAAGCGGCGACCATCAAGGCGATTTCCGATAAGAAAAACGACCGCCAGCTCCATGTGGCCGAGCAGGAAATCATGAAGGAATTAAAATAAGGCTTCTCGTTAAAAATCAATAGAAAATTTGGCGAACCGTCCGATGCTGGGCGGTTCATTTTTTTATATGATTTTTGCGAAAAAATAGAGCGCAGGTGCGAGACGCCTGGGAGCAGCGAGCCAAGTGAGCCCCCACAGATTCCAGCTTGTTTGAGGAGACGCGCGGCGCCCGCGGCAAGCGAGTGACCGAAGCGTATTTGCTGCAAAAACGATTTGACCAAGCTAAATTTTCCTCTCAATTCAAGATAAGTTATGTAAGTGGGTTTCATCGCAGTGCAATTCGAAAATTTATGCTAATTCGTCAAAAATCGTTCATCAAAAGGAATAAAAAATTTCACAGTTTGACGCTTTTTGCGGTATTCTTAAGGTAGGTTATTTTTTGCAATGTTCTTGTTGGGGGAATTCGGGATGGCAGATATACTCAAAGCTTTGCTCCAGGGCATTGTCTCTTTTTTCATCAATCCAATGCTTTATTTGTTCCTTGCGGGTTTGTTTCTGTTCAGCGCGCAACGGGTCAAGCGGGAACGCCGTTCGTTTCATGTAAAAGCGTACGGCATGTTCAACACAATTTTTCGTAGCCTTGCACCGAGTCTGCTAGCCGGATTCTTTGCCTCAGTAGTTCTTGTCGCCCTGGGTGTTTCGCTTAAGCCGGGTGTGTTTGTCCTTTTGGGACTCTGCTATCTGGTCTCAATGCTACCCGGTCAACTGCGTTTTCTGTCACCGGCGATAGCCGGCGGTTTGACGGCGGTTCTTGCTTTCCTTTGCCCGCCGCTCAGCACACCTTATCCATTGATCAATCAATGGATCGCTCAGATTCGCGGTGTTGATTTTATCTCACTCGGCTGTTTTCTTTCCGTTGCCGCTTTGAGCGAGGCACTGCTTGTGCTTTGGTGCGGCGCGCGCCAAACATCGCCGCGTCTGATTAACAGTCGTCGTGGCGGGATTGTTGGGGCACATGAAGCGAGTCAACTCTGGATCGCGCCGATGCTCGTCCTTTACCCATCGGCGGGTTCGATCGCTGCAGTTGGTCCGTGGCCATTTCTTCCGCATGTCGGATCCGCATTTGGTTTTTTGATTTTTCCAGTCGGCATTGGACTGGCGCAACTGATCACGCATACGCTTCCTAAACGGGCGGTGCAGACGGCTGCCCGCTGGTTGGTTGCGATTGCGGGCGTACTGATCGTATGCACAGCACTAGCCCTCTGGCTCCGCCTTCCATTCCTTGTTCCGTTTGGCGGTCTGCTGGCGTTCGCTGCCCGCCTGGCGCTTGTTTACCGAGCCCATCATTTGAGAAAAACAAGTCCTTTTTATTTTACACAGCCGAATCAAGGTGTGCGGATTATCGGTGTGATCCCGCATTCGCCAGGTGAGGCGATGCATATTCAGCCAGGCGAAGAAATTATCTCTGTCAATGATCAGAAAATTAAAAATGAATACGAATTTTATGAAGCCCTTCAGAAACAGCCGGCTTATTGTAAATTGATGGTTGTCGATCGCTTCGGCGAACCGCGAATCGCGAAGGGACCGATCCATGAAGGGGACGGGCACCGCATTGGCTTCCTTTTTCTAGAATCCGACAAATGGAATCATGTGGAAAGTACAAAAGCGTGAGGGCATTTGCGAATAATATGTACAGAAAGAAAAATTTGGATATGTAAGGGCTTCAGCGTTCTCTGACGGCGGTCGCATCGGAGACGGGAATGAATCTTTTTTAAAATTATAAAGGGAAAAAATGCAGGAGAGGAGCTTTTGACCAGAGATGAAATCAACAGGGATTGTACGCAAAGTCGATGAACTGGGACGTGTTGTGATTCCGATTGAATTGAGAAGGACGATGGATATTAAAGAAGGCGATCCGTTGGAAATTTTCACGGAAGACGAACGGATTATTTTCAAAAAGTATGTGCCGACCATGGCTTGCCAGATTACGAATGAAGTCTCGCCGGACAACCTCGTTTTAGCGAACGGCAAACTGATTTTGAGCCGCAAGGCAGCAAAAGAAGTTGTTGACGAAATTGAAAAGTATATCGGCGAAGACGCCAAAGGTTAAGCAAAAATAATTCCAAGAACTTCCGACTCATTCCGAGTACGGAAGTTCTTTTTTTACTTGCGAATAAGTTACGTGATTTTGCGGGAAAAGCGAGCCAGGTGAGACCCCGCAGATTCTAGTTTGTCTGAGGAGACGCGCGGCGCCCGCGGCAAGCGAGCAACCGGAGCGCATTGTTGCAAAAAGGACTTGGCAAAGCCAAGTTTATCTTAATAAGCGAATAAGTTACGTGATTTGGAGGAATGGCGTGCCGGACGGGCCTCGCAGATTGTCGACTGACTGAGGATGATCACGGTCTAACAAAGGAAAGCGTGCGACCGAAGTGTAGTTGCTGAAAATGAGGAACAGATGGTTTAAGCAGGACCTAGTGGTAGAGAGAGATTTGGAACGCGCAAAGAAAGTGGATGAAGTCAGGGCGGGTTCCGGAACGGGCACGAGTTTATCTAATGGATCCCACGCTTATTGATGCTGTTCAATATGATGCACTGGATAAAAAAGAACATGGGGAAAGAAGTGGACAGGAAACAGATTGGGGATGCACGCACTGTGCAAGCTGATGAAGTGTTAAAAAGAAGTGTACATAATGGCGAAATTGCATTGTTTTCTCATGGAGAAATAGAAAAATTCATTGGAATGGTCAAGCCTAGCGTATAATCATGCATGATCTGGGCAAATGAGAAATAAATAAAAATAAAATAGCTATGGCCTATTTCTAAATTAAATTTTAATTTTCATTAATTTTTGTCCCGTAATTTCGGATGATATTTCATCAATGAACTGGAAACGTGAAAGTTCGATAAACTGGGTTAATAACCAGTTCTCCTGGCTGTTTAAATGTTTATAGAGCAAAATATTTTCGTATCGTGATAATTCACTTAATCTATGCATAGCAGCAAATATTAGAGGCAATGATGAACGATTTATTAATTTATTAGGTAAATTAGCTCTTTTAAGATACCAAGAAGTTGTAGTTCCTGAAATGTAAACAATATGGTGCCGAACACGTTTATGAAGATTAGAAAGCCTTTTCATACTTTTTGCTTTTGTTGAATGGTTACTTCCTACCCATTTGATTCTTCTTTTCGTTCTGATTGAAAATCCATTTACATTATAAAAATCCCTTTCGAATAAACTTGGTAATTTATTGATTAAATGTCCATTTGCAAAAGCTTCATCAATCTTACACGTGAACCACGCCTCACGTGAATTAGATCTGTAATCTTTTCTTTGAACGAATACTGGATTATAAATAGGGATAAAAATTTCAGGTTCTGACTGATAAGTGATATTTTATGCTCGCACACATTTGGTGTTCAATTTTAGTAATAAAATGATAAAAATTCAGTAAATGAGGAAGCAATTAAACCAATACGGCGCACCTGCGATGTTTAAATGATTATGAAAAGAAGGTATCTGAGAAGGTGCTTTTTTATTGCAATAAATCATAAATAAAAAAGGCCTGCGGCAACAGGTCAAAAAGAAATATATTTTAAAACTGTGGCAAACTTAACAAGTTATCTTTTGTCGTCTGATTTCCTTTTGTCCTGATGTATGGTGTCCTGTTGTATGGATGAACAGATTCGACATCTGCACGGGTGTTGTAAGAGGTTGTATAGTAATATTCTAAATTCTGATCAATGTAATTAACAACCTGTTGTTTAGTTTCAACGGTCCCGTCAGATAACCTTACTTTTGAAATACTTTCTGTTGATTGAGAAAAACTATTATCAAGGTGAATTGCTTTAATTTCATAGGCCATTGGTATCACCTCCTTCTGAATTGATTATACTTCTTATCTTAAGAAAAATCATAAATAAGTAGGTGATCTATGATGAAAATAGACATTGGTGATTGGATAGGTGCTGTATATGTAAGAGATAAGATAATCGGCTATATTATTCACAATGACGTGATTAGGAAAAAATGTACAGTGAAAGTGATTAAGAGCGAAAATCACAGGAGATTGCAATGTTTAGTCATTAAGTACAATGAGATCTGTGCGTATACCTATGCAGGTTTATCTCCTGATGATATCGGGAATCTGATTGACTTAGCGCTTCAAACGAGAGATGAAGAATGGTTTAGAGAATTGATTCATGAATACAGTCTATGGCATCACGTTCAAGATTTTTTTCCTTAGAATAGGTATTCATGCAGGATTTTTGTTCCATTTTGATGAATGCTAATGTAGTCTGCAGAATGGAGATGACTAATTTTGGCGGATGATGAAGAAAAAACTTATTTTGAAACGACAGACATTCGCAGGATTGTAAAAGATTTGTTTAGACGAATGGAAACGGTACTAGAAATGTCCGGATTTGATATTGCTTCTGGACTTCACGAACCATATTCAGAAGACATCACATTTTATTTTGAGACCAAGAAATCTATTCGTGAGCCCTTTACGGATCCTGTCAATGGTGGTGGAGGACGAAAAGATAATCAAATCTATCAATTAACAATTTATACTGGTGATGGAATAACGGAAGGTAAAATAAAAGATATTCTAGAAAAATTTATCAAGAGATATCATTAATGATTTATAGTAGGACACCAACCACGGTGTCTTGTTTTTATTTACACAAGATTAGGAGGTTATGCAGGTATGAGATCCAATCAGAGATCCGAAGCCAGTTCAAAATCTGAAAAATGTCAAAGTAAACCAATTATGGGCGAATGGGATTTACTTGTTCCGCTAATCAGGATACAAAGTTATAACGCGGAGCGTTGACAGTTAAAGCTAGTATTTAAAGAAGAGGATGACAGTGTCAAGACCATCTGCATCGGTGCAGTTGATTAAAATAGACTGAAATCGGATACTTGATCGCTTTTTTCGGACACTACAACAGAATTATCGGACACTGGGTGTGTGAGTCATGCTAAAACGCGAAAATCAGGATACAATGTAGCAGAAAAAGAGTATTTGAGAATATTTGTTCGCTTTTTTGGCGTTTTTCGCGAAAGATATGCTATAATTTTAGTAAATTCTTGGATTTCTGATTCGAAGTAAGCAATTAACTTTTGGGAGGCAGACGGATGGATTTCCAACTTGTATCCCCTTTTCAGCCACAGGGCGATCAGCCTGAAGCCATTCGCCAGCTGGTCGAGGGCATTCGTCAAGGCAAAAAGCACCAGACATTGCTCGGCGCGACGGGGACAGGCAAGACATTTACGATGTCAAACGTGATTGCCACAGTGAAGAAGCCGACGCTGGTGATTGCTCATAATAAGACGCTCGCCGGCCAGCTGTACAGCGAATTTAAGGAATTTTTTCCGAATAACGCGGTTGAATATTTTGTTAGCTACTACGATTATTACCAGCCGGAAGCGTATATTCCGCAGACGGATACCTATATTGAAAAAGATTCCAGTATTAATGACGAGATTGATAAATTGCGTCACTCAGCGACAAGTGCGCTGTTCGAGCGGCGTGACGTGATTATTGTCGCCAGTGTGTCCTGCATCTATGGTTTAGGTTCGCCGGAAGAGTACAAATCACTCGTTGTTTCCTTGCGCCGGGGGATGGAGATTGAGCGCAATGAGATGCTGCGGCGACTGGTCGACACACAGTACACGCGCAATGATATCAATTTCACGCGTGGCACGTTTCGCGTCCGCGGTGACGTCGTGGAAATTTTCCCAGCCTCTCGCGATGATCATTGCCTGCGCATTGAATTTTTCGGCGATGAAATTGAACGGATTACTGAAATGGACCCGCTGACTGGCGAAATTGTTGGTGAGCGCGATCATGTGGCGATTTACCCGGCTTCGCACTTCGTTACCGGACAGGAGAAAATGAAGCGGGCGATTGTGAATATAAAAGAAGAATTGAAGCAGCAGCTCGCCTTGATGAAAGAGAACGGGAAATTGCTTGAAGCGCAGCGTCTCGAGCAGCGAACCAATTATGATTTGGAAATGATGGAAGAGGTTGGTTTCTGCTCAGGCATTGAAAATTACTCGCGCCATCTGACGTTCCGCAAGCCAGGCGAAGCCCCGTATACACTAATGGACTATTTTCCTGAAGATTATCTTGTGATGATTGATGAGTCACATGCGACGCTGCCACAAGTTCGCGCCATGTTTAACGGCGATCGGGCGCGTAAAAATGTGCTGGTCGACAATGGCTTCCGGTTGCCATCGGCGAAAGACAACCGTCCGCTTAAATTCGAGGAGTTTGAGGAAAAAGTCAATCAGGCGGTTTATGTTTCGGCGACGCCGGCTGATTATGAATTGGAACATTCTGGAAAACCGATTGAACAGATTATTCGCCCAACCGGTTTGCTCGATCCGGAAATCGAGGTGCGGCCGATCAAGGGACAGATTGATGACCTCTTTGATGAAATCACAAGCCGCACGAAGAAGCACGAACGCGTGCTTGTGACGACATTGACGAAGAAAATGGCCGAAAACCTGACGGACTACCTAAAAGGTATGGGCGTTAAGGTCAATTATCTACATTCGGAAGTCAAGACGCTCGACCGGATTGAGATTATTCGCGATTTGCGGCGCGGTGAATTCGACGTGCTCGTCGGCATCAACCTGTTGCGTGAAGGACTGGATATTCCCGAAGTCTCGCTCGTGGCGATACTCGACGCGGATAAGGAAGGATTCCTGCGCTCCGAACGGTCGCTGATTCAGACGATGGGGCGTGCGGCGCGTAACGCGGAAGGCAAAGTCATCATGTACGCCGACCGGATCACCGATTCGATGCGTCTCGCTATGGATGAAACGCAGCGTCGGCGCGGGATTCAGAATAAATTCAACGAGGTGCATCATATCACGCCGCAGACGATCCAGAAGGCTATTCCGGATTTGATTAAGGCGACTTATGCGGTTGAGGCCGAAGACGGCAAGAAGAAGAAAAAGAAAGTCAAGATGACCGCATCGGAACGTCGAAAAGCGGTGGCATCGATGGAGAATGAAATGAAAAATGCGGCCAAAGCGCTTGATTTTGAACGTGCGGCTGAATTGCGGGATATTATTTTCGAATTGAAGGCGGAGGGATAAACCGTTCATGGTACTTGAAAATATCGTCGTCAAAGGCGCAAGGGAACATAATCTGAAAAATATCAATGTGACGATACCGCGCGATAAACTTGTCGTTGTCACGGGTCTTTCCGGTTCCGGCAAATCATCGCTGGCCTTTGACACTATCTATGCGGAAGGGCAACGGCGCTATGTCGAATCGCTGTCCGCCTATGCCCGCCAGTTTCTCGGTCAAACCAATAAGCCAGATGTTGACGCGATCGAGGGTTTATCTCCGGCAATTTCGATCGATCAGAAAACAACGAGCCACAATCCGCGGTCGACGGTCGGAACGGTCACGGAAATCTATGATTATCTGCGACTCCTTTTCGCACGGATTGGCCATCCGTTCTGTCCGAACGACGGAACGGAGATTACGTCGCAGACCATTGAGCAGATGGTCGATCGCGTGCTGACCTATCCGGAACGCACCAAGCTGCAGATTCTGGCGCCGATCGTATCCGGACGCAAAGGCACGCAGGCCAAAGTGCTTGAGGATATTAAGAAACAAGGCTATGTACGTGTTCGCATTGACGGCGAGATGCACGAGGTCAGTGAAGAGCTGGCACTAGAGAAGAATAAGAAACATTCCATTGATGTCGTGATCGACCGGGTTGTTGTCAAGGATGGCGTTGCCAGCCGTTTGGCCGATTCGCTGGAAACGGCGCTGCGTCTGGCCGACGGCCGTGTGGTTGTGGACATCATCGGCAGTGAGGAATTACTGTTTTCTGAAAAGCATTCTTGTCCGCATTGCGGCTTTTCAATCGGCGAGCTGGAACCACGTCTTTTCTCGTTCAACAGTCCGTTTGGCGCTTGCCCGGCCTGCGACGGGCTCGGTTCGCGGATGGAAGTCGACCTCGATCTTGTGATTCCTGATCCATCGAAATCGCTTGCGGACGGCGCGATTGCACCATGGGAGCCAACCAGTTCTCAGTATTATCCGCAGCTTCTGCGCTCGGCTTGCGCGACTTTCGGTGTGGATATGAATTGTCCGGTTGAGGCGCTGCCTAAGGATAAGCTGAAAATTATTCTTTATGGTGGTGGTACGACACGGATTCATTTTCACTACGAAAATGAATTTGGTGAAGTCCGCGACAAGGAAATGCTGTTTGAAGGTGTGGTCCCGAATATTGCGCGCCGCTATCGCGAAACAACGTCTGATTATATTCGTGAGCAGATGGAACAGTATATGATGCAAAAGCCGTGCCCAACCTGCCACGGGCATCGGCTGCGCCCCGAAGCGCTGGCGGTGAAAATCGGCGGTCGGCATATCAGTGAAGTCACGGCGCTACCGATTCGCAAGATGCTCGACTTTTTCAGCAATCTGGAACTCTCGGAAAAAGAACAGACGATCGCGAAACTCATCTTGCGCGAAATCATGCAGCGAACGCGATTCCTGATTGATGTCGGGCTCGATTATCTGACGCTCAGCCGGGCGGCAGGCACACTCTCCGGCGGCGAAGCACAGCGCATTCGGCTTGCGACGCAAATCGGCTCGCAGTTGATGGGCGTCCTGTACATCTTGGACGAGCCGTCGATTGGCTTGCACCAGCGTGATAACGATCGGCTAATTCAAACATTGCTCCATATGCGGGATCTCGGTAACACGTTGATTGTCGTTGAGCACGACGAGGACACGATGCTGGCCTCGGACTTCATCATCGATGTCGGTCCCGGAGCCGGCGAACATGGCGGCCAAATCACGGCGCAAGGAACACCGCAGGAAATTATGGCTGATCCGCAATCGCTGACAGGTGCCTATTTGTCGGGAAGAAAATTTATCCCGCTTCCCGCGGCGCGTCGGTCGCTTGGCAAACGGGTGATTAAAATAACCGGCGCCAAGGCGAATAATTTAAAGAATGTCAGCGTTAGCTTCCCACTTGGTGTGATGACGGTCGTGACCGGTGTTTCCGGATCAGGAAAGAGTACACTGGTCAATGAAATTTTGTTCAAGGCGCTGGCTCAGAAATTAAACGGGCGGCGGGACGCGCCTGGCGACTATAAATCGATTAAAGGGATCAAAGAATTGGATCGCGTGATCCAGATTGATCAGTCGCCGATTGGCCGGACGCCGCGCTCCAACCCAGCGACGTATACCGGCGTGTTTGATATGATCCGCGACGTCTTTGCGGCGACGAATGAAGCCAAGGTGCGCGGCTATAAAAAGGGGCGTTTCAGTTTCAACGTAAAAGGCGGCCGCTGCGAAGCGTGCACGGGCGATGGCATCATAAAAATTGAGATGCATTTCCTGCCGGACGTTTATGTGCCGTGCGAAGTCTGTCACGGTAAACGCTATAATCGCGAAACGCTTGAAGTGATGTATAAAGGAAAAACAATTGCCGACGTGCTCGATATGACCGTTGAAGAAGGTCTTGAATTTTTCAAAAATGTGCCGCGGATCAAGCGCCGTTTGGAACCGCTCAACGCTGTCGGGCTCGGCTATATCCGGCTCGGACAACCGGCCACGACACTCTCTGGCGGTGAGGCGCAGCGTGTCAAACTAGCCTCACAGCTTTATCGGCGGACAAAGGGCCGCGCGCTTTATATTCTCGATGAGCCGACGACCGGGCTGCATACCGATGACATTGCTCGTCTGCTGCGCGTTCTCCAGGCGTTGGTCGATAGCGGCGACAGTGTGCTGATTATCGAGCATAATCTAGATGTCATCAAATGCGCCGACCATTTAATTGACCTCGGGCCTGAAGGCGGCGATGGCGGCGGCACGATTGTCGCTGTCGGAACGCCGGAACAAATCGCCGAAACGCCCGGTTCCTACACCGGCAAATATCTGAAACCGATATTAGCACGTGATGCCAAACGGCAGGCGGCACAAACTTTGCAGGAAGAAAAGCAAACCGAACATGTTTAATCGAAAGACCGGCTTCGTTTCGCTGAAGCCGGTCTTTATTTAGAGATAACAAAGTATAAGGATTTTTGCACAAAAATGCAGCGCAGGTGCGAGACGCCTGCGGGAAGAGCAGGACAAGGAAGACCCCGCAGATTCCAGCTTGTCCGAGGAGGCTCCCGTCCTGCCCGCGGCAAGCGAGCAACCGAAGCACGTTCGATGCAAATAAGGACTGAAAATTAGCAGTGCAGAGCGGAATATCGACAGAGTAGGCACGAACATCGACAGAGTAGAGCTTGGCATCGACAGAGTAGGGGTGGGCATCGACAGAGTAGAGCTTGGCATCGACAGAGTAGAGCTTGGCATCGACAGAGTAGAGCTTGGCATCGACAGAGTAGAGCTTGGCATCGACAGAGTAGAGCTTGGCATCAACAGAGTAGGTCCCGGCATCGACAGAGTAGGTCCCGGCATCGACAGAGTAGGTCCCGGCATCGACAGAGTAGGTCCCGGCATCGACAGAGTAGGTTCCGGCATCGACAGAGTAGAGCTTGGCATCGACAGAGTAGAGGTGGGCATCGACAGAGTAGGTTCCGGCATCGACAGAGTAGGGGTGGGCATCGACAGAGTAGGGGTGGGCATCGACAGAGTAGAGCTTGGCATCGACAGAGTAGAGCTTGGCATCGACAGAGTAGGCACGAACATCGACAGAGTAGGTTCCGGCATCGACAGAGTAGGGGTGGGCATCGACAGAGTAGGGGTGGGCATCGACAGAGTAGGCACGAACATCGACAGAGTAGGGGTGGGCATCGACAGAGTAGAGCTTGGCATCGACAGAGTAGGGTCGGGCATCGACAGAGTAGGCACGAACATCGACAGAGTAGCTTCCGGCATCGACAGAGTAGGCCTCGGCATCGACAGAGTAGGTCCCGGCATCGACAGAGTAGGCACGAACATCGACAGAGTAGGTTCCGGCATCGACAGAGTAGGCACGAACATCGACAGAGTAGGGGTCGGCATCGACAGAGTAGGAGCCGGCATCGACAGAGTAGGGCTTGGCATCGACAGAGTAGAGCTTGGCATCGACAGAGTAGGCACGAACATCGACAGAGTAGGGCTTGGCATCGACAGAGTAGAGCTTGGCATCGACAGAGTAGGCACGAACATCGACAGAGTAGGTCCCGGCATCGACAGAGTAGGCACGAACATCGACAGAGTAGAGCTTGGCATCGACAGAGTAGGGGTGGGCATCGACAGAGTAGGTTCCGGCATCGACAGAGTAGGAGCCGGCATCGACAGAGTAGGGGTGGGCATCGACAGAGTAGAGCTTGGCATCGACAGAGTAGAGCTTGGCATCGACAGAGTAGAGCTTGGCATCGACAGAGTAGGGCTTGGCATCGACAGAGTAGGTTCCGGCATCGACAGAGTAGGGGTGGGCATCGACAGAGTAGGTTCCGGCATCGACAGAGTAGGGGTGGGCATCGACAGAGAAGGGTCCGGCATCGACAGAGTAGAGCTTGGCATCGACAGAGTAGGTCCCGGCATCGACAGAGTAGAGCTTGGCATCGACAGAGTAGAGGTTGGCATCGACAGAGTAGGGGTGGGCATCGACAGAGTAGGGGTGGGCATCGACAGAGTAGGGGTGGGCATCGACAGAGAAGAGCTTGGCATCGACAGAGTAGGATCCGGCATCGACAGAGTAGGCACGAACATCGACAGAGTAGGGCTTGGCATCGACAGAGTAGGCACGAACATCGACAGAGTAGGTTCCGGCATCGACAGAGTAGAGCGTCACATCGACAGAGTAGGAGGCAGCATCGACAGAGTAGGGCGTCACATCGACAGAGTAGGTCCCGGCATCGACAGAGTAGGTCCCGGCATCGACAGAGTAAGGTATGACGCCTGTACTTATAAAAGGTTCGCTTATTTTTTGCTGGGCAGGCATAGAATTTTTACGAAACGATTTTGTTCCTTTTTGATTTTCTCGTAAATAAGAACCTTGTTTCTTGCTGTAAATTAAGGGTATAGTTAACTTAGTGAAGTTTTCAGGGGGAATTTATATGCACAAACGTTTGTATCGGTCGCGTTCGAACCGGGTTTTGCAAGGTGTGCTCGGCGGCATTGGCGAGTATTTTGAGATTGATCCGACGCTTGTTCGGCTGATTTTTATCGTTATTACCTTGGTGACAGCGTTAGTTCCTTGTATCATCGGCTATTTCCTTGCCTATTTGATCATGCCGGAAGAGCGGTGAATCGTTTGAGAAAATGGCTGACGGACTGGCTGATTAACTGCGTCATTAATATGATTATTTTGATGACGCTGGCTGGTTATTTGCATTCAATGGTTCACATCGCAAGTATTGGCGCCGCTTTTGGCGCAAGCTTCATTCTTTCGCTGCTCAATCTATTCGTTCGGCCAATCCTGTTCATTTTTTCGCTACCGATGACAATTCTGACGCTCGGGTTCTTTATCTTTGTCATCAATGCGTTGCTCTTGCTGCTGACAGCGGGAATTATGGGACCGGAGTTCGAGCTGGACGGCTTCGGAAGCGCGTTGATTGTCGCCATCATCATGGCGATTGCGCAGATGATTATTCACACGTTCATTATTAAACCGTTGCGGCGCCGCTAAAAAGTGGCGCATTTGTTTTGCTTGATACATGCATAGATGAGGTATGGTAAAATAAGGCTATAACCGTCGAAAAGGATACAGAGTCCGACGAATAAGGAGGTAAAGCTGCCGTGCCGGCAAAGTGAGAAACAGCATCAACCCAACGGCGGGCAGCAGCAGCTTATGAATAAAGTACGCGTCAGTGAACTCATTGAACATTTTGACTTGAAGCTGGTAAGCGGCAAAGAGGGTGTCGATCGGGAGATTATTGTCAGTGATATTTCCCGACCCGGACTTGAAATTGCCGGCTATTTTACGTATTACCCCCGCCGCAGACTGCAATTGCTGGGACGGACGGAACTTTCTTTTTTTAACGAATTAAGTATTGACGAACGCTATCGCCGGACCTCGCAGCTGTGTACCGCACAGACACCGTGCATTGTAATCTCGCGCGGCATTGAGGTGCCGGATGAATTTATTATCTCCTCGAATAAACGCCATGTGCCGATTCTTTCATCAAAAATGAAAACGACACGGCTTAGCAGCATGATTACCAATTATCTGGAATCGCGGCTTGCGCCGATGACAGCGGTGCACGGTGTTTTGGTTGACGTTTACGGGGTCGGCGTGCTGATTACTGGCGAAAGTGGTGTCGGTAAAAGTGAAACGGCACTAGAGTTGGTTAAACGCGGGCACCGGCTTGTCGCCGACGACTCGGTCGAAATCCGTCAGGAGGGTGAATCCGAACTGGTTGGTAATGCACCGGAGCTGATTCAACATTTGCTCGAAATCCGCGGACTTGGCATCATTAATGTGATGACGCTGTTTGGCGCCGGTGCGGTACGCAACTACAAACGGGTATCGCTCGTAATCCACTTGGAGCTCTGGGATCAGAATAAGGTTTACGATAGGCTCGGCCTTGATGAAGAAAAAATTAAGCTGATTGATACGGAAATTCCAAGACTCGTTTTGCCAGTCCGTCCGGGGCGCAACCTCGCCGTGATTATCGAGGTGGCGGCGATGAATTACCGTTTGAAAAACATGGGCTATCATGCGGCACAGCAATTTTCCGACCGATTAAATGATACGCTGCATGAACGCTGAGGTGATACGAAAAAATGAATACATCCATCGAACCGCTGAACCGGGTCGCTTTTCAACTTGGCGCGCTCCATATCTATTGGTATGGGATTATTATTGCCTGCGGGGCGCTGCTTGGGCTGCTGCTCGCGATGCGTGAAGGGAAGCGGCGGGGTCTCGGTCAGGATACGTATGTTGATTTAATTTTGTTTGCGGCGCCAATCGCTGTGATTTGCGCGCGCATTTATTATGTGGCTTTTGAATGGCCTTATTATTCGCAGCATCCGGGACAGATTATCGCCATCTGGAACGGCGGTATCGCGATTTATGGCGCCCTGATTGGCGCTGTCGCGACAACCGTTGTCTTCTGTCTTGTTCGTCATCTGCCCTTTTGGAAAGTCGCCGATGTGGCGGCGCCGAGCGTCATTCTCGGTCAGGCAATCGGCCGTTGGGGCAATTTCATGAACCAAGAGGCCCATGGCGGGCCAACGACACGCGCGGCGCTACAAGCGATGCATTTGCCAAAATTTATAATTAATCAGATGTACATCAACGGCACCTATTATATTCCAACCTTCCTCTATGAATCGCTTTGGGATTTCGCCGGCTTTATTCTGCTTCTGTTCCTGAGACGGGTTAATCTGAAACGCGGCGAGCTGTTTATGAGCTATGTGGTTTGGTATGCAATCGGTCGCAGCTATATCGAGGGGCTACGGACGGACAGTCTGATGCTCGGCCCGCTACGCGTCTCGCAGTGGCTCGCCGGCTTGTTGATTATTGTCGGCATCGTGCTGATTGGCTATTGGCGGTTACGCAAACCGGATCGTCCGCGTTATTTAGACTGATGAATGCAAGGACGTGTTTCTGAACGATTGAACGATTGAGAATGGGGGAAAGACGTTGATCCGCACTTTTTTATTTGATTTGGATGGCACATTGGTTAATACGAATGAATTGATTCTGGCATCGTTTCAATATACAGCTGATCGCTATTTTCCTGGTCGCTATAAACGAGAAGATTTCATTTCGTTCATCGGCGAACCGCTCGAAGTCAGTTTCAATAAAATGGATGCCACACAGGCCGCGCAGATGATCGATGTCTATCGCGCGCATAACAGCCAGCACCACGATCAGATGGTTCGCCGTTTTCCACTCGTCAGCGAGACGCTTGGCAAATTACGTGAAGGCGGCTGTTTGCTTGGTGTCGTGTCGACAAAAAAGCGTGATATGGTGCTGCGCGGTTTGCAGTTTACTGGGATGACGCGTTATTTCGACACAATTGTTGCCGGTGACGATGTGACGCGATTGAAGCCAGATCCGGAACCGGTCGAAACAGCGATGCAGCGTCTCGATGCTGATCCGGAGACAACACTCATGGTTGGCGATAGCCCATCCGATATACTAGCTGGGGCACGCGCCCATGTTCGGACAGCGGCTGTAGACTGGTCGCTGAAGGGAAGCGCCCTCAAATCCTGTCGCCCCGATTACTGGATTGAACAGATGACCGAGCTTTTGCCACTAGCAAGCACCGCCTTGTCCTTATAAATTACTCGTTCTTATTAATTCAATAGAGTTAAAAGCAGAAACAAGACGTTCGTGCCGAACGGTTTTGCTTCTGTTTTTTTTAAGAGAAAAGCTATGTTTAAATTTAATGTTGATTTTCTGACGAAAAGGCAATGTGTGAGACGCCTGCGGGAACAGCGTACCAGACGGGCCTCGCAGACTTCTGCCTGTTTGAGGAGGCTCGCGGTACGCCCGCGGCAAGCGAACAGATGGTAATAAACGACTAAAAAAACAACAGCAGATTTTAACAAAGCCAAGAGAAAGGAATGTATATGACTTTTGGCGAAAAATATAGCACAGGTGCGCTGGCGCCTTTAGGAAAAGCGTGTTTGTTGCGGCGCAGCTAGTTTTTTCTAATCTTAGGCAACATGATGACACTTTAACTCAGGTACAGACAATTGGGCGCAATTTGTGTCGCTTATTTTATGGTATAATAATAGAAAGATTTAATTAGGAACGATGGGGGTTTTTTGATTTAATGAATGACATCAAGCATAAAGAGAGGCGAGTCATTCCGTTTCGTCCCACGGCGGAATTTTTTTACCAAAAAGGAATGAACTGGTATCAGAGAGGCGATTTGGAACGTGCGAGCAAATATCTTGATCGCGCGCTGAAGCTCAAACCGAATGACGTCGAGTATCTTTGCCAGCAAGCCGCGATTTTCTCCGAACTTGAGTATTATGAATCATCGATACAGTTGCTTAAAAAGGTGGTTTACAAGATTGATTCGGGAATGACGGAATGCTATTTTTTCATGGCAAATAATTATGCCTATTTGGGCGAATTCGAGGCTGCTCTGGAAGCCGTGCAGCGTTATCTGACGCTGGAGCCAAATGGCGCGTTCGCAGATGAAGCCAGTGAGCTCTTTGAGATGCTGACAGAAGAAACGGATGAGTTCATCGATCTTGATGAATCTAAATATGTGCGCCTTCATGAGAAAGGGCGGCTCGCTTTGGAACATGGCCGTTTTGATGAAGCCGTCCGCCTGTTCACGCGTGTGACAGAAGATGAGCCGGATTTCCTCGCGGCGCAGAACAATTTGACACTTGCTTATTTTTCACTTGGACGCACCAATGACGCGCTCGAGACGGCGGAAAAAGTATTGGCGCGGGATCCAGGGAATATTCATACACTTTGCAATCTGGCCACTTATTTTGAACAAATGCAGCAAAACGATGCGCTGCGCCAGGTGACCGACCGACTGGATCGGCTCTATCCAATGAATCCGGATCATTGCGGGAAACTCGGCTCAACTTATCTATACATCGGCAATGACGAGAAAGCTGCATATTGGTTGAATCAAGCGGAGCAGCGTGGCGCACATCCCGATCAGGTCTTTCGCTTCTGGCAGGCCCTTGCCGCTTTTCATCTCGGCGATGAACAGGGCGCGCGGAGAAAATGGGCACAGGTCGACTATTTTAGCAATAAGCCGTATCATCCGTTCAAATACGGCAAGATTCAGGATATGCTCTATGAAAAAGATGCCGCAGAAAATTTCATGATCAGCGACCTGATTGCGAATGAATTGAGCGAGAATAATCGCGCGTATCAGCTTTTCTCACTTTTTTATCTTTCCGGTCAGGGCAGTTGGGAGCAACTCGATCAGCTGCAGATAAAAGGAAGCTGCCCAATGGTGCGAACGGTTGCTGGACGATTACTTGCTGAAAAGCAATCCGGCAGTCCGGATAATGGTCTTGAGATTGTTCGCTACGTTGAAAAATATTTTGGCAGTCAGAAAGAAGTATTGAAACGACCGGAAGTCTACAATTTTTGGTATATTATTGACTCACTGCTGATTCGCGATCGTCAGACCGACTGTGCGGGTTGGGCGGCGACTCTGGTATATCTTTGGGAGAAAGAATACGGGCAGCATTGCGCACAGAAAAGTGTTGCTGAAGCAACGGGAACCTCGGTTTATCGCATTCGCAAACACGTGCATGAACTAATGGATGCGCTCGAACAGCAACAGACAGAAGCAGAATTTGAGTAAATATCGCAAAGAACAGCGTGCAGGCAAGATTCTGGACTTTGTTTTTTTAATTCATTAGCATAGAACTATCAGAAGAATGGATAACCTAGCGGATAGAAATTATCGAGATCGCTAACTTTTTCCGGAAGGACAGGGATGTTTAAGTGGCACAGGATGAAAAAATCTATGATGTGATTATCGCCGGAGCAGGACCGGCTGGCATGACTGCCGCTGTTTATGCTGCACGCGCGAATATGGATACATTGATGATTGAACGCGGGATACCTGGGGGACAAATGGCCAATACGGAAGCGGTCGAGAATTACCCGGGTTTTGAATCGATTCTCGGTCCGGATTTGTCGAATAAGATGTTTGAACACGCCAAGAAGTTTGGCGCTGTCTATGCATACGGAGACATTAAAGAAATCCGCGACGGCAAGGATTTCAAAATTGTTGATTGCGGCAGCAAGCAGTATAAGAGCCGCACAGTGATTCTGACGACGGGTGCTGAATATCGGAAGTTAGGTGTTCCTGGCGAAAAGGAATTGGCAGGACGCGGTGTGTCGTATTGCGCCGTTTGCGATGGCGCGTTTTTTAAGGGCAAGAAGTTGGCAGTGATTGGCGGCGGGGATTCCGCGGTTGAAGAAGGGACGTATCTGACGCGCTTTGCGGCTAGCGTCACCATCATCCATCGTCGCGATCAGTTGCGGGCACAGAAAATTCTCCAGAATCGTGCGTTCAATAATGAAAAAGTCGATTTTATTTGGGATACCGTTTGTGAAAAAATAAATGGGACAGATGGAAAAGTCAGCAGCCTGACGCTGAAAAATAAAAAGACGGGTGAAACGTCTGAATTGCCTGTTGATGGCGTGTTTATCTATGTCGGTATGAATCCGCTGACTGCTGCGGTGAAGAACCTGGCGATTACGGACGAACACGGCTATATTGTGACTAATGAGAAGATGGAGACAAAAATTCCGGGCATCTTTGCGGCTGGTGACGTGCGCCAGAAAGAATTGCGCCAGATCGTCACAGCAACTGGAGACGGCAGCATCGCTGCGGAAAATGCGCAGAAATATGTTGAGAAACTAAAAGATGCGACGACAGTTGGCGAAGGCTGAGTGAATTCAGCGCCCTTTGCTGCAGTTCGCATGAACTTTATATCGCTTTAATCTCGTTGTAATTATAATGCAATAAAAAAAGGGTATGATCAGATTATGAATTGACCCCCCTTTTTTATAGAAAAGCTATTGAACGGTGCGTCTGAGCGCGCTGTTTTTTTTTTAGATTTTGCACAAAAAATGGAGCGAAGGCGCTCTGGCGCCTTGCGGGAACAGCGTGCCAGACGGGCCTCGCAGATTTTTGCCTGTTCGCGGAGGCTCGCGGTGCGCTCGCGGCAAGCGAGTTGCATAAAAAGACTTGGCGTAGCCAAGTTTATCTTACCATCTTACTGCTAATCGCCAGAAGCGCGTGTTTCACCGCCTAAAGAAAGCACACGACAAAAGCGTAATTATTGCCACCAATCGACTTAGCTAGCCTTTTATTAAGCTTGAAGCAGCGCGATTTTAATTGACTCAGACTGAACGCGGGCACGCATGGCAAGGCTTTTTCAAACCAGGGTGTATGAACCCGCCGTACCTTTCAGCTTGGCACGATTTCGAGTATACTAGAGCAAAAGAGGTTTGTACCGCCGCTCGGTGTCAACGTTCGCCGGAGGGGCGGCATATACTATTAAATCTAACTGGTGACGGGGCGGATGAATCATGAAAGATATTGATCTGGTGATTATTACAGGGATGTCGGGTGCCGGAAAAACCGTGGCAACACGCATCTTTGAAGACTTAGGTTATTTCTGCATTGATAATCTTCCGCCGACACTGCTGCCGAAATTTATCGATTTAATTGAAGATGCCGATTCGAATAAATTCCACAAACTGGCCCTCGTCATGGATTTGCGTGGCGGCGAATTCTTCGACTCGCTGTTCATTTCGCTTGACGCGTTCAGCAAATCCGAACGATTCCGGCCGAAAATACTGTTCCTTGATGCGAAGGATAACGTGCTTGTTCAGCGCTATAAGGAGACACGGCGCTCCCATCCGTTGGCGCAGCAAGGGCGACCGATTGAGGGCATACAGCTTGAACGGAAAAAATTGGAAGAGGTCAGAGGACTGGCGCAGTACTATATCGATACATCCGATATGAGCGCCCGTGAACTACGTGACCAAATTATCCGCCATTTCGGCAAAGAGGCGGAGACCTTCCGAGTTAATCTGCTTTCTTTCGGATTCAAGCATGGTCTGCCGATTGACGCCGACCTTGTTTTTGATGTGCGCTTTCTGCCAAATCCCTATTATATTAAGCATATGCGCGATCGGACGGGGCTGGATGCGGACATTTCCGAATATGTGCTGAAATGGAGCGAAACCCAACAATTTTTGAAAAAATTGATGGATTTGCTGCGCTTCATGCTGCCGCAATATAAGCGTGAAGGCAAAGGACAGCTTGTGATCGCGATTGGCTGCACAGGCGGGATGCACCGTTCTGTCGCTTTGGCCGAATGGATTGGCAAAAAGCTGTCTGCGGATTATCCGACAAGTATTTCACATAGGGACATGAAGAGAGGAAATTAAACAGCGATGAATACACGAAGAAAGGTAGTTGCCATCGGTGGGGGAACTGGCCTGCCCGCCGTTCTTCGCGGCTTAAAAAAATATGACGTCGCGATTACGGCGATCGTCACAGTCGCCGATGACGGGGGAAGCAGCGGTAAGCTGCGTAGCGAATTGCAGATCCCGCCGCCAGGCGATATTCGCAATGTGCTGGTCTCTTTGTCAGATGTTGAACCGATGTTTGAACAATTGCTGCAGCATCGTTTTAAAACCGATGCAGGGTTGAACGGTCATTCACTCGGGAATTTGCTGATTGCCGCACTGACTTCAATTACTGGCGACTTTGTTAAAGGTGTTCGCGAATTGAGCCGTATCCTCAATGTTCATGGGCAAGTGCTTCCGGCGGCCGATCAAAGTATTGTGCTGGGCGCGGTGATGAGCGACGGATCAATTGTTGAAGGCGAGTCGCGGATTCCGAAAGCGAATAAGAAAATTGAACATGTTTTCTTGAAACCGCAACAGATTAAGCCGCTTCCGGAAAGCATTCGCGCGATTCGCGAGGCGGATTTGATTACGCTCGGACCGGGAAGTTTATATACAAGCGTGATTCCGAATCTGCTTGTCCCTGAGCTGGCCGAAGAAATCATTCAGTCGAAGGCGAAAAAGGTTTATGTCTGTAACGTCATGACGCAAAAAGGGGAAACAGATGGGTATACGGCTTCTGATCACATTGCAGCGATCCGGCATCATGTCCCAAATCTGTTCATTGATGCGATCATTGCCAATAATCAGCCGATCGCGCCGACCGTTTTGAAACGATACGCTGATGAGGCAGCGGAGCCTGTTTCGGTCGATCGTGAAATCATGGAAAGCGCCGGTATTCAGGTGATTAGCGCGCCGCTCGTACGGATGGCTGGTGGGGTTATCCGTCACAATGAAGCAGCGATCGCCCGGTTGCTGATGACCCTTTTACCGATTTCCGAACCGGCAATTGTTGAACCTGATCCCCCTTTCCCTGTCTAAACCCCTGAGTTTGTGAGGAGGAAGCCGCAGATGAGTTTTGCTGCTGATACGAAAAGAGAATTAACCTTGCTTCAAGTAGATACGTGCTGCGCGCGCGCGGAGCTTGCTGCCTTGACGCGAATGAACGGCTTTATTTCAATTCGCAATAAGCGGATCGAACTGGATATCGCGACTGAAAACGCGGCGATTTCGCGGCGTATCTATCGGCTGATTAAGCAGGTCTATCAATACCCGATCGAGATACTCGTGCGCCGAAAAATGCGCTTGAAAAAAAATAATGTTTATATCGTCCGGCTCAAAGAAAGCGCGCGCGCGTTTCTGCGCGATTTGATGATTATCAGCGATGAAGGGCAATTTACCCGGGAGATTGCCGCGGAACTTGTTGCGAAAGATTGCTGCCGCCGCTCTTATTTACGCGGGGCATTTCTGGCCGGCGGGTCGCTGAATCATCCCGAGTCATCGTATCATTTAGAAATTTTTTCGAATTATGAAGATCATACGTATTCTTTGGCTAAACTGATGAATACCTTTGATTTGAATGTAAAGGTGCTGCCGCGCAAGAATGGATATATCATTTACATGAAGGAAGGCGAAAAGATCACCGATTTTTTGAGCATTATCGGTGCCAACAAAGCGCTCTTCTATTTTGAGGATATCCGTATTGTTAAAGACATGCGCAATTCAGTAAACCGGCTTGTGAATTGTGAAACGGCGAATCTCAATAAAACGGTCAGCGCAGCGATGCACCAGATGGAAAATATCCGTCTGATTCAGAAGTCGATAGGTCTTGAAGAATTGCCTACGAAATTGCGCGAAATCGCGGAGTTGCGTCTTAAGAATCCGGATATCACGCTGAAGGAACTAGGTGAAATGGCGAGCGAACCGATCAGTAAGTCTGGAATTAATCACCGCTTTCGAAAAATTGATCAGATTGCAAACCGTATACGCCAAGAGCAGTAACCCGATTTATTGCTCACTCAATTATGTAACCGAATACATGGCTGATTCGGAAAGGAGGCAGATTGAATGCTACAGAAAAAAATTACGATTCGGCTGAAGAACGGCCTGCAGGCGCGACCTGCGGCGTTGTTCGTTCAGCAAGCCAATCGCTTTCACGCGCATTTGACCCTTGAGAAAGATGGCAAAATAGCCAACGTCAAAAGTATTATGGGTGTGATGAGCATCGCGCCTGCATGCGGCGATCAGTTCCTGCTTCGCGCTGATGGCCCGGATGAACGCGAGGCCATTGAGACGCTTGGCACATTTGTTGAGGACGACCAATAAAAAGTTCCGTTTTCTGAAAAAGAAAACGGAGCTTTTTTTTAGAATGGGAAAAAATAGAGTAGTAAAAGGGAAATGGGGCTGGGGCCCTCGGTGCAATGTGTGTTCGTTGCGCGCGTCTTTCGTTAGTTCAGTGCGCTTTTCGCTCAATTTCCCTAAGGGACGCGGTTTACGAATCGCACCATACTTTTACAAGAATCGTTGCCCCTATAGAGAAAAAGAAAAGCATCCGACTGCCTAATAGCAGCTAGATGCTTTGTCTTATCTTTATTTTGCGTTTGTCAAAATTTCATCGATCAAGCCGTATTTCTTTGCGTCTTCTGCAGACATGAAGTTATCACGATCGGTATCACGTGAAATGACATCATAAGGCTGGCCGGTGCGGTCCGCGTAAATATGGTTCAATTTTTCACGGATTTTAAGAATGCGTTTCGCGTGAATTTCCATATCGGATGCCTGGCCCTGCATGCCGCCGAGTGGCTGGTGAATCATGATTTCACTGTTCGGCAGTGCATAGCGTTTGCCAATTTCACCGGCGGTCAGCAGGAAGCTGCCCATGGAAGCAGCCATGCCGATGCAGATCGTCGACACTTTCGGTTTGATATACTGCATCGTATCGTAGATCGCCATGCCAGCGGTGATCGAGCCGCCCGGGCTGTTAATGTAAATCGAAATGTCCTTCTCGGAGTCTTCTGCTGCTAGGAAAAGTAATTGAGCGACAACGGCATTCGCCACATTGTCATCAATTTGTGTGCCCAGCATGATGATCCGATCTTTCAATAAACGGGAATAGATGTCATAAGCCCGCTCGCCGCGGTTTGTTTGCTCAATGACTGTAGGAATTAAAGGCATTGAACATACCTCCTTTATCACTCGTGTTTAGGTATTTTCCTTCTAACCAAAGATAATCATACATTAAAGGTCAGTATAGGTCAAATTATATTGCTTCGTATTAAAAAGACTTTTTATAGCAGGTTGCGCTCTTTCGTCTGTTGCTCGTTTCGCCAGTGCCGCGCGCTCGCGCTGCGTGCTCTATTGGAGAAATTTGGTTTTGCCAAGTCCCTTGGACGTAGGCTGAGTCTTACAATGTATAAAAAAAGAGCCAGCTTTTATGCTGGCTCTTTCTGCTTCTGTTTATGCGCTCGAAGGGAGTCGAACCCCCGACACATGGTACCGGAAACCATTGCTCTATCCACTGAGCTACGAGCGCATGAATTAATCACTGACATTGTTATATTCTAAGTGATAGTCGAACAAAATGCAAGAATCTTTTTTTTTGACAGTTAGACAATGCACTATCTCATAATACTTTTTAACAAAAATAGGCAAGAAACGCGGCAATACGATTCTTCATTAACAATTGTTTTATCTGCGTTGTCCATGTATCATAGATCTTGGCGACTGATTAGCGGATCTGATCAGCCGTATGTGATGAATGACATGCCGCCGCGCAGAAGGAGATGATCGCTCAATGAGTTCCGATAGTTCGCCCCATCAGCAACCCGATCCTGGGCCGACGAAACAGGAAGCATTCATAATGCCTGAATATCGTGCTCATGGACGATCGGGCATCTGCATGGCATTGTGACTTAAGCTTCCTCAAAAATGAGGAGGTGGGCCAGATGATTGATATTTATCTGACCGATGAACATGATAAACTGATTAAAAAGAACGAGCTGGCTAAAGGCTGCTGGATTAATTTAACGCGGCCTTCAGAAGCAGAGATTCAAAAGATTGTTGCAGGCACGGATATTCCGCCGGATTATATCCGCGATTCACTGGACGATGACGAGCGATCGCGTATCGAAAAGGAAGACGATAGTGTTCTGATCATCGTCGACTTCCCGGTCCTTGTACAGGATGAATCGGATTCCGCGCCGTATGATACGATTCCGCTTGGTATTATTGTCACGCCTTATTATTTTTTAACGGTTTGCCTACAAAGCAATCCAATTATCGATGATTTCGTCAACAATCGGGTGAAGAACTTCTTTACATATAAGAAAACCCGTTTTACTTTGCAAATTCTTTATGCGATTTCCCGCTATTATCTCAAATACTTGAAAACGATCGATCGGCGTACGTCAATGATTGAACGCGAGCTGCATGAATCGATGCGGAATAAAGAACTGTTCAATCTATTAAGTCTGGAAAAAACGCTTGTTTATTTCACCACTTCGCTTAAATCGAATAATATTGTCATGGAGAAAATGACGAAACAACGTTTTTTGCGGATGTACGAAGATGATCAGGAGCTGCTCGAAGATGTAATCATTGAAATCAAGCAGGCGATTGAGATGTCGGAAGTGCACAGTAATATTTTGAGCGGCATGATGGATGCCTATGCCTCAGTGATCTCGAATAACGTGAACGTTGTGATGAAATTCCTGACCACGGTGACAATTGTACTATCGATTCCAACGATGGTCGCGAGTTTTTGGGGGATGAATACCGATTCCATTCCTTGGCAGCACGCGCCACACGCCTTCTTAATTCCAATCAGTATTGCGCTCGGACTTGCTGGGATCACAACTTTATTTTTCTGGAAAAAGAAATATTTCTAAAACCAACACCAGGCTGATGCAGCATTTCAGTCTGGTGTTTTTTCAAGAAAAGACACTATGTTTTTGGGCGAAAAATTGAGCGCAGGTGCGAGACGCCTGCGGGAAAAGCGAGCCAAGTGAGACCCCGCAGACTTTAGCCTGTCCGAGGAGGCTCACGGATCGCCCGCGGCAAGCGAGCAACCGAAACGCAATTTTTGCAAAAAAAAAGGACATAGCTACGCCAAGTTTTGACTTTCGCGAAGAATGCAGCGCAGGTGCGAGACGCCTGCGGGAAAAGCGAGCCAAGTGAGACCCCGCAGACTTTAGCCTGTCCGAGGAGGCTCACGGATCGCCCGCGGCAAGCGAGCAACCGAAACGCAATTTTTGCAAAAAAAAGGACATAGCTACGCCAAGCTTTTCTAACAAACAAAGGCAGTCAGACCTCGTGCAGCATATTACAAAGCCATCAGACCAAATCGAGAATAAGCGCGAGGATATTGCTATAATTAAGAAAAGAGGTGATTCGGATGGGCCTGGAACTCGTTCAAAAGCAGCTGCTTAAGTTGAAAATGACACCGCAGCTTTTGCAGTCGGTGGCATTGCTGCAATTTAATAATGAACAGCTCGCCGATTATATTCGCCAAAAGGCGCTCGAAAACCCGCTGATAAAGGCTAGAGAAAGCGATTATCTACCGCGTTATAGTGACGGAGAAGCGCGCAGCACAACGGAAGTGATCGAAGAAACGATCGCGGATAGCGCTGATTTTCGCGAGTCGTTGCATGTCGACCTGCACCAGGAAAACGCGCAATCACCGATACGGGACGCAGCGGATTGGCTGATCGATAACCTCAACGATCAGGGTTATTTAGATGGCGAGCCGGAACAATTTCTCGATCGCCTGAACATGAGCTCAGACGCGGCGCGGCAAGCGCTTGATCTTGTTCAGGCGCTGGAGCCAGCCGGAATTGGCGCGCGCTCACTGCCTGAATGTCTCTTGCTTCAGCTTAAGCGGCTTGAGCCAGCCCATCCGATTGCCGAGCGGATTATTTCTGAGTTTATTGATTGTTTTGTGACGCAGGACTGGTCCGAACTGGCCGCAATGCTAGACACCGATGAAACGATGATCCTCGGCGAGGTCGCGGTGATCCGATCGCTGAGTCCGGTCCCAATTACCGCAAGACAATCCGAAAAACCGCAATATATTGTGCCAGATATTACAATCCGAAAGACCGATCAAGGCCTCAGTTGTGAAACAGAAGATGCCTATCTCCCAATTATTTCTCTGGATTTGGCCAGTTATACAGATTATATGAATGAGGCAGACAAAGAGACGAAACGCTATTTGCGTGAAAAAAAGGAAGAAGCGGACTGGTTGCTCTCTGGCATCTCGAGGAGAAAGCAGACACTTGCGAAAGTCGCAGAACTCTTGATGCAGGAACAGCAAAGGTATTTCACAGAGGGCAAGAGCAGCCTGCTGCGCCCCTTTACGATGAAGCAAGCCGCAGAAAGGCTGGAAATCCATGAGTCAACGGTCAGTCGTGCCGTTGCCAATAAATATATTCAAACACCCTATGGCCTTTTTCCAATAAAAAAATTCTTTGTCCGGCCTGTTCAAAAAGAAAACGGTTCGATCAGCGCGTTTGCTGTGCAGGAAAAAATGAAAATCTGGATAGAATCTGAAGATAAAAGACACCCTTTATCTGATCAACAGCTGGCTGATCGATTGGCAAATGAAGGCATGTCTTGCTCGAGGCGCGTGGTCGCTAAATATCGGAAGCTGATCGGAATTGGCTCGACGGCCGAGCGGCGATTAAAGTGAGGGACAATGCTGTGGACTAATCTTGTCCCAATCAGTTACTGCTTTTTTTTCGAAAAGTGTCGACTCATGTTTTTTTCTGGACAAACAGGGTATACTCCGAAATGACCGTTACCTTCTAAAACGGAAAAAGGTGAGGGGAGAAAAAGAGGTACTTTTCTAAATTGGCAGATAGTTTACCGCAGTGAAAACCGCGGCGACGTCTCATTTCTTCAGTTGTGAAAACTTTGCGTCGGTTTAAGAAAGCTTTACAAGTTTTACTTGTTTATGCTTGTAATGACTGGTGAATATTGCTATCATGTACATGGAGCAGATGGGACATAAAATGGCTGTGTGGGACATTTCGAGACCACTTTCGGTCGATCGAGGGGAACGCTGTGGAACATTTGCTTGATCTTCAGAAAAAGCTCATCCCCGACGTCTTAGACATCATGTCCAGCCGCTACCATATTCTTCAATCGCTTTATTTTCTTCAGCCGATCGGCAGGCGCAGCTTGTCCACCCATTTGGGAATGACTGAGCGCGTGCTACGCGGAGAGGTGACTTTTCTTAGCCAGCAAGGCCTGATTCACATGGCGTCAAGCGGCATGCATCTGACGAGCCATGGCGAGGCTATTGTTAAAGCGTTGAGTCAGGTCATGAAGAATATATCTGGATTGAAAGAGATGGAAAAGAAACTGGAGGCCGCATTAGGTGTCTCCAAAGCTGTAATTGTATCCGGTGACAGTGATCAGTTCGCACTGGTCAAGAATGAGATTGGACTCGCCTGCGTCAAAGAAATCGAGCGTAATCTTGAGTCGGAGAATATTATTGCGGTAACCGGCGGATCAACTTTGGCCGCAGTCGCCGAAATGATGTATCCGCTTAAGAAAGCACACCAGGATCTCCTGTTTGTGTCTGCGCGCGGTGGACTTGGCGAAAAGGTTGAAAATCAGGCGAATACAATCTGCGCCAAAATGGCTGAAAAAGCCGAGGGACGTTATCATCTGCTCCACGTTCCTGATCAGCTCAGTGATGAATCCTATCACAGCTTGATGGAAGAGCCCAGCATTCACCAGGTCTTGCAGTACCTGCACCGTGTATCGATTATCGTTCACGGCATTGGCGATGCGAGGCAAATGGCGATCCGCCGGCATTCCGGCGAAGGCATTCTTGAAAAGATTGATACAGAACACGCTGTGGCTGAGGCTTTTGGCTATTTTTTTGACCAGACCGGAAGGGTAATCCATAAAGTCCAGACGATCGGACTGCAGTGGGAAGACCTGTTTGGCGCACGGTCGGTAATTGCCATAGCCGGCGGCAAGTCTAAGGCTGAGGCAATCAAGGCTTACTTCAAACGGGGTCCGGATTCCGTGCTGATCACGGATGAGGGCGCCGCGCAAGAGATTTTAAAAAATTTCTAACCTATTTAGGAGGTCATTTTTAATGACAGTTAAAGTTGGTATTAACGGTTTCGGACGTATCGGTCGTCTCGCTTTCAGAAGAATTCAGGATGTTCCGGAATTGGAAGTTGTTGCAGTTAACGATTTGACGGATCCGGCAATGCTCGCAAACCTGCTGAAATATGATACAACTCAGGGCCGTTTCAATGGCGAAGTTAAAGTTGAAGAAGGCTTCTTCGTTGTTAACGGTAAAAAGGTTAAAGTTCTCTCACAGCGCGACCCGGCAGAATTGCCATGGGGCGAACTGGGCGTTGACATCGTTCTTGAATGCACAGGCTTCTTTACTTCGAAAGACAAAGCTGAAGCACACCTCAAAGGCGGCGCGAAGAAAGTTGTTATTTCCGCACCTGCAAAAGGCGAAATGAAGACGATCGTTTTCAATACCAACCATGATACACTTGATGGCTCCGAAACGGTTATTTCTGGTGCATCTTGCACAACAAACTCTTTGGCTCCGATGGCTAAAGTGCTTAACGATAAATTCGGCATTGAAAAAGGCTTGATGACAACGGTTCACGCTTATACAGGCGACCAGATGACTCTTGACGGCCCGCACAGAGGCGGCGACCTTCGTCGTGCGCGTGCAGCTGCAGAAAACATTACGCCTGCTTCCACAGGTGCTGCTAAAGCAATTGCACTCGTTATCCCTGACCTGAAAGGCAAACTTGATGGTTCTGCACAACGTGTTCCAGTTAAATCAGGTTCAACAACGTTGCTTTACACAACGCTGAAGAAAAATGTTACGGTTGAAGAAGTTAACGAAGCAATGAAAGCTGCAGCTAACGAATCGTTCGGCTACAACGAAGACCCGATTGTTTCTTCTGACATCATCGGCATTACTTACGGCTCTCTGTTCGATGCAACTCAGACGAAAATCATCGAAGTTGGCGGCAAACAATTGGTTGAAACTGTTGCTTGGTATGACAACGAAATGTCTTATACTTCTCAGCTTGTTAGAACGCTTGAATACTTTGCAAAACTTGCAAAATAATTCAGCCTTGAATTTTGAATAAGAACTTGAATAGCGGAAACACTCTTGTTTCCGCTATTTTATACGTTAAGAAGTATAAATTTTCAACGGAATTTAGTGTGGAAACTAAAGCCCGGCCGGTATTCTAAGAATGTGGCCCAGGTTTTTCTAAAAAAGATCAAAAATGCAGCGAAGGCATGAGACACTCGCGGCAAGCGAGCAGCCGGAGCACATTGTTACAAAAAGACTTGGTATTTCTGATCTGACGGAAAAAGTAGAAATCGCTGATATTCCGTAGAAAGAGGGTTCACTCATGGCAAAGAAAACCATTCGCGACATCGATGTCAAAGGCAAAAAAGTATTTTGCCGTGTTGACTTCAATGTTCCGCTCGACGGCACAACAGTAACGGATGATACACGTATCCGTGCGGCACTGCCGACGATCAATTATTTGATTGAAAATGGTGCGAAAGTGATTCTCGCCTCGCACCTTGGCCGTCCGACTGCAGAAAACAAAGAATCACTGCGCATGAACCCAGTTGCAAAACGCTTGGGCGAACTGCTCGGCAAAACAGTTGCGAAAACAGACGACGTTGTCGGTCCTGAAGTTGAAGCAGCTGTAGCGAAGCTGAACGAAGGCGACGTGCTTCTGCTTGAAAACGTCCGCTTTGAAAAAGGCGAAAAGAAAAACGATCCGGAACTGGCGAAAGCTTTCGCGTCACTTGCTGACGTTTACGTCAATGACGCTTTCGGTTCTGCACACCGTGCGCACGCTTCAACAGAAGGTATCACACATTATCTTCCAGCAGTTGCCGGTTTCCTAATGGAAAAAGAGCTGCGTGTACTCGCCGCTTCATTGGATAACCCGCAACACCCATTCACGGCGATTATCGGCGGCGCTAAAGTTACTGATAAAATCGGCGTAATCGAAAACCTGTTGGATAAAGTCGATACGCTGATCGTTGGTGGCGGCCTTTCCTACACCTTCATCAAGGCGCAGGGTCATAATATCGGCAATTCGCTGCTTGACGCAGAGAAGATCGACATGGCGAAGAAATTCATGGAAACGGCAAAAGCAAAAGGCGTAAACTTCCTGATTCCGGTTGACGCGACGATTGCCGATGAATTCTCTGAATCCGCAAATAAGAAAACAGTTGATACCGACAGCATTCCTGATGGTTGGATGGGTCTTGATATCGGACCGAAGACAGTTGCTCTCTATGCCGATGCAATCAAGAAATCCAAGCTGGTTGTTTGGAACGGACCAATGGGCGTTTTTGAAATGGACGCTTATGCAAAAGGTACGGAAGCCGTGGCAAAAGCATTGGCGGAAGCTCCTGACGCAACAACGATCATCGGTGGTGGCGATTCTGCAGCTGCTGTTGAAAAATTCCATCTTGCAGATAAGATGAGCCATATCTCAACAGGCGGCGGTGCATCGCTCGAATTGATGGAAGGCAAAGTACTTCCTGGCGTAGCCGCACTGAACGACGCTGAATAATTTTAGTAAGTTATAGGCAAGAAATACTCGGCAATACTGAGTCCTTGGACAAAGGTTGCGCCTTAGTTTTAAGAAAGGGCAGGTGTCCTAAATGTCACGTAAACCAATTATCGCCGGTAACTGGAAAATGAACAAAACGGTGAAGGAAGCTCATGAATTTGTCGAAGCGGTTAAGGATAAAGTTCCTGCACCGGAAATTGTCGACTCTGTGATTGCAGCTCCGTTCTTGGCGCTGGACCGTCTAGTTGCAGATGCCAAAGGATCTGATCTGAAGATCGCTGCTGAAAATGTTCATTTTGAAAATTCCGGTGCCTATACAGGCGAAGTTAGCCCGGTAATGCTCGAAGACCTTGGCGTTCAATACGTCGTTATCGGTCACTCTGAGCGCCGCGCAATGTTCGCTGAAACAGATGAGACTGTGAACAAAAAAGTCCACGCCTCATTTGCACATCATCTTGTTCCGATCGTTTGCGTCGGTGAAACACTTGACGAACGTGAAGGCGGAAGATGGCAGGCTGTTGTTAAAAATCAGGTAACGAAAGCTTTTGCCGGCGTTCCTGCCGACCAAGCTACTGCTGTAGTTGTTGCTTATGAACCAATCTGGGCGATTGGCACAGGCAAAACTGCATCATCCGAACAAGCGAATGAAGTTTGCCACTTTATTCGTGAAACGATCACGGCCCTTTATGACCTGGCAACCGCTGAACAAGTCCGTATCCAGTACGGCGGCAGCGTGAAACCAGCAAATATTGGCGAATTGCTCGCTCAATCCGACATCGACGGTGCACTCGTCGGTGGCGCGAGCCTGCAGCCGGAATCGTTCCTTGCACTGGTTGACGCAGCAAAAGACTGAGTAAGCAATAGATAAAAGCCTGCCGGAGCGCTGTCCTCGTCCGGACAGGGCAGCGGGATGGTTGGGTTCATTATTTTTAATAAAATTCATTTATAAGGAGAAATAACTATGTCTCTTATTACCGATGTATATGCACGCGAAGTGCTTGACTCTCGCGGCAATCCGACTGTTGAAGTTGAAGTTCATACAGAATATGAAGGCTTCGGCCGTGCGCTTGTACCAAGTGGCGCATCAACGGGCGAACACGAAGCTGTTGAGCTTCGCGACGGCGACAAAAGCCGTTTTGGCGGCAAAGGTGTTTTGAAAGCAGTAGAAAATGTGAATAAACTGATCGCTCCTGAAGTTATCGGCATGGAAGCATCTAATCAGGTTGCCATTGACGCTGCGATGATCGCACTTGATGGAACGGAAAACAAAGGCAAACTTGGTGCAAACGCGATTCTTGGTGTTTCCCTTGCTGTTGCTCAGGCTGCAGCCAATGAACTCGGTCTGCCGCTCTATCGTTACCTCGGCGGTGTCAACAGCAAAGTGCTGCCGACTCCGATGATGAACATCCTGAACGGTGGCAAGCATGCGGACAACAGCGTTGACTTCCAGGAATTCATGATTATGCCTGTTGGCGCAAAATCGATCAAAGAAGCCGTTCGTATCGGTGCTGAAGTTTACCACGCACTGAAAGGCGTACTTTCGGCTAAAGGCCATCTGACGGCTGTCGGCGACGAAGGCGGCTTCGCACCAAACTTGAAGAACAACGAAGAAGTGCTTGACACGATTATGGAAGCTATTGAAAAAGCAGGCTACAAACCGGGCGAAGACGTTAAACTGGCGATCGACCCTGCTTCTTCCGAATTGTTCGAAGACGGCAAGTACAACTTCAAGGGTGAAGGTGTTGTTCGTACAACCGATGAAATGGTTGACTACTACACGAAACTCGTTGACAAATATCCGATCATTTCGATCGAAGACGGCCTTGACGAAAACGATTGGGAAGGCTGGCAGAAACTCACGAAGGCACTCGGCAATCGTGTACAGCTCGTCGGCGACGACTTGTTTGTAACGAACACCGACTACCTGAAGAAAGGTATCGACCTCGGCGTTGCCAACGCAATCTTGATCAAGGTTAACCAGATCGGTACGCTGACTGAAACACTGAACGCGATCGAAATGGCACAGAAAGCTGGCTACACAGCTGTTGTTTCTCACCGTTCGGGTGAAACAGAAGATACAACGATTGCTGACATCGTTGTCGCAACGAATGCGGGCGAAATCAAGACAGGTTCCTTGGCACGTACGGACCGTATTGCTAAGTACAACCAATTGATCCGCATCGAAGACGAACTGAAAGCAACTGCTCAGTATCTCGGTGACGATTCTTTCTATAACATCAAGAAATAATCAAGCACCAAAGAAAAACGCTCCGCCTGTAAAAGGCGGGGCGTTTTTTTTGTGCGCCCGGCATCGACAGAGTAGGTCGCAGCATCGACAGAGTAGAGCGCGGCATCGACAGAGTAGAGCGCAACATCGACAGAGTAGAGCGCGGCATCGACAGAGTAGAGCGCGGCATCGACAGAGTAGAGCGCAACATCGACAGAGTAGGTCAAGACATCGACAGAGTAGAGCGCAACATCGACAGAGTAGAGCGCGGCATCGACAGAGTAGAGCGCGGCATCGACAGAGTAGAGCGCGGCATCGACAGAGTAGAGCGCGGCATCGACAGAGTAGAGCGCGGCATCGACAGAGTAGAGCGCGGCATCGACAGAGTAGAGCGCAACATCGACAGAGTAGAGCGCAACATCGACAGAGTAGAGCGCTAGGCATCGGCTGAGGCATAAAATTGCAACATGTTTTTTGCGTAAGAAAGGAGCGAAGGCGCGCTGGCGCCTTGCGGGAAAAGCGAGCCAAGTGAGACCCCGCAGACTTTAGCCTGTTCGAGGAGGCTCACGGATCGCCCGCGGCAAGCGAGCAGCCGGAGCGCAGTTTTTGCAAAAATAAGACTTGGCTGCGCCAAGTTTATTTCATGACCGCATTCATATCAATGAATCCAAGTGATAAATGGGTGCAAATGAAAATGTATCAAAAAAATATTTTCCCCTTCTAAAAAAAATGAACATTTCTTTACCAATATCAGGGGATACTTTACATTGAATGTCACTTTCGATAAGATCAAGATTACCGCCCACATTATGTCGAAAAAAGTCGGAATATTAGAATTCCACAAAAGAGAGACTGGATAAATGTGCGGGATACAGACAGAAGGGATATGTTAAGGTGAAGCTTTTTCGTAAGAAGTCTATGGAGTTTATGGCCAGGCAGACGAGTGGCGATAGGGGTCTAAAAAAGGCATTGGGTGCCTTTGATTTGACTATGCTTGGTGTCGGTGCTGTGATTGGAACAGGAATTTTTGTTATGACAGGTGTTGTCGCTGCCTTGTATTCAGGGCCAGCAATTATTCTCTCATTTATTTTTTCAGGACTCGCCTGTGCGTTTGCCGCATTGTGCTATTCTGAATTTTCCTCAATGATTCCATCGTCAGGTAGTGCCTATACATATAGTTACACGGTATTCGGCGAATTAATCGCTTGGATACTTGGCTGGGATTTGATTCTTGAATACGGTCTTGCCTGTTCAGTCGTTGCAAGTGGCTGGTCCGCTTATTTCCAGGCGCTGATTCACGGATTCGGGTGGCAGCTGCCACACGCGATCAGTTCTTCCTTCAACCCGGCCCAAGGCACGTATTTTGATGGCATGGCGGCTGTTATTCTACTCGTTCTCGCATTAATTTTAATCAGCGGCACGAAGGAATCCGCTCGGATCAATAATATTGTTGTTTTGGTGAAAATTGGCGTTATCCTTCTTTTCCTTGCCGTCGGTGTTTTCTATGTTCGTCCATCAAATTGGACGCCATTTATGCCTTTTGGTTTCAGTGGCGTCATAAAAGGTGCGGCGACAGCTTTTCTTGCTTACATTGGCTTCGATGCTGTGTCATCGGCTTCAGAAGAAGTGCGCAATCCGCAGCGCGATATGCCGATCGGAATTCTCTCATCACTCGGTATCTGCATGGTGCTCTATATTTCTGTGTCGATTGTACTGACTGGCATGGTTCCTTATCGTCAGTTAAATGTTGGTGATCCAGTGGCATTTGCGCTACAAGTTATTCATCAGAATTGGGTAGCAGGCTTTGTCTCACTCGGGGCTATTCTGGGCATCACCACAGTTCTGTTTGTGATGATGTACGGACAAACGCGACTCTTCTTTGCAATCAGCCGTGACGGATTATTACCCCAACCCATCGCGCAACTTGTGGGCCGTGCAAAAACGCCTATTGTCGCAATTGGACTGACTTGGTTGATGGCGACAATTTTTTCCGGACTCATCCCGCTTGATAAACTCGCTGAGTTGACGAATATCGGTACGTTGTTCGCGTTTATCATGGTCGCGCTCGGTGTCTATATTCTACGTATCAAACGTCCGGATTTGGATAGAAAGTTCAAGGTACCATTTATTCACGTCGTTCCTTTTCTTGCGATTCTCAGCTGTGGTTATCTAATGATCCATCTTTCTGGAATTACGTGGGGCTTCTTCTTGATTTGGCTTATTGTTGGTTTGGTGATTTACTTCAGCTACAGCTATTGGCACAGCCTTGTCGGTCTATCGGATAAGAAGAAAGAAGCCACTGAGTCTTAAGTGCACGCCTCCCAAATGATACGGATAGGTGATGCTTCTTTTGCGAGAAGCTGATTGCCGCCACATAAAAAATAGGACAGCCCGACGTGCCGTTTGCAAAATTAATGTTCATGTGAATATAAGCGATGGATTTTAAGGATGTCTCAAAAACGCTGAGACATCCTTTTTTAAGATAAAAATGTATAAGATTTTGCACAAAAAATGGAGCGGAGGCGCGAGACGCCTGCGGGACCAGCGTGCCAGCGAGCCCCCGCAGACTATAGTTTGTTTGAGGCTCGTGGTGCGCTCGCGGCAAGCGAGTGACCGGCGTTCCATTCCTTCGATTTTTCTAAACGAATTCAGGCATTTACTTTTCCCAAGCTTCTTGATAGATGCCGTCGTTAGCATGAAAAGGCAGGCGCAATTTCCTCTGCTTTAATTCCTGCAGAAACCCCATCCTTAAGCAATTCTTGCATGTGTGATACTTAGGAAGCTTAATGCAAAAGAAAAGTAAATTATTATATAGATATATTTTAAATAAATCTGTGATGTAGATCATATGAAATTGGAAGATCGTTCATTATGATAAACGTAAATGTGAACTATCATTAACTATTTTGTTACCGCTATTTGACTTTTGCTGAAAGAAAATAATTGGCAAAAAAAGTGCGGTGCAAAACACCAATCAACCATACCTTTAGGTTTTGAGTGAAAAATTGCAGGCGGGGGGAAATGCAATGGGTCCAAAAGAACCGACAATATATGAAAGCGCTTTACAAAAAGGCTATTCCAGACGGACATTTTTGAAAATGTGTGCGGCTCTTGCCGCAACGATGGGATTGGACTACACACAGACTGCGCAGGTCACGCACGCAATGGAGACAAAGAAGCGCGTGCCTGTCATTTGGTTACAGATGCAAGACTGCACGGGCTGCTCGGAATCATTTATTCGTTCTTCCTACCCCAAAGTCGAAAGCGTTATCTTCAATATGATTTCGCTTGAGTATATGGAAGTGCTTTCTGCCGCAGCTGGTTTTCAGACAGAAGACGCGGAGCAGAATGTTTTAAAGAAATACAGCGGCGAATACGTTCTTATTGTTGAAGGAAGTGTTCCGAGTCAAGTTGGCTACTTGAGCATCGGCGGCCGGTCTGGACTTGATTTGCTGAAAGAAGCCGCGGCACATGCAAAAGCGGTGCTCGCTTTCGGCACGTGTTCGTCATGGGGAGGCATCGCCAAGGCGAAACCGAATCCGACTGGTGCACAGCCCATTTCAGCAGTGCTCGGCGGTATACCAATCATTCGCGTCCCCGGATGCCCACCAATTGCTGAAGTGATGACTGGCGTGATTGCGCATATTGTGACATTCGGCCAGCTGCCGGAGACTGATATGCTCGGTCGCCCGAAGGCGTTCTATCGGCACCGAATTCATGACAAATGTAATCGCCGCGCCTATTTTGACGCCGGCTTGTTTGCAGAATCTTTTGATGATCCGAATTTAAAGGCAGGGTATTGTCTGTACAAACTGGGATGCAAGGGACCAACGACTTACAATTCATGCGCTGAAATGCGCTGGAATGGCGGCGTCAGTTACCCGATTCAATCGGGCAATCCATGCATCGGTTGCTCGGAACAAGACTTCTGGGATAACGGACCTTTCTACACGCATCAGGCAAAACTTCCTTTCACTCAGACAACGATTAACCCTGAGAAGTGGGGCGCAGGCATTGTCGGCGCGACGGCGGTTGGCGTGGCGGCGCATGCCGGCATAACATTCACAATCAAGCATCATAAAGAGAAAGAACAAGACAGAGGTGATCGCAATGAGTAAACGTGTTGTTGTCGATCCGGTGACACGAATTGAAGGCCATCTGCGAATTGAAGCAGATGTTCAAAACGGTAAAATCACGGATGCATTCAGTTCAGGTACGGCCATTCGCGGCATCGAGTTAGTCGTTAAAAATAGAGATCCGCGAGATGTCTGGGGCTATGTACAGCGTATTTGCGGTGTTTGCACGTCAACCCATGCACTTGCAAGTATTCGTGCGGTAGAAGATGCGCTCGGCATCCGTGTTCCGCAGAATGCAAATCTGATTCGCAATTTAATGAATGAGGCTGTTAACCTGCATGATCATGTGGTTCATTTCTATCATCTCCATGCATTTGACTGGGTTGATGCAGTCAATGTTTTAAAAGCAGATCCGAAAGAAACAAGCAAGATTGCTCAATCGATTTCCAGTTGGCCGAATTCTTCGCCTGGCTATTTCAAGGATGTGCAGACGAAGATTAAGAAAGTCGTTGACAGTGGTCAGCTGGGCATCTTTGCGAATGGCTATTGGGGTCATCCCGCTTATAAACTGCCACCAGAAGTTAATCTTTTAGCTGTGGCCCATTATCTGGAAGCTTTGGATTGGCAGAAAGAAATTGTAAAAGTACACACGATCTTCGGCGGGAAGAACCCGCATCCGCATTATCTGGTTGGCGGGATGGCCACACCACTTGATATTAATATGGATAATGGGATTCACTCAGAAAAGCTGGAACTCGTCGACCAATTGATCAGCCAAGCTCATGACTTTATTAATCAAGTCTATATACCGGATTTGATGGCGATCGGTTCCTATTATAAAGATTGGGGAACAAAACAAATCGGCGGCGGATTAAACAACTATCTCTGCTACGGCGATTATTCGACGAAAGATATACGGGATATCAATCTTTATCGCGCGCCACGAGGCATCATCCTGAACGGCAATATGAATGAAGTATTGGATGTCGACCCAGCAGACCCGAACCAGGTTCAGGAAGGTATCGATCATGCTTGGTATAACTACGATGGCAAAGCAGGCGGCAGCCGGCACCCATGGAAGGGTGAAACCAACCTGGATTACAGCGGCCCACAAACGCCCTATAAACATCTGGATACGAATGCCAAATATTCATGGATTAAAGCGCCACGTTGGAAAAATCAGCCGATGGAAACAGGACCGCTTGCTCGCGTGATGGTCGGCTATGCGAAAAATAAAGGCGATTATCGCCCGATCGTCGATGATACGCTGAAAAAGCTCGGCTTACCGGTGAAGGCGCTTCAGTCGGCACTGGGCCGAACAGTCGCCCGTGGTCTGGATGCGAAAATGCTTACGGGTTGGATGCGCGAGGATTATAATAGCCTGATCAATAATATTAAAAGCGGCGATCAAACAACTTTTGACAATTCCAAATGGGAACCATCCACCTGGAAAAGCCATGCCTTCGGTGTTGGCACAGTCGAAGCGCCACGCGGCGCACTTGGCCATTGGATCGAAATTGAAAATGGCAAAACAAAAAATTATCAGGCCGTTGTCCCGACGACGTGGAACGCTTCACCAAGAGACGCTAAAGGAGTCATTGGAGCCTACGAGTCTTCACTGCATAATGTTCCTGTTGCGGATATGGATAAACCCTTGGAAATTTTACGTGTTGTTCATTCCTTTGATCCGTGCCTTGCCTGCGCTGTCCATTTGACGGATACGAAAAACAGCACATTGACCTCCGTCCATGTGGAGTAAGGGGGAACGTATATGAATACAGTTGAAGAAAGCAGTACTGCTTTCGAAGCGACACCGGAAAAAGCGAACAAATTGGTCAAAGCGGGAGAACCAAGTGAGCACGAAGCGCTTCACGCCCGTTTGATCCGTTCGATCTATGTTTGGGAAGCACCGATACGGATTTTTCACTGGGTGAACGCAGCTTCGATCATGCTATTGATGCTTACCGGCATCTATATTGGTCATCCATTTTTCACCCCGGAGAATTCCGGAGATGCTTATTCTCATTTTTTCATGGGCTGGGTACGCGATGTACATTTCTTTACCGCGTTTATTTTCACAGCCAATTTGATCTATCGCTTCTATTGGACGTTTAAGGGCAATCACTACGCGAAAAGTCAGATTCTGCAGAAGAATTTTTGGCTTGGTTTGATTGAAGTCATAAAGGGCTATCTTTTTCTTCCCAATCACAAACCGCATTATATCGGTCACAATCCGCTGGCACAATTAAGCTATTGGATCTTTATCGGTATTGGATCCGTGATTATGGTACTGACCGGCTACTTTCTTCTCTTTCAACCGCAGCCGGATAGCATCTATGGTAAATCGTTTGCTTGGGTTCTCCCCTTATTTGGTGGGAATGATTATCAAGTTCGTTCTTGGCATCACCTGGTTGCCTGGGGATTTATGCTATTTGTTGTTGTCCACGTCTATATGTCGATTCGTGAAGATTGGTTGAGCCGAAATGGCACCATGTCATCGATCTTTACCGGTTATAAATTCGAACCTGCTGCTCGCGCCTACGCAACCGCTGAAAATCGAGCGACGGTGAGCCAACCAGAAAAAGTGACTGTGCTCGGCATTGGCAACACGCTTTATTCGGATGATGGACTTGGTTTGGAAGCCTTACCGGAATTGCAAAAGGCGCTCGCTGATTTTGAAAATATTGAAATCGTTGACGGGTCGACGGAAGGGATGCAGTTGCTTGGTCCGGTGGAAGCGACGAATCGGTTAATCGTTGTCGATGCGATTAACGCCGATACGGAACCGGGAACGGTGATTGAGCTTACAAAAGAAGAAATTCCGTCATTTAACGGCATTAAGATGTCTGTTCATCAGATCGGTTTTCAGGAAGTCATCTCCGCTGCTCAGCTGCGTGATCGATTGCCGGAAAAAATGGTGATGATTGGCCTGCAACCAGCGTCGCTTGAGTTGAATACTGAGTTGACCGATAAAATTCACCAATCTTTGCCTGAACTCGTTCAGCGCGTCCGGCATCAAATCGAAAATTGGCGGTCTGAATAATGGATCGGCGGTCATTTTTTAAAGAGCTGGCTCGTAGCTTGACAGAGACTGGTAAAGAAGTGCTTTCGCCGATTATCGAGAATGACTTGGAGAAGATTGACCGGGCATCCGATATCCTTCAGGGACAGCGCTGGGTTCCGGTCGCCTCGCCAAGCGAAGGCTATGAAGAACAACTGGTGAATGGTCAGCTGATTGGTCTTTTTCGCGAGGGTGATCAGGTTCGCGCCTTTGATAAGAAATGTCCGCAATGCCGGGAATTGTTGCAATGGATCGCGTATGATCAGAAATTACATTGTCCGGAATGCGATTTATCCTATTCATTTGTCAAGAAAGAAGGAGCTCTTGCGCCTTCTTTCTATGCTATAAAAAAAGATGAACAGGGCTTTTGGGTCGCATTTCCGAAATAAGGGGTTTTCTCATGCATGAAATGGGCCTGATGGAAGATGCTTTGGAGCTAGTCGCTGAGGATGCAGAAAAGCATGCGTTTCAATCCGTGGATAAAATATCATTGATTGTTGGCGATCTGAGTAATGTTCTGCCGGATGCCCTACGTTTTGCTTTTGATGCATTCCGTGAAAGTGGTCAGATTCCGATTTTGTCGCAGCAGGCGTCCTTGGAAATTATTCCTGAAAAAGGGTTGGCAAAGTGCGCGGTATGCGGGATAACGTATGAGCCAAACGCGTTCATCGCCACTTGTCCCGAATGTGGCATGCCATTCGGGGTGCTTCTTGCCGGAGAAACGTTTAAAATTGAGTCATACGAAGGGAGTTGAACGAATGAAAATTACGCTGGAAAAGAATGTAATGGAAAATAATGACCGTGCTGCGGCATTCAATCGACAATTATTTAATAAAACAAAAACACTCGTCATCAACATCATGAGTTCGCCCGGTGCCGGCAAGACAACTATTTTGGAGCGAACAGTTGCTGAACTGTCGAAAGACTATCATATCGGCGTGATTGAAGGCGATATTGCTACAGAACGTGATGCGGATCGGATCAGGAAAAAAGGTGTCGAAGCGGTTCAGATTGCCACGGAGGGTGAATGCCATCTGGATCCGCGGATGGTTGCGAAAGTGCTGCCAGAACTCGATCTGGATGCTATCGATATTCTGTTTATTGAAAATGTCGGCAATCTTGTCTGCCCTTCAGAATTTGATTTGGGACAGAATCATCGGGTTGTTGTGCTAAGCACACCGGAGGGCAATGATAAGATTCCGAAATACCCGTTAATGTTTCACGTCACGGAACTTGCGTTAATCAATAAAGTAGACTTGCTGCCGCACGTGTCCTTTGATCTGGACAAAGCCCGCGAAGATTTAAGGGCGATTCAACCGAATTCGCGTCTGATGCCAATTTCCGCGAAAAGCGGCGAGGGATTCGAGACGTGGATCGACTGGATTCGGGCCAACCTAGAGGCATGTCAGAAGCACTAAGAATTATTGTTCGCGGCCGCGTCCAGGGCGTCGGGTTTCGCCCGTTTATCTATCAGCTGGCTACGAAAAATGGTTTAAATGGAACCGTCCAGAACAATATGGACGGCGTACGGATTATTTGGGAAGGGCAAAGGTCAGTTATTCTTCAGGCAGTCTCAGGGATTAGCCGCATGAAGCCGCGCCTTTCACGAATCGATAAAGTAGAGACGACATGGATTCCAGCGCGTGGGTTCACTGATTTTTCGATCATTCCAAGTGAAGCATCTGGACAGTCATCGCTTGTGATTCCTGTTGATTCTGCGACTTGCGCGGACTGTTTGAAAGAAATGCGCGACCCGTCTAATTTTCGTTACCATTACCCGTTCATTAATTGCACGCAATGCGGTCCGCGCTATACGATCATTGACGGTCTGCCTTACGACCGAGCGCTAACTTCGATGGCGACGTTCCAAATGTGCGACCGCTGTGAAGCGGAATATCGCGATCCGAGCAATCGCCGCCATCATGCACAGCCGATCGCGTGTGCACAATGCGGCCCTCACGTGACCCTATTCGATAGTACAGGCGACCGACTAGCTAGTCGCGATCAAGCGGTTGAGCAGGCTGCAGAGATGCTCGCTATCGGAAAAATTATCGCGGTTAAAGGTATTGGTGGCTTCCATCTGGCCTGTGATGCAAGAAGCAGCGAATCTGTTGAACGGCTTCGGAGCCGTAAGGGACGACCGCGAAAACCTTTGGCGGTGATGTGCCGGAACGTAGCGGCGGCAGAACGGATTGCCAATGTATCTGAAAAGGAACAAGCCGTGCTACAAGGCCCGGAAGCGCCAATCGTGTTGCTTCGGAAAAATGCGTCATGCGATGAGCTGCTTTCAGCCGTTGTTGCTCCTGGTGTTCGCACGATTGGTTTAATGCTTCCGTACACACCGCTCCATCACTTGCTTTTTGACGAAGGCAGTTACGACTATTTGGTCATGACAAGCGCCAATCCATCGGGTCTGCCGATGATCTTTGAAAATGAGGGCATACTTGATGCGCTTCATGGTTTAGCTGATGCGGTGCTGCTGCATAATCGCCGGATCTTGCATCCTGTTGATGATTCGGTGGTCCAGGTGTCGGAACAGGTGCCCTTTTTCCTCAGGCGTTCGCGCGGCTATGTTCCGGATCCAGTTGATGCAGGGCATTTGGTTGACGGAATTGTTGCACTGGGCAGTCAGATGAAAAATACATTTGCGATCGGAAGGGAACGCCAAGCCATTATCGGTCCTCATCTTGGTGATCTCGAAGCGGAAGAGAGCCTCGAACACTATCAAAAGACGCTTGACCACCTACTTCACTGGACAGGAATCAAGGTAAAAGCTGTTGCACGGGATATGCACCCACTTTATCGCACGCACGATTTTGCTGAGACATTCGACGTTCCTGTGATTGAGGTGCAGCACCACCATGCGCATCATGTCGCCTGCATGGCTGACAATCAGCTTCATAAACCTTGTTTTGGCATTGTTCTTGATGGCACGGGTTACGGCCCGGACGGCACAATTTGGGGTTTCGAGGTCCTTCACGGCGATGCATCGGGCTATCAGCGGCTTGCCCACTTGCGCGCTACGCCGCTTCCAGGTGGCGATCGAGCAGTACGCGAACCTTGGCGCAACGCTGCTGCGATGTTAATCAATCTGTTGGGCGAAGAAGGCAGCCACTTAGCCGATGTCCTTTTTCCTGAGTACCAAAAAGAAATTCGAATTATTGATAGAATGATAGAAAACAAATTGAATTGCCCAATGGCGGGCACGTGTGGACGACTTTTTGACGCAGTCAGCGCTATTCTCGCGATTTGTCGTGTTTCAGACTATGATGGCGAAGCAGCGATTGAACTGTCAGATGCCTTTGATCCAGACGAGCAGCAGTCTGTTTCCTGTTATCCCTTTCAATTAACCGAAGAGGCAGGTCTCCTGCAGATTGACTTTTCATCAATGATACGGCAAATTGCGTATGACCAACTGAACGGAACGGATCGTGCGCAGATTGCACGGCGATTCCATGAAACAGTCGTTGCCGCCTGTGTGCAGACGATTTGCCGACTCCGGCAGCGGCAGCCGGCACTTAGCCAGACCGTCGTTCTTTCTGGCGGCAGTATGAGCAATGGCTATTTATCACGACGCCTCGTGCAATCGCTTGAAAAACAGGGTTTTTCAGTATACATCCACCATCATTTCCCAAACGGGGACGGCGGGCTATCGCTCGGCCAGCTGATGATTGCGGCTTGCCAAAAGAGGGATTGAGCGGATGCTTGTGTCGGTGAAAAAAAGAGAACAACCAGGAGGAGAAGCACAATGTGTGTTGGCGTACCAGCAAAAGTAATTGAAAAAAAGGATTATACTGCGTTAGTTGATGTGATGGGAACGAGAATGGAAGTCGGCATTATCTTTGTGCCGGATGTTGAAATCGGCGAGTATATTATTGTTCATGCCGGGCAAGGCATGTCAATTATCGATCAGAACTTTGCACAGGCAAGTATTCACGAATGGGAGAAGATGGCCAGTGCAAACGTTATTTGAACCGCAAGATCCAGCAGTCGCAAAGAAATTGGCTCAGAAACTGATCCATCTGGCAGATAGTTATCGCGAACGAACAGGCATCATGCCGACATTTATGGAAGTTTGCGGCTCGCATACGATGGCGCTGGCGCGGACTGGTGTCAAATTGATTCTGCAGGGACATGTCCGTTTGCTATCCGGCCCGGGCTGTCCCGTCTGCGTGACCGATCAAAAACAAATCGATGCGATGATCGAACTCGCGGAGTCAGACGATCGAATTGTCTGCACCTTCGGCGATATGATTCGTGTGCCCGGTTCAAAGCGAAGCCTGCAAAGCGCGAAAACAGAGGGTCGAGATATTCGGATTGTCTACTCGCCACTTGACGCGGTGCGTATTGCCGAAGAGAATCCTGATCGCGACGTTGTTTTTCTCGGTGTCGGTTTTGAGACGACTGTTCCTGTTCTGGCTGCAGCGCTTCAGCTCGCTTATAAGAAACAATTGAAAAATTTCTCGATGTGGGCCACAACAAAACTGGTTCAGCCGGTTTTGCGAACATTGCTGACAGAAAAACATGTTAAAATCAACGGTTTTTTGTTGCCAGGCCATGTATCAATCGTTCTCGGTCAGCATGCCTATCAGTTTCTTGTTGATGAATTTCAAATGCCTGGGGTGATTAGCGGCTTTGAGACGGTCGAGATGCTCAGTGCAATCTATCAGCTTGTCAAAATGCTCGATGCGGATCATCCGGCGATTATGAATAACTATAAAAGTGTTGTGCGGGAGAATGGCAATCCGGCTGCTCAGAAGCTGATGTTTGACTATTTTGAGCCGTGTGACGAAGCTTGGCGCGGCATCGGCATGATCCCGCAAAGTGGACTCGATATCCGTGAGAAGTATGCGGCTTATAACGCCAAGAAAAAGTTCAAAATTGAAGTTGGCGAACCGAAAAAAACACGTTGCCGTTGTGGTGATATGATCTGCGGACTGGCAACGCCTGAGGAGTGCATCCTGTTTGGCAAAGCCTGCACACCGCTGCATCCGGTCGGTCCATGTATGGTATCAACCGAAGGTGCCTGCTCGGCTCATTACGCTTATATGAGAAAGGATGGGTAAGCCAATGGATCGCAAAATAACACTTGCGCATGGTGATGGTGGTGAACTAGCCCATAAGCTGATTCAGCAGATTTTTGTTTCAGCATTTGGCAATACACGTGAATCGCATTTCGACGCTTCTTTTCTGTCGCTCGATAGCGGCCAAATTGCTGTGACGACGGACAGTTTTGTTGTCAAGCCACTCTTTTTCCCAGGCGGTGATATCGGCAAAATCGCGGTGTCTGGAACGGTCAATGATCTTGCAGTCGCAGGGGCTGTGCCGCTTTATTTAACAGCCGGATTTATTATTGAAGAGGGCTTTTTACTCGCTGATTTGCGTCAAATTGTGCAGTCTCTCGCTGATGAAGCGCGTGCGGCGGGTGTCCGCGTCGTTGCCGGCGACACAAAAGTTGTGGAAAAGGGCAGTGTTGATGGCGTTTATATCAACACGGCTGGAATCGGCATTGCACGTAGCGGGAAAACCGTTGATCCGAAAACCATTGAAAGCGGCGATGTTGTGATTACGAGCGGCACAATCGGTGATCATGGGATAGCTATCCTTGCCGCGCGCGGGGAACTTGGTCTCGTTACCGATCTAAAGAGCGATTGCGCGCCGCTCAATCGGATGATTGACGCAGTCATGGATGCGGCTATCGCGGTTAAAATGATGCGCGACCCGACGCGTGGCGGCGTTGCGACGACACTGGTTGAAATCGCGGAAGACTTTAAAGTGACCATTCAATTGCAGGAACAGGCGCTCCCAATCCGTCGCGAAGTCGTCGGTGCTTGCGACATTCTTGGCTTCGATCCACTTTATCTTGCTAACGAGGGAAAAGTATTAATGATTGTGCCCAAAGCAGAAGAAGAACGTACCTTGGCGATATTACGTCGTTTTCCCGAAGGCGCAAATGCTGCAACGATTGGCGAAGTCACGGATACAGAAAACGGAAAATTATTGCTTGAGACACCACTCGGAAGCCGGCGCCGGTTGCATCGGCTTTCTGGGATGATGTTGCCACGGATTTGCTGAGCACGCTGTTTTTCTTTTTCAGACCGTTGTACAATGGAACTGCAGACCTAGCCACGTAAGAAGTTTTGGATGAATAGAACAAATGAAGGGGTGTTTTCAATGAGTCCATTAAATATCGGCTTCCCAGGCCTGATTATGATTCTGATTATTGCTCTCGTTATCTTTGGACCGTCAAAGCTGCCGGAAATCGGCAAGTCATTCGGGCGTTCCTTGCGTGAATTCAAGAAAGCGACTCAAGGTCTTGTTTCCGATGATGAACCCGTCAAAGAAGAGAAGAAAAAGAATGTCGTAGAAGCCGAAGCTAAGGAAGCACCTGCTGACGAGAAAAAATGAGGAAAGAAGCGGGAGGCACCATGAGCGATAATGAGAACAGCATGGCGCTGATGGATCATCTTAACGAGCTAAGAAAAAGAATTATCTTTGTCTTGGTTGGCTTTATTGCCAGTTTCGCAGTTTCGTTGTTTTTTGTTCAGCGGATCTACCATTGGCTGATTTATGATTTGAATGTGGGCGCTAAGCTGACCGTGCTCGGACCGTCTGATATTCTCAAAATATATTTCCTGATTGCTGGTTTTATGGCGATCGTCCTGACACTTCCGCTAATTCTTTGGCAGTTATGGGCGTTTGTTTCTCCAGCGCTGACGCCGAAAGAACGACGGCTCTCACTTTCGTATATACCGCCAATCTTTCTGCTGTTTCTCGGTGGACTTGCATTCGGCTATTTCGTCATCTTCCCGAACATTCTTCATTTTCTTATTCGTTTGAATGGCGGAATGTTCCAAATGATGTTCACGACAGATAAATATTTCGGCTTTCTGATCAATCTTGTTCTTCCCTTTGGCATTATCTTTGAATTGCCGGTAGTTGTTGTCTTTCTGACCACGCTCGGCATTCTGTCGCCTCAGAAAATGCGCAAGATGCGTAAAATGGCGTATTTATGCCTAGTCATCCTGGCAACGATGATTTCGCCGCCGGATTTTGTCTCACATTCCATGGTTGCTGTGCCGCTGCTCTTGCTCTATGAAATTTGTGTGTCCGTCTGCGGCGTGGCCTATCGCCGCCGGCAGAAACGGCTTGCGCGAGCAGAGCAAGAACTGAATGCAACGGTCTGAGAGAAACGCGTATCTGTGCGTGTTTAGGAAATGTTCACCTAATGTTCAAAGCTTTTTGTAAAAAAATAATCTTTGTAACCGCTTTTAATCTATAATTATTGTAGAAAACATAATAGCTGATAAGGTTTTGTAGACTTGAGAAAACCGTAGAAACGAGGAACGCTCTGCTCCTTCTGTTTTTACGGTTTTTTTTCGTGGCGTTTTGCAGTACGCATGAAGATGTGATACAGATCTGTATTCGCGGATTTCAGAAATCAGCTGATGAGGAGGAAATCTCATGACAGAATGTGTGGAAACGGATGTAGCGGTAATCGGTGGAGGTGTGACAGGTGTTGGCGTTCTCCGCGATTTGGCGCTTCGTGGTATCCGGGCAGTTTTAATCGAAAAAGGCGATCTTGGGCATGGGACGTCGACGCGCAATCATGGGCTATTGCATTCCGGATGCCGTTATGCGGTCCGTGATCCGGAAGCTGCGATTGAGAGTTATCATGAGAATCTGATTCTGAAACGGATTGTACCCGGCTCAATCGAGCGGACCGATGGGTTGTTTGTCAAACTGCCTGAAGACACGGACAGCTATGCGGAGAAATGGCTCGCTTCTTGCAAAAATCTTGGCATTCCGGTTACGGAAGTGGCGCTAGAACAGGCTTTTAAAGAAGAACCCTTTCTTAATCGAAAGGCTCAGGCTGTTTTTGTAGTTCCTGACGGAGCGATTGATGATTTCACGCTGCTTATCGACACAGCCGAGGATGCCAAGCGACACGGCGCTCACGTTCTGACGTACCATGAAGTCACCGATCTGATGATTGATCAGGGGCGAGTGAGCGGATTGATCTGTAGCGATACAACATCGGGCAAGCAAACAGAAATTCACGCGCCGATCGTTGTCAATGCCGCTGGGCCGTGGGAAGGAAAGATCGCTAAATTAGCGGGTATTCATTTCGAAATAATTAACAACAAAGGGATGCTTGTTGTCTTCAGTCATCGTTTTAATAAACATGTGATCAATCGGTTGCGGATGCCGAGTGACGGTGATATTTTCGTTCCGGCACACGATGTGACGATTTTTGGCACGACAGGAAAAAATGTCCGTGATCCAGAAGACTTTTCGCTCAACCGAGCGGAGTTGGACGACATGCTCGCGCAAGGACGCGCGCTGATTCCGACCATTCGCGAGATGCGCTTGATTCGCGCCTACGCGGGAAGCCGGCCGCTCTATCAGGCACATGCCGCGAGCGGCTCTAGTGGGCGTGATGTGACGCGCGGTATGGCATTGATTGATCACGAAGCGCGGGATGGCATCGCCGGTTTGATTTCAATTACAGGCGGGAAGCTAACGACCTTCCGTCTGATGGCTGAAAAGACAGTTGATCTTATTTGTGAAAAAATGGGAATTAATGTTGCTTGCACGACTGATCAGATCCCATTACCGGATCGCCGATCAGAAGCCTTTCTAAGGCAAGAACAGCTCGCGCCTGCAGCGAAAAATAAATTATTTCACTGGGCAGGTACGCATACCGCCGAAATCAAAACGCGTTTAAAAGCAACCCAGGCCGGTCAAGTTCTCTGTGAATGTGAACAAGTGACATGGGCGGAAATTGAAGCAGCAATTCCCAAACAAGGTCCCTTCAATCTCGGCGATATTCGGCGACGGACACGGCTTGGCATGGGTCCGTGTCAAGGCACGTTCTGCCAATTTCGTGCTGCAGCACTTGCCGGTGAGAAAGGCGTCACATCCTGCCACGAGGCAGACCAAGCGATTTGCCGTTCCATCCGCGAACGACAAAAAGGAATGGCCATTGTCGCGACTGGAGAGACGGCAAAACAACTGCAATTGATGGATGCGATTTACAAGGTATCGCTCGGCTTCCAGAAGGAGGAGAAAGCTCATGTATGATTTAGTTGTTATCGGGGAAGGTTTGTCCGGCTTGCTGACCGCTATCGCCGCGAGAAAACAGGGATACCGTACCGCCCTGATCACAAAAGGTGCAGGACGGATCATTCAGTCGAGCGGTCTATTTGATCTCATTCCCGGTTCTGACTCCGATCTCGATGCGTGGTTCCGATTCCATCATTTGACGAGCAACCAAAAAATAGATGTTGCTGCGGCAATTGATCGTTTCAAAGACCTGATGAACCGCCTGCATCTCCCTTATTCAGGGAATATTGACCACCCGGTATCGGTGATAACGGGTTCGGGACATCTGAAAAAGACGGTGCTCTATCCTGCGACTGTTACCCCGATTCCCGATCAAGGTTGCGCTGTCATTATCGATTTTGATGAACTGAGCGATTTTCAAGGACATTTTGCGGCAGCTAATTTACGCGCGGACCGTCCTCAACTGAATGTCCATTGGCTTAGCCTTCATTTAGGCATTCATTCGCAGCGTACCTTAAACCAGTTGGATTTTGCACGGCTGCTTGAGCAGGAGCAAGTGCGCAGGACGTGCATTCGTCAAATACGCGATCAACTTACGGAGCGGCGGATCAACAAACCGGATTTGCTGATCTTTCCCTCTGTTCTTGGTGCGGATCAGTGGCAAAAGGTTGTTGGCGATTTCCGCCAGGCATTCGCTGCGCGACTGACAGAGGCTCCGGGTCTTCCCCCAAATGCATCGGGATACAGATTATTCACGGCTTTACGCTGCGAGGCGATGCGACTTGGCGTGCGTTTCTACCTCGATGCGGCAGTAATGGGTGGGGAAATAGCGGCGAATCGTCTCCTATCGGTCACCTACCAGACGAGTTTCAGCACCGGCAAGCTTTCTGCAGCATATTTTGCTTTAGCGACGGGTGGTTTGCTCGGTGGCGGTTTGGAAGCAACAGCAGAAGGCGTTCGCGAGTCGGTGCTGCATTTGGCTTGTGATCGCACGGGACATGTCACAGATCTGCCTGGTAATCTTTACCCGATCGGCGCTTCGCAAGGACTAGCGCATACCGCCTGCGGGATTACCGGCGGCGTGTTCACACTACTCAGTAGTAATCAGGCACTTCGCGCGATGGATTCTGAAAGGGAAGGACGTGAGTGCCATGCTTGAGTGGCATGTCCTGAATGAAACTTTTGAAAAATGTTTAAAATGCAACGCTTGTGTTGCCAACTGCCCAATTACGGCAAATACGCTTGCTTTCGGGGGTCCGAAACATCTGGGACCCGAACGCGCACGGTTGGTTGAAAATCAGAATCCAATTGACGATAAGCGTATTGAGTATTGCACACTGTGCGGCACATGTGATCGCTCCTGTCCGGAGAATGTCCCAGTATCGACGCTGATGGCTTACGCCAAAATGCGTCATCAGGAACAAACGGGATCATCATTTCGTGATTTTGTGCTGAGTAATGCCGAGCTCGTCGGTAAAATGGCATCCGGGTTCGCGCCGATCACGAATCTTGCCATGCGTACCAAACCGGTTCGCATCGTAATGGAAAAAGTGATGCATATGGCCGCAGAGCGGCACTTTCCTGCGTACCGCTTTAAAAATTTCAATCGTACGTTTGCCTCAAGCGAAGCCAAAGCCGCAGAAATTCATATACCGAAACTATCAAAACGGAAGGTGGCTTATTTTGTCGGCTGCTATGCCAGCTATAACGCGCCAGAGGTCGCGGATAGTTTCATGCAAGTGATGCGTTTTAACGGCATTTCTGTCCTGAAACCGAAACAAAAATGCTGCGGGATACCGATGCTGGCCAATGGCCGGATGAAACAAGCAGCCAAAAACGCGGCTTACAATTGCGAGCAGCTGCTGACTTATGTGCACCAAGGCTATGATATCGTGGCGACTTGCACAAGCTGCAGTCTCGCATTGAAAAAAGAATATCGTTCGCTGCTGCAAAGCGATGCGGCAAAAGAACTTTCAGCGCATGTTTATGACGCCAGCGAGTATTTGCGAATGCTTCAAGAAAACGGTGAATTCAATGAGAACCTGGCGCCCGTTGAACAGACAGCGGGTTACCATGCACCTTGTCATATGCGTGCGCAGGCGATGGGCAGTCCGTCGCTTGATATTCTTGAAATGATTCCCGGTTATTCGATTCAAGACCTTGGCGAGGGATGCTGCGGACAATGCGGGACCTTTGGTTTTAAAAAAGAAAAATATGCGGTGTCGCTTCAACTTGGCAAGCGGATGGCTGAGTCCGTTCATGCGTTAGGGGCGGAGACAACCGTAACCGAATGCGGCATGTGTAAGAATCAGCTCGATCAGTTGACAGATAAACCCGTACGCCATCCACTACAAATTCTTGCAGCGTCGTACCAAAAGGCGGCGGCGCACGCTCCGACGGCAGCTAGGATCTAATGGGTCACAAGGCGGATGAGTGGTGAAACTATTGCTCTTCGCTTGTCCATATGGTACATTATAGACTAATGAAGTGTGTCCAAAACCGGAACGCACGATAGCGGCGGCAAACGCGGGAACACATTTTAAATTACGGGATTTGTTATCGGGATTGGAGTGCAGTGTATCGATGCATACGTTTTTGACCATTGTCATGCTTATTTCCGCAATCATTATGGTGGTGCTTGTACTGCTGCAGAGAAGCCAAACGGATGGCCTGTCTGAAGCGATCACAGGTGGTGCGGAACAATTATTCAGCAAACAGAAAGCAAGGGGTATTGAAGTCGGGCTAAACCGGCTGACGATCTTTTTCTCCATCGTCTTTTTTCTCTGTGCTTTTTTGCTTGGCTACTATTTCAAATAATCAAACCGGGAGGACAGCTGCGAAGCCGTCCCTCCGGTTTTTTTCGAATTTAAGTATATAGACTTTTGCGAAAAGTGGAGCGAAGGTGCGCGACGCCCGCGACAAGCGAGCAGCCATCGCAATTTTGCAATAATCGACTTGGCGTAGCCAAGTTTATCTTATGCGGAAGATTCATTTAGACCTGAGCGGCAGCATGACGTATAATAGATTGGAAGAACTTACTAAGGAAAGTAATGGCAACATTGTCGGGGAGGGTGATTCAGGTGCAAGTCAGGCAGCCAAAGCCCTTTTTCTTAGAAGGCGGACCCCGCGCTGTTTTGCTGCTGCATGGCTTTACAGGAAATTCGGCAGATGTTCGCCAACTGGGTCGGTTCTTGTCTCAGGCAGGCTATACGTGTTACGCGCCGCATTATCGGGGGCACGGCGCGCCGCCGGAAGAACTGGTTCGCAGTACCCCGGAACAGTGGTGGCAAGATGTGCGTGATGCCTTTTTATTTTTGAATCATCAGGGCTATCATGAAATCGTTGTTTGCGGCTTGTCAATGGGCGGGGTATTTTCATTGAAATGTGGTTACACTTTCTCAGTGAAAGGGATTATTCCGTTATGCGCGCCGTACAAGCCTGGCAAGGCGGAACGGATTATTGCCGGAGCAATGCGCTACGTTGAACGAATCAAGCATTATCAAGGTGTTCAGGAGCCGGAGCTTTCAATTGAATTGGCGGCGATCCGGGAAAAACTTCCAGCACTCGTTGCACGTATGGCTGATGCGATTGACCAGGTCCAAGAGAATATTTATCGGATTACAGTGCCGGTGTTTGTTGTCCAGGCGCGTCAGGACGAAATGATTGATAGCAGCGGTGCAAATCTGATTTATGAAAAAGTTCATGCATCAAAGAAACAATTGAAATGGTACGAACAATCCACACACGTGATCACGTTAGGAACAGAGAAAAAACAAGTCTTCCAGGATATCCTTGCATTTCTAGGCAGCCTGGACTGGTCTGATTCCTAAATCAAGGAGGTTTTTACATGGCAGACGAACGTATTCAGGAAATCCTGAATTTTATGCGCGAAGAAACATACCGACCGATGACACTGAAAGAGCTTGAAGAAGCATTCGGCGCGCAGCAGACAGAAGACTTTTCCGAATTCGTCAAGACACTTAATGAATTGGAAGGGGAAGGTCTGATTATTCGCACGCGATCAGACCGTTATGGCTTGCCGGAGAAGATGAATTTGATGAAAGGCCGCGTGCAAATGCATGCTAAAGGCTTTGCATTTATCATTCCGGAAGAGGAAGGGCTTGATGATGTCTTTGTTGGGCCGAACGATCTCGCGGGTGCGATGAACGGTGATACAGTTGTCATCCGTATCGCGCCAAAGAAAGAAGATGCACGCGGCGACCGCGCGGAAGGCACAGTGATCCGCATTCTGGAACGGGCGGTAAAAAAGGTAGTCGGCACCTTTAACGCTGGTAAACATTTCGGCTTTGTCATTCCCGATGACAACCGGATCAAGAGTGATATTTTTATTCCTGAAAACGCCGAGCATGGCGCGATGGAGGGACATAAAGTCGTTGCGGAGATTACCAAATATCCCGAAGGACGAAAAAACGCGGAAGGTATGATCACGCAGATTCTTGGACACAAGAATGATCCGGGCATTGATATTCTCTCAATTATTTATAAACATGATTTGCCGCTTGAGTACCCGCCGGAAGTAATGGCTGAAGCAGAAGCCATTCCTGATCAAATCAGCGAGAAAGATTTGGAAGGACGTCGTGATCTGCGCGGCGAGACGATTGTCACGATCGATGGCGAAGATTCTAAGGACCTCGATGACGCGGTCACGGTTAAAAAGCTTGCGAATGGCAATTATCTGCTTGGGGTACATATTGCCGATGTCAGCTACTATGTACGTGAAGGGTCGGTGCTCGATAATGAAGCCTATACGCGTGGAACGAGCGTTTATCTCGTTGACCGTGTGATTCCGATGATTCCGCACCGCTTATCAAACGGTATCTGCAGCTTGAATCCGCATGTGGATCGCTTGGCAATCAGTTGCCAAATGGAAATTACGCCACAAGGTCTTGTGGTTAATCATGAGATCTTCCCGAGCGTGATTCGCAGCACGGAACGAATGACTTATAATAATGTTCGGAAAATTCTACAGCGCGAAGATGATCAGGTGCTCGAACAGTATCATGATTTAATTCCATTTTTCGACCTGATGGCTGAACTTGCGAAAATACTTGAAGATCAACGCAATGCACGCGGAGCGATTGATTTTGATTTTACCGAAGCGAAAATTATTGTCGATGAAAACGGCAAGCCGATTGATGTCGTTGTCCGTGAACGAACGGTAGCGGAACGACTGATCGAATCATTTATGCTCGCAGCCAATGAGACGATCGCAGAACACATCGAGAAAATGAATCTGCCATTCATCTATCGTGTTCATGAAGAACCGAATTCTGAGAAACTACAGAAATTCTTTGATTTTGCCGTTAATTTCGGTTATGTGCTGAAGGGATCGCCGGAGCATGTCCATCCGCGCACGCTACAGTCGCTGCTTGAGAAAGTCAAGGGGCAGCCAGAAGAAGCAGTAATTAGCACGGTTATGTTGCGTTCGATGGCCAAAGCGAAGTATGATGACAAATGTCTCGGTCACTTCGGATTGTCTACTGAATACTACACACATTTTACTTCGCCGATTCGCCGCTACCCTGACTTGACGGTTCACCGGTTGTTGCGCAAATATTTGTTCGAAAATCAACGTGATGCGAAAACTCAGGAGTACTGGCGCCAGGAAATGCCGGAAATAGCCAAGCATACCTCGCTTTGCGAGCAGCGCGCGGTTGAGGCGGAACGCGACACGGATGATCTAAAGAAAGCTGAATACATGCAAGATAAAATCGGCGAAACCTTTGATGGTGTCGTCAGCGGCGTGACCAACTTCGGCTTGTTCGTCGAGTTGCCGAACACAATCGAAGGACTCGTCCACATCAGCTATCTGACCGATGATTATTATCGCTATAGCGAGGAAAACATGGCTTTGATCGGCGAGCGAACCGGCCATCTGTACCGGATCGGCGATGAGATTCAAGTGCGCGTGCTCGATGTCAATCTCGATGAACATGCGGTCGACTTCGAAGTTGTTGGTATGAAACCGCAGAAACCGCGGCAACGGAAATCGCGGCCAACGATTATTCAGGATAAGCCGGGCGACAAAAAGCCGAATTTCGGCAACAAAACTGGCGATCGCCGGAACAGCACCAATAATCGTGGCGGACGTGGCAGCAATTCGCAGCGCAGAGGATCGAATAGCTCGGGACGAAATAATAAAAGTGACACACGCTCCTTTGTGAAAAACAAAGGACGGAGCAACTAATTTTAGTAACGTCAGTTTATTTCGTTGCTCGGATGGCGATTCATATGTACCCATCTTGACTTGATAAGAACATTTTAAACGGCAGCCTTTTTCGTCTCCATCAACTCCATCGATGGCCAGGCGAGATTGTCTGCCTTTTTGCACAAAAATCCAGCGAGGTGTTCTGGCGCCTTGCGGGAACAGCGAATCAAGTGAGACCCCACAGATTCTCGTTTATCTGAGGAGACGTGCGGCGCCTGCGGCAAGCGAGCAACCGAAGCGCAATTGTTTAAAAAGGACTTGGCTATGCCAAGTTTTTCTGACAAGCTAAGAAAAAGATGCCTTTGAGCGTTAAAGATAATACAGAGCTCGTTTGCTTGGGAGGGCTATCCTTGTTGATTCATTAATATCATTCGAAATTAAGAAATGATTGGTTGTTTTTTTGGTATAATGAAAGCGTGAAGCGAATCTTTTTTTGTAGTGAAACATGGCTTGTTTGAATCGTCGACAGGGAGCGGTTTCTGCTCTGCTGATGTTGGAAGTTACGCAGTTTACTTCCTTGACGCATGATCGATAAGAAGAGATGGAAGCGGGGGAAGGGCTATGATTAAGCTGATTGCAACGGATTTGGATGGGACATTGCTGAATAAAAATCACCAGATTGGCTGGGAAAATTTGAAAGCGCTGCGCTATGCACGATCCAAAGGTGTTACGCTCGCTATCGCCTCGGGGCGGGCTTTCTTTGATATTCAGCATCTTATCGATGAAGTCGATATCGAAGCGCATATTATTGGGACGAACGGTGCGACGATTCATACCCGTGAAGGGCAACTACTCGGCGCAGATTATCTCAATCGTGAGGAAGCATTGGAAATTATTTCTGAACTGACTGCCAAAGCCTATTATATTGGCGTAACAACTGAAAAAAATATTTTCGTGCCGAGCGAAGGGGTAAGCTGGTTGAACGAGGAGTTGGCTCGCCTCGGCAAACACGAGGATCGGGCAGTCGGTTTTCAGGAAGCAATAAAGAGAGATTTCTACCGTTTCTTTGATTCGGTTGATGAGATTAAAGATAAGGGCGGAGAAATCCGCAAAATTATTGTTTTTTCTTTTGACGATCAGAAATTGGCGGACGCCCGTGCCATTTATGAACGCCAGCATCGCTATAGCATCGTCTCGAGCGGCGCAGGGAATTTTGAAATCATGGCCCGCAATGTATCGAAGGGCAATGCCTTAGATCATCTGGCAAATTATTTAGGCATTCCACTCGAGAATGTGATGGCTATCGGCGATAATTATAACGATCTATCGATGTTCGCGGTCGCTGGTCTGTCGGTTGCTATGGGCAATGCAAATTCGGACATCAAGGAAAAGTGTGACCGTGTGACGGGTGATTGCCAGGATGACGGTGTCGCCCAAGCCATCTATGAAGCGCTCGGTGTGCGTGACCAGACGAGTGATCGGCATTGAAAAAGAAGATCACGCACTATCTTATCCTGTTTGCGGTAGCCTTTGTCCTGCAATGGATCTGGTATAGCTATATCAAACCACGTCCTGGCGAAACACTTGTGGATATGCTTCTGACAGCAGTCGTGTTTGCGGTGATTGTCTTTTTGCTTGATTTATTGGCGAAGAAAAAGCACAACTAAGCGAGTTAAGCTTGTTAGCTGCTTAGTTGAAACTTAATAATAAAGCTATGGTTTAAATTTAATGTTGTTCTTTTAACCAAATATGCAATGTGTGAGACGTCTGCAGGAACAGCGTGCGGACGGTCCTCGCAGACTTTTGCCTGTACGAGGAGGCTCGTGGGTAGCGCCCGCGGTAAGCGAACACATAGTAATAAACGACTAAAAGTAACAGCAGATTTTAACAAAGCCTATCAAAAGAAACAGCAATCTATGAATTGGACAAACGGGCAGGTGAAACAATTGACAAATAAAGAAGCAGGACGCGTATTGGCGCAAAATCGAAAAGCGAGCCACGATTATTTTATAGAGGAGACCGTTGAGGCAGGGCTTGTGCTTCAGGGGACAGAAATTAAGTCAATTCGGCGCGGCAAGGTCAATATTCAAGATGCTTTCGCGCGAATTGAAAGTGGTGAGGCCTATCTTTATAATATGCACATCAGCACCTATGAACAAGGCAATCGCTACAATCATGAGCCGCTCCGGACGCGCAAATTGTTGCTGCATCAGAAGGAAATCAATAAACTAGGCGCTGAAGCCGGCAAACCCGGCTATGCGCTGATTCCATTGAAAGTCTATGTGAAGAACGGATTTGCCAAAGTACTTGTTGGACTGGGACGCGGCAAGAAAATGTTTGATAAGCGGGAAACACTGAAGAAGCAGACCGCCGAACGGGAAATGGCGCGGGCATTCCGTCAGCGACAATGAGAAAGCCTTGCATTATTTTTATGCCTGTAGTAATATAAGTAGTGTCGCTTTTCTAATACAGTTATGGATCGCTTCATGTAATCCTCTTTCATCTGACGCTCACGCGTCCGTACTGATAGGGGGACGTTACGGATTCGACAGGGGTAGGTCGGGTTTAAGCAGCGAGCCGAGGGGGTCGGCCTCGTAAAAACGCCAAAGCCATAACTGGCAAAGCAAACAACAACCTCGCTTTAGCTGCCTAATCAGCTTTTGCGGTCCCTCCCTCCATCGCCCATGTGGTAGGGTCAGGGACTCACTCTAGTGGGATACGCCGGAAGCCTGCATCCTGAAGGCCAAGGAAGAGAACAATCGGGATAGCCTCGCAGAAGCCTGTCAGTAGGCCGATGCCGGGGCGAAACGCTAATATGCTGACTACGCTCGTAGACACTTAAATTACGATGCTTCTGGACGTGGGTTCGACTCCCACCGTCTCCATTATTGGAGTATCAGAGTTGGTTGCGTAAACCAAAAAAGAGAGCCTTAAACCGTTGATACCATGCGGCTTTTGGCTCTTTTTGATTTTTCGCTATCGTTAATCGAAATCAGCATCGTTAAATAACAACGTATTTTTTCACATGCATTTACACAGTCTTTGAAATCGGATTGAGCACCGCAATATCCGTCCCAAATTTGCACATGGCATCGCAGTCGCACTTTAAATCAGAAAATAAAATGTACGCCATTGCAGCTTTTAATGATTGTTCATTTTGTAAGGAGGGGCGAAGCAATTGTGCTTTAATCTCTTTCTCACGTTGGTCAGGAGCAACAAGAAACAGTCTGCAAGTGTTATCCACCGATAAGGAAAGGTCGTACAATCTGAGAATCCCTGAATAGATTGATGTGCTTTTCTCTACCTCAAAAGCACTGACGATTTCATCGTTCTGATTAAGCCATAGGACATCGATAAGTGAAATGGTATCAGAGACGCGCTTATCAATTTCGGATAATGGCAATTTGTGAAGAGAATATTCGCCTAATTTTTTTTCATTAAACTGTCTTTTATGGTCATTTTGTGCGATCCACACTTTATAACCAAGTGATTTTCCAAGCCGTGCCAAATGGTATTGCATCTCACTGTGTGCATTTTCTTCTGCAGAATCATGAAGCACTTGATCATGCCGCTTTTTCAACATTTTTAATCGCTTTTTATCTTCGATGGCTAGCACATGATCAACATTTTCGGGGATGACTAGCCGTCCTGACCCGATTTCAAACAGTAAACCGGTGAAGGCACCTAAATCTTTCGACAGGTTTGAACGTTGATTTGCTGACAGAATATATTCTCTCATTTCAAGATAAGCGGGCCAGGAACCCAGTTTAATTTTTTTACTGAAAAGAGCATTAAACCCGCGGACAATTGATGTGTTGAAAGGCGGAAACATGGTGGGGTGAAGAAAATAGATGATATTGGCGACTGCAGGACCTAATCCTTTAATTTTTAACTGATCGAGTTTGATAATCTCATCAAAAATCTGCTTTTCATTTTTGGCGAGCAAACACGCTTTTAAAAATCTGCCAAAGGCCAGCTGATTTCTTATATTTTCATAAATATCAGGAATTCGGAGCTTTGGTTTCCAAAAAAAAGGGTGAGCCGCACCTTCAAAGATTTGTTTTTGCTCTGCGATAGCCGTAACAACAATCTCCAGACTGGAACCCTTAAAATCATTGCCAAAGGTGCGTCTTTCAATTTCAGTAACCACCTGATTAACGCCTTTTTTTATCGTGCGAAAGGCTTTCAGGCGTTCATCATTATTGATAAACCAAGTATGATAAACCGATTCCGTATCTTTTATATACTCCTCAATAATGTTATCTATTTCTCTATCTGCCAACTGGCATACCTCCGTATAAATTCTCTATTCTTATTATAACGGAAATACAAGCTCGAGAGATGGATAACTCCATTCACAAATAAAAAAGATATTGAGGCCATGTATACAAAAAAAGTGGGGAGAAAAGTTGTATTTCCTCCCCACTTTTATTTACCGCCTTTCACATGAGCTGTCATCTAAGCCCTTTTTAAAATTACTCTGGTTTATTGTTGTTTGAAGAACTTGGTACATAGCTTGAGTGAAAATCTGTATAGTTTACTTCAGTTACCATCCCTGCGTTTGCATGGTGCAGGTCGTGGCAATGGAACATCCAACGACCAGGATTATTGGCCAAGAAAGCAACCACGTAGGTTTCACCAGGTTTTATATTCAATGTATCTTTATATAGGGGCGAACCGGCTAACGGCTTGCCATTCTTACTGAGTATCTGGAATTCATGGCCGTGTAGATGCATCGGGTGATTATTCATCATGTCTTGATTGACCAGCTTCACTTTTACAAGATCGCCTTTTTTAACGTTGATCGGATCGGTATTCGGAAATGTTTTTCCATTGATCGTGTAGATCATTCCATTTCCGTTCATTCCCGCATTGAGATTCATTGTGTAGGTGACATCATATTTCTGATTGAGCGTAAACTGAGGCTTTGTCTTTGTTCCATAGTCAGCAAAATTGATCGCCGGTAATTGTGTGTTTGCATTGGGCTGATCGGTTGACACTTTGCTGCCTTCATAGTTAATCAAGGCCTTCATTCCATTTGTACCCTTTGCTGTTCCATGATCTTCGATCGCCCATTTGCCTGGATTGTCCGCGGTGAAGGAAACATCATACCGTTCGCCTGGCGCGATCGAAATGACCTTATTTTTAACAGCCTGTGGCTTATTTATCGACTGACCATCTGTTGCGATCACTTTAATGTTGTGGCCATGGATATGAATATTATGTGGGAGGTAACCGGCATTAATAAAACGCAGTCGAACCTTATCCCCTTTCTTGACCGTCAAAGGTTTAACCAGACTGCCGCTTTTTCCATTAATCGTGTACAAGTTGTACATGCTCATCTTGTCGGCCATCATATTTCCAGACCTATTCATGCCATTACTGTTTCCGCTATCTGAACTACTCGGATCGGAACCGCCCATGTCCATGCCAGGCATATTGCCCATTCCAGAGTCTCCATTATTCTTCTTTGTCTGTGCCTCTGAAGTCATTGCTTTGATTTGACGATTGATTTGATTTTTATCAGTCACCCACTCATCCAGCATTAAGGTATAATCCTTGTCATATTTTTCTTTGGGGTCTTCGACAATAAAGGCACCATATAACCCTCGGTCCACCTGATTCACTGAATCTTGATGCGAGTGATACCAATAAGTGCCCGCTTGACTAGCAACGAACGCATAAGTGAAGCTCTTTCCAGGGGCTACAGCGTCTTGTGTGATCCCTGGGATACCATCCATCTTATTGGGAACTGGATAGCCGTGCCAGTGAATGGACACAGGCGCAGAAAGCTCATTTTTTATGGTGACACGAACTTTTTGACCCTTTTCGACACGGATTTCCGGACCGGGTGCTGATCCATTAAATGTCCAAACCGGGACTGTAACGCCATTGCTCAACTTTTGTGTGCCTTTTTTGGCGACAAGGGTAATATTCGGACCTCTTAATATTTTGGGTGATCCTGATTCAGCTAATTTGCTGCCTACAGCCTGCTTATTGGCAGCTTTGCTATTATTTACTGTAGTCGCAGAACATGCAGAAACGAGAAGTAATGTAAAAACGGCCAGTGCGACAAAAAGAAGCTTTTTCATGGCAACACGCTCCTTAATTTGTTTCCACAAGTGTATCGGAAAAATGTGGAGAAATTGTGAAGTTTAATAAATACTCAAAAAAAATAATTCAATGTGTCTCGGGGGTCACCGAGCGTTGTCATCGATAGCTAGTAAATTGTAAAAATAAAGGCGTCACGTATACAGAAAAGGCAGAAGAAACAGAAATATTTCTCATGGATTTTCCGTATTGCTCGTGTTTATTCAAGGAATGATTATGAAAATAGATATGTTTTTTTCATACCCTAACAAAATCTACACATCTATTTATTAGGCTTTGTTAAAATCCTGTTGTTTTTTTAATCGCTTATTACCATGTGTTCGCTTGCCGCGGGCGCACCGCGAGCCTCCTCAGACAAGCTAATATCTGCGAGGCCCGTCTGGCACGCTGTTCCCGCAGGCGTCTCACACATTGCCTTTTCGTCAGAAAACAACATTAAATTTAAACATAGCTATTTATTAAGATGTATCGGACCAAAGGATCGCTGTAGGTCCTATTCATGCAAAAGACTATACGACGTGTAGGCAACAGATTGTTCCTGTTTATCATTTGATCAAAATACCCCAGGTGGGTATAATGAAAGTGAAAGGAGATGGCAAGAGCTGCCACGATAATGCTTTCTTGGAACAAATACAAACAATTACTCTAGATGTTGACTTGACTTCTGGATGAACGGATATGAGGGGATGAGATGAATGCGTTCAAAGGCGATGCAGATCGGGATTACTGGAATGACCTGTGCCTCCTGCTCAACAAGGATTGAAAAGTCGCTTAATAAGATAGATGGCGTCGAGGCGAATGTCAACCTCGCCTTGGAAGAAGCAAAGGTGACCATCAATGAGGAGAAGGCAAAACCCACGGACATTGTACAAAAGATTGAAAAGCTGGGCTACGGAGTACGAACGCAAAGGTTGGATGCTACCATTCTCGGAATGACTTGTGCCTCCTGTGCCACGCGCATAGAAAAAGGATTGGGCCGTATGGCTGGTGTCGTATCAGCCCAGGTTAATCTAGCGACTGAATCAGGAACTGTGATCTTTCAGCCTGGGATTACTGAGCCTCATTTAATTTTCGATCAAGTGAAAAAGCTTGGTTACAGGGCTGTTCCCAAAAAAGAACAGGCGATGGACGCGAAAGAAATGGAACTCAGGAAAAAATTTGTGAAACTGATCTTATCCGCTATTCTTTCGTTGCCGCTACTTTACACGATGATTGCACATTTACCTTTTAATATAGGTCTTCCGATCCCTGGCTTGCTGATGAATCCATGGTTCCAACTTATCGTGGCCGGTATTGTGCAGTTTTATATCGGTGGCCAGTTTTATGTCAGCGGTATAAAAGCTCTGTTAAATAAGAGTGCTAATATGGATGTCCTCGTAGCATTGGGTACGAGCGCTGCTTATTTTTACAGTGCATTTGAGGCTTTCCGTTATCAATTCGGCGGACTCACCAATCCTGAACTCTATTTTGAAACGAGTGCTCTCTTAATTACACTTGTCCTGTTGGGGAAATATTTTGAATCACGTGCAAAAAGGCGGACGACTGCGGCGATTACTGAACTGATGGGATTGCAAGCCAAAGAGGCCACAATCATTGAGGATGGGAAGGAACGAAAAGTACCGATCGATCAGGTTGCTGTCGGTGATTTGTTACGTGTCAAACCTGGAGAAAAAATACCTGTAGATGGTATCGTTGTCGCCGGCCGTTCTTCTGTTGACGAATCGATGATTACCGGTGAATCCATTCCTGTTGAAAAACAAATAGATGACAAAGTCATCGGTGCAACGGTAAATGCAAACGGCATGCTAACAATGAAGGCTGAAAAAGTGGGGAAAGATACGGCACTCGCCGGGATTGTCAAAATTGTTGAAGAAGCCCAAGGATCAAAAGCACCGATCCAACGGCTCGCTGACAGTATCTCGGGTATCTTTGTACCGATTGTTATCGGTATTTCGGTGCTGGCATTTCTTGTCTGGATTCTGTTTGTCACGCCGGGTCATTTTGCCCCAGCGTTGATTGCGGCTATTAGCGTCCTTGTGATTGCCTGCCCTTGCGCTTTAGGATTAGCAACGCCGACATCCATCATGGTTGGAACCGGCAAAGGAGCTGAGAACGGCATTCTTTTTAAAGGAGGTGAATTTCTGGAAACAACCCAAAATCTGCAGGCGATACTATTCGATAAGACGGGGACAATTACGAATGGGAAACCGGAAGTTACTGACATTGTTGCATTGAATGGCACAGCAAAGGAAGAACTCTTAACGCTTGCTGCTTCAGCTGAATCAGCCAGTGAACATCCGCTTGCACAGGCGATTGTTACTTATGGGAAGCAGAGCAGCCTAGAGCTTCCATCACCGGATCAGTTCAAAGCTCTTGCCGGTTATGGTATTAAAGCAAATGTTTCCGGAAAGGAAATAGCAATAGGCACACGGCGGTTGATGAAAGAGGAAGGTATCTCTTATTCTGAGGCTGAGGATCAAATGAAGAAGCTTGAGTCGGAAGGAAAAACGGCAATGTTTATCGCCTACGATAGAAAACTTCAGGGGATCATTGCCGTTGCAGACACGATCAAGACATCTTCGAAACAAGCGATTGAAGCATTGAAGGCACGCGGTCTTTCGGTCTATATGATTACTGGCGATAATGAGCGGACGGCTCAGGCAATTGCCAGACAGGCAGGCATTGACCATGTGTTTTCCGAGGTCCTTCCCGAGGAAAAAGCAGCTAAAGTAAAAATGCTTCAAGAAAAAGGACTGAAGGTAGCCATGGTCGGTGATGGAATAAATGACGCGCCTGCATTGGCTACAGCAGATATCGGTATGGCGATTGGCACTGGAACGGACGTGGCGATTGAGGCAGCTGATATCACATTGGTTGGTGGCGATCTGCTTCATATTCCAAAAGCGATTGAATTAAGCCGGAAAACGATGCGAAACATTCGCCAGAACTTGTTTTGGGCACTGTTCTATAATATTGTCGGCATTCCTGTGGCCGCACTTGGCCTGCTTGCGCCATGGGTAGCCGGTGCTGCCATGGCCTTCAGCTCTGTATCCGTTGTAGCGAATAGTTTACGACTGAAACGGGTCAAAGTCTGATATTGAAAGTTTTTTGATTGAGAATCTAAAGTGCATCAAAAAGATGAAAAGGAGATTGATGACTTATGGCAAAGACTACACTTGATGTAAAAGGTATGCATTGCGGACATTGTAAAGCCTCAGTTACAAATGCTTTAAAGGGATTAGATGGTGTATCTGATGTTTCAGTGGATCTTGAAAAAGGTAAAGCCTCAGTTGAATATGATGAGGCAAGGGTTCAATTCGGTAAGATGAAAGAAGCAGTTGAAGAACAAGGATACGATGTTGTCGGACAGAATTAATTGTTACGAAGTGCCTCGCCCGGAATGGGTTAGAGGCATTTTTTTTAGGCGATAAGTAAGAATGTGCGCTGATTTTAATTTGTTGAAAAATATTATCACGAAAATATTTGCTGTATGATGGAAGAAGGTGATGTATGTGAAGAAATTACAGGTCTTAATGGTGGATGATGACTGGAAGTTACGCAATTTGTTACGGATCTATTTGTCCAAAGAAGGCTTTAATCCTGTTGAGGCAGCGGATGGTCATGAAGCGCTGCTGAAAATAAAAAATCAGTCCTTTGATCTGGTCATCCTTGATGTAATGATGCCCAATATGGATGGTTGGCAGGTCTGCCGATCGATCCGGAAGACACAATCTGTTCCTATCCTGATGCTAACGGCTCTCGGTGAGACAAAAGAAAAAGTCCAGGGGTTGGAACTCGGGGCTGATGATTATCTGACGAAGCCCTTTGACCCGGAGGAACTTATTGCGCGTATTCATGCATTGATTCGTCGCGCATCTTCGACACCTGCCAATCAAACAAATAACGATGTGCTGTATTTTTCTGAATTAACGATTGACAGAGATGGACGCCAGGTCTTTGTTCATGATCAATCGTTGGATTTAACCCCAAAAGAATTCGATCTTTTTGCAACGCTGGCGAAAAATAAAGGCCGTGTTCTGTCCCGTGAACAGTTGATCGAGCAAATATGGGGTTATGATTTCGAAGGAGATGCGCGGGTTGTTGATATCCACGTCAAAAATATCAGAGAGAAATTAAAAAGATCCGGTTTAGCCTATAACCCGATTCAGACAAGCTGGGGGGTCGGCTACAAATTTGAGGCAGAGGTTGGAAAATCATGACGATCAATCGAATTGGCTTAAAATTGGGTGCGGCTGTACTCGCGCTGATGATTGTGATTCTCGTGTCTTCCGGCCTTGCGGTGGATCGCTTGTTCACCAATTTCTATGATGCGCAAATGAAGGACAATACACAGGAAATTGCGGCACACTTTGTAACCATGGCAGCGTCTAATGATAGCTCTTCGCAATCCATGATTCGCGCTTTTGCTAAATTTTCAAGTGTGAAGGTCTTTTGGTTGACTCATGAAGGAAAAATTTTGACGCTTTCAGGAGAAAAAAAGCAGAATCTATCTTTTATACGGGCACGTGATACCCACCGACTGCATTCCGGCCATTCTGTAGCCTTTCAAAAACAGGATAGTCAGGGAAATCGGTTTTATGTCGTTGGAAAACCTGTTCGAATGGGAAGAACGACGGGATCTGCGCTCTATATTGTCTCATCCATGAAAAAAATAGACAATTCCTTACAACGCCTTCGGAATTTGCTGATGCTTTCTGGATTAGGCGCTTTTCTTCTCGCTTTAGGGATGATTCTAATCATGAGTAAACTACTTTCACGTCGACTGCTTCAAATGCAACAAATGACCAATACAATGGCAAAAGGAAACTGGGAGGCGCGGCTTCAGGTCGGAAGTCAGGATGAAATTGGTATGCTTGGGCACTCCATTAATGATCTGGCTGCAAGTCTGCAAAGATATCGCGATACACGGCGAGCGTTTTTCTCAAACATTTCACATGAACTCCGAACGCCAGTAACTTATCTACAGGGGTATGCTAAAGTTCTTAAAGATGGATTAGTTGATTCTGATAAAGAAAAAGAGCAGTATCTGTCTATTATTTATCAGGAATCCGTCCGACTTGAACATTTGATTAATGACCTGTTCGACCTCTCAAAAATGGAGGAAGGACAGATCAAATTGAATATGGAATGGATGGATTTGAAAGTAACCATTAAAACAGCTGTTCAGAAAGTTAAACTTAAAGCTGAAAATAAGCGGTTAAGTATACAGATCGATATACATGATCCTATCCCTCTTTTACGAGGCGATCAAAAGCGGATGGAGCAGGTGCTTTTAAATTTACTTGAAAATGCCATCCGCTATACGGAGAAGGGCAGTGTTCTTGTACGACTGACTGCGACAAAAGAAGCAACTATTCTGTCTGTTTCAGACACCGGCATTGGCATTCCTGAAAAAGAGTTGCCTTACATTTTTGAGCGATTTTATCGAGTGGAGAAGTCCCGTGCGCGTGAATACGGCGGGACAGGTTTAGGTTTATCCCTCGTCAAAAAATACGTTGAAATGCAGGGTGGAACGGTTCGCGTGGCTAGTCAAATGGGTGTCGGGACGACTTTTATATTAATCTTTACTCATGAAAAAAAGCAGAGAAGGGGCGGGATTAGCTAATGAAGAAAATAGATTGGTTTTTTTCCATCCTTTTAATCATCATGGGACTTACCTGCCTACTCTTCTCTGCCAATGCATTTGGCCATGAAAGCTTTCTTGCATTTGGAAGAACTCTTTTCAAAGTCTGCATGTGGGCCGCCTGCCCTGCGATCCTCTTCGGCATCCTTTATGTCTGGTTCCATTACCGAAACAAAGGATAATACCTTTTTAAGAAAGTATAAGGATTTGTGCACAAAAATGCAGCGCAGGTGCTCTGGCGCCTTGCGGGAACTGCGAGTCAAGTGAGCCCCCGCAGATTCTCGCTTGTCAGAGGAGACGCGGCGCCCGAGGAAACGAGCAACCGAAGCGCAATTGTTGAAAAAGGACTTGGCTATGCCAAAATTTTTTCTGAGAATTTATTCACTTTCAACATGCTTTCCACACAAGTTCAACACAATTCTAGTCTAAAATCATGATTAAAGAATGAGAGGAGGAAGGAATCAATGGATCTGAGCTGGTTAGCGTTACTTGCTTGTCCGCTGATGATGCTCCCAATGATGTTATTGATGATGAGAGGAAATCATTCAGACGCAAAACATTCCGGACATCAAAAAAGTTCTACTGAAGTAGATGACCTGAAAGAACAGAATAAACGCTTGAAGGAACAACTTCAGCAGCTTAAAAGTAAGCAAGAATAATAAAATTAAGGAGGAATTTATAATGAATTGTTGTGGAAATCATGATCATAAACAGGAAAATGAAAATCATGATGAACATGGAACGCAGCAACACAATCATCATCGGATGATGGCTGTCTGCCTCATTATCCCAATAGCTGTGATCATCGGTCTGTTTTTCACAGGGGGATTTTCAGGATCAAATTTGCTCATCCTCGCGGCGGTACTCATTTGCCCATTGATGCATCTGTTTATGATGCCGGCTATGATGAAGAAAGGTAATGGACATCATCATTGATCTGTAAAATAATTTTACATCGATTCTTCTTTATAGGGGACGAAAACCCAACCAGGTTTTTCGTCTTTTTTTAATGGGGGCTCCAGCTTGGAAACGTCGGTGCACGCGGCAAGCGAACAGCCGAAGTACGTGACGCAAAAAAAGGATTTGGTTAAGCCAAGTTTTTCTAAAAAAATCTGTTGTAATCTTAAGGAAATTGTTATTCATTTCACCGTGCTCGCCACTTATTCCGACTTTTGCGATTCAACCCAATTGAATAAATTGGACATGACCTGACTGGATTGGTCAAATAACTGTCCAGACTGTTTCATTAATACGGTTGTTTCGTTCGCTGTCTCGTGATTTTGCATCAGTTGGAGTACCTGTAAGCAGAGTATGCAATCTTCGAGACTCATCTGATTCTGCTCACAATAAGTCACCAATTTTTTTACATCCTCCAAAATTTTAATAATTGTGTTCATTTTACGATTCCTTTCTTAGACAGAAATATTTTCAGTTGCGAGAACGTATGATTTGTAGGTCGCTGATAAAGAAATAATTGCAGAGACTAAAAAAAATAACACACCGATAAAGCTGAAAGAAGATGCAATGACTTTATTCCATTCATTTTGTAAAACGACTTCGCGCGTCTGATTCACACCAAACACCTCATTCCTTTCATCAACCTTTACGCAACCATGTTATTCGCCTAATCACGATGTGTTCCTGATTATTGAATAATCATTTATGAGGTCTATCTCGAGCATTTGTTAAAGAAATTCGGACAGATTCAGAACGCTCATTATAATCCCATTTGATTTATGATAATTTTCTAATATTAAATCTTGCTGATTTTCCTTCACTTGCTCTAACTATTGACGATAATCTATGTGACATTCAATGAAAGGAGGGGGAACTATGTCGATAAGTGGTGTCTCATCGAGCATTCAGAATCGATTCGATTATGCAACACAACAAGCACAAGCTCAGCAATTACATGCAGCACAGCAAAATCAACAAGTACAAGCAGCGGCTGTAGACAAAGATCATGACAATGACCAGGGTAGCGAAGCTGCGGAAGGACTCGGCAAATTGATTGATATCAGAGGGTAACTCAACTCTATGCATCAATGGTAGTAAAACTTCCGTCGGATCTCGCTAATAAAAATGATCAATAGAAAAATGAGGACTATAAGCGTAGTCCTCATTTTGTCTCAAGAAGAAACATTTATGACCCGTTTGGGAAAGGTGGGTCAGTAACGCACTCGAGCACCTTTTAGGAACAATACCGGCGCGGCTCGTATAAGACTTTGAACTTCTAAAGTTGACGTGGCGCCCGCGGAAGGCGACAGCCGGCGTGCACTTGTTGCAAAAAAAGACTTGGATAAGTCTCGTTTTTCTAATGACAAAATTTTCATGTGACGTGCGAATGATTATTAATGAGCAATCATTTAATCCTAATAAGAAGAATATCTGTGTAAAGAAAGGAGCGTGAGCCTAATGATGGGTTGGGGTTGGAATAATGGAATGATGGGCTGGGGCTATGGATCGGCCTTAGTAGGAGGGATTATTCAGATGCTGTTCTTACTGGTTGTCATCATTTTGGTATTTCTATTGATTAAGCGAGGCAACCATCTTTTTGGATCGGAAAATTACTCACGTAGCGAAGAAATACTTAAAGAACGGTTCGCAAAAGGTGAGATTACAGAGGAAGAATATAAGAAAATGAAAGACGTACTAAAAAAGTGATAATAAACCTTCGAAATGTAATCGATGTTTCTTGAGCGCTCATCCGGCGCTCTATTTTTATGCGCTTGAATAGATATGATTTGGTAGTTTTGCAATCAGACTCAACCGGTTTTATAGTCATTTTTCAGAAGTGACACAAAGCGAAATAATTCAAGTGTAAATGCCATTCCAGTAACCCAGGCTGCTCCAAAGACGTAGCCCGCAACTAAATCACTTGGGTTTATATGATAGAGATAGACATTGCAAATAGAAAAACTTAATAAAATGAAAATTAATACGAAAAACAAAATCCCTCCGAAAATATAATTCCTTTGATGACGCAGAAACATCAGCAAGAGTGCGCCATAGAAAGTAACAAAGGTCACTGCGTTCATGTCTGGAAAATCTGAACTGACCGTGCTGCTACTTAGTATATAATGGAATACCCAGCGTAAACCGGATGAGAAGAGAAAACTACCGACCACGATTATTGTTAAGAAAAGAAGTTCAAGCCAGCGGTTTGTATTATTGATAAAGATGATGAGTACTGTGAAAATGAAAACAATGCCCAAAGCCGTCCATGAAGATAGAGTATACAAATGATTCATAAGTGGACGCCAATGATCATTGAATAGAGAGAAAATGATTGTTCTTGATATCGTGTTGAAATGATTGAACTCTTGAGCAACGAAGTCTTGAATCAATCCGATCATAAATGTAAAAAGAGAGACAAAAATTATAAAGACGCAGACAATATAGAGTTTAATTCTTAAAAAGCTTCTGTAGCGCTTAAAAAAAGATTTAAATAGAAGCAAAATGGATTCTTTAAGATAATCTTTATTCGCCTTAATCACAAAATAACCGATAAGACCAATACAAATAAGTATGCTGATCAATAAGAGCCATTTTTTAATTTCGACTTGATACTTGTCCCATTCCGGACCCAGTATGAAGCCGAGGAAAACAAAGGTGCTCACCCAAAGATAGACCCCTATGTAAGAGAAGAAACAAAAAGAACGAAAGGGTAGATGAATAATCCCAGAAATAATGCTCGCAATATGGCGTATTCCAGGAACGAAGTAAGAGAAAATCAGCAAGACCTTCCCATATTTACCGTACCACTTCGCTATTCTTTCCATTTTTTCAGGCCCCATATGGATATAGTGGCCGAACTTACGAAAGAATGGTGCACCGAGTTTATAGCCAATCCAATACGAGATCGTGACCCCGATTATTCCACCCATACCGGCAAAGAAGATAGATAAAAAAAGATTCATTTTTCCTTTGAAAGCGAGAATACCTACATAACTAAGGAGTGCTTCATTTGGAATCGGGATGCAGATAAGTTCGAGCATGAGTGATATAAATATGGCAATATATCCGTATTGGTTAAGCAAATGAATGATTCCGTTCATCGAATGCCTCCACTGTATCTATCAAAATATTATCGGGAATAGTTTCGTCGATTTGACTAATGAGCAATAAAAAAATGATAAAGAGTTCTTTGATAGTTTATACTTTTTTCAAAGTTTTTTCAGTGTTTTTATTCTGTTATTTTTTTCGTTATTCGATACGTCATTTTCGCAATTGAATTCGAGTAGGCAACCCATGGTTTAGAAGAATGAGCTAAGCCAAGTTTTTCTGAAGAGCAGCTCATTTTTATATTTGAAAACTATGATATGGTCTGAATTAGTTGAAATGTGGTGAAGCTAAGCTTGACGATCAATAGCACATTTCGATGCTAGTCATTAGTCGCAAAAAAACAGCGGGGGGATAAAAAGGATAAAAATGCATCGAAACAGAATTTCCAAAGTTAATATGGTATATTTTATTGATGGACAATAGTTTGTCACAAATATGAATATGATGCGAGTGTTGCTTATGTATAAAGTACTGAAAACGATTCATCTTACTGCTGGGTTAGTTGGTTCTTTGCTCGTTTTACTGATGGCTGTAACAGGCATTTTATTGAACCATCGTTCCTTAATTGGCTATTCTTCAAATACCACGATGCGGTTGCAGGAATTTATTTTCGCGATTCACTCTGGAACAATAGGAAATACATCGATCGTTTGGCTTACTGACCTTGGGGCGATCTGTATGATTATTCTGAGCTTATCTGGTATTTGGATGTGGATTCATTTCATCATAAAAATAAGGAACAGAAAAAAGAGGCGGTAAAAAGTGAGTAAAACGATAACAGCAATGATTGGGCTCATAATGATCGTGAGTCTTACAGCGTGCGGCACAGCACAAAGCGGTAGTTCTCAGCAGCACAAGGACGCGATGAAAGGTATGTCAATGAAAAACGGTCATCAAAGTTCTCTATCAAAAGCTTTTCAAGATGAATTGAAGGGATTAACGTCCATTGAGCAAGAAATGAAGCAAGCAGATTATAAATCCGCTACTTCTCTCGCCAATCAACTTCATGATGAATTTCATGTTCGAATTCTTCCATCGTTGAAAGCAAAAAAGGGAGCGGATTATGCTGAAAAGGTACATGGAAAGTATGATGAACTCCAAGATGCGATAATGAGCAAGGATCGAACAAAAATTAAAGAGCTCATAAAAGTAAATCGCGAGAATCTCAAGACCGTCGCAAAAATATTGAGCGTTCCCTTAAAATGAGTGCAGGTTACTTGCCTGCCTGGGGAAACGCCCGTCCTGCCCGCTGCAAGCGAGCAGCCGTAGCACAATTGTTGTAGCTATTTTTTTGCAATTAATTGGTAAATTATTCAAACAATGGGCAAAAGTATCTTAAATTGAGATGATTGGGACAAATAGGTCTTTTACATGAGGGAATGATAAAGGGTAACTTGAATTTACATACTGGAGGATGCAGATTGGAAAATAAACAACTAAAGCGAGGACTCAGCGCACGGCATATTCAGATGATTGCTCTGGGCGGTACAATTGGCGTGGGGTTATTTATGGGCTCGGCTAGCACCATACAATGGACAGGGCCATCCGTTCTTCTCGCCTATGCAATCAGCGGCCTATTTATCTTTTTCATTATGCGTGCGATGGGAGAAATGCTGTACCTTGAGCCCAGCACCGGTTCATTTGCGACATTCGGGCACAACTATATCCATCCGCTTGCGGGCTATCTCACCGCATGGAGTAACTGGTTCCAGTGGCTTATCGTGGGCATGTCTGAAGTCATTGCTGTTGGCGTCTACATAAAATTCTGGTTCCCGTCGTTGCCTGCATGGATACCGAGTATCATTGTCATGGTTATTCTTGGCGCGGCAAATTTGATTTCTGTGAAGTCATTCGGTGAATTCGAATTTTGGTTTGCATTAATTAAAGTCGTGACTATCGTGGTGATGATTATTGCTGGTTTGGGACTTATTTTTCTCGGATTCGGTAATGGCGGGAAGGCGATCGGCTTATCAAATCTTTGGACGCATGGCGGTTTTTTTACAGGAGGCTGGAAAGGTTTCTTCTTTGCTTTATCGCTCGTCGTTGCCGCTTATCAAGGCGTTGAATTAATTGGGATTACGGCTGGTGAAGCAAAAGATCCGAAACATACGCTGACCCATGCGATCCAAAGTATTATTTGGCGTATTTTGATCTTCTATATTGGCGCGATTTTTGTTATCGTCACCGTTTATCCCTGGAATCAATTGAATGCGATCGGAAGCCCCTTTGTGACGACATTCGCGAAAATAGGTATCACAGCTGCAGCCGGCATCATTAATTTTGTTGTCATAACCGCCGCCATGTCGGGATGCAACAGCGGCATTTTCAGTGCTGGCCGAATGCTCTATACATTAGGCGAAATGGGACAGGCACCGAAGTTCTTTATGAAAGTTTCGCGTCATGGGGTGCCTCTGTACGGAACAATCGCTGTGCTCATTGGTCTAGCCATTGGTGTCGTTTTAAACTATATTGCACCGCCGAAGGTCTTTGTGTATGTCTATAGCGCGAGTGTACTTCCAGGTATGATCCCTTGGTTTGTCATCTTAATCAGTCAAATCCGATTCAGAAAGGTCCGGAAGGCCGAAATGGGCCAACATCCATTTAAAATGCCACTTACGCCACTCGCAAATTATCTGACGATTGCGTTCTTAATCGCCATATTGATTGGCATGTGGTTTAATACGGATACCCGTTTATCATTAATTGCCGGGATTATTTTCTTAGGCCTTGTTGTCATTAGTTATTACGTATTTGGCATCAATCGGCGTGATTCGGATCATCGTTAAGCTTTAACACATTTATCAATGAATTCAAGCGACATCCCTTGAGCGTTTCGGCGCTCGATGGGTGTCTTTTTTATTTGGCTAATCTGAGCGATCATGAAAGATCTCTAATGTTTAATTCTTTCAACATTTCTTTTCTTTTCAATCATTATTCTCTAAAATAAAGGCTGGAAAAAATTTATCGTGAGATGTTTTGAGGTGGTTTTTGTGAAAGGCTATCTTCGACCATGGGTCATTGCTTTTTCAATTGTCAATTTAGTTGTACTCATGCTAACAATTGTCGCTTGTTTCATCTTTCCTGATTATTATTGGAAAATGACCGGATTGTATCTTGGCAAGTATTTTCATTTTCTCGATATTCCGATCGCATTATTCCTTTTCTCATTGATATATCTACTCTTACTCCTTCTGTTAATGCGCGCTTTCAAACGGATGTCCCCTAGACAAGAAAAATCTGTTTCTCTTGCTTTATGGGGAGTAGTTATTCTGTTTGAGCTATTGATCATTGCCTTATTCCACGGCATCTTACCACCTAGTTTTGATGGCGGTCATACGTACTCGCAAGCAATTGATATGCTGAAGCATCGGCGTACGCCTGGCATTATGGATTATTTTCAGATCTATCCGAATAATATCAGCATCACCATCATTCGCTACTGGTTATACCGCTATATTTGTCTCGGGCAGGCACATCTTTTCATCTATGCGGATCAAATTTCTAGTGCGATGGCGCTTAACATTGCCATCTATTTCGCTTGGCGATTCATTGTGTCGTCACAAAACAGGAAAATGGGTCATTTATTTCTGATTCTCGTTTTAACTTGTTTTCCGCTTTTTTTCTATCTGACCTACTTTTATACCGATTCATTTGCGCTGATGTTTCCTTCGTTGGTGTTGTATTTCGTCTTCCGATTGACACGAACGGGACAGTTGAAGTATCTGGTTTACTGTGCCGTATTAATTGCGATTGGTTTTCAAATCAGGGAAAATATTATTCTTATGCTTCCTGCGACCATCATTTATCTACTTTTAGTTAAAAAAGTAAAAAAAGCGCTCTATTTGTTACTCGTTACGCTCATTCTCGTGACTGGTTTCGGCAAGCTTGCTCAGACCTATGAGGAACAAATGGGTTTTCATAAAAATATGGCCCTGCAAATGCCTGTGACGAGTTGGATGGTGCTCGGAACATCGGACGCAGGAAGATATAATAAGAATGATTACCTATTGTCACGCAATCCGTCGACCCAACAGAAAAAAGAGTCTGCCGATATTCGCGTGATCCAGAATAGAATAAAAAAAGACGGTCTTCTCGGTTTTAGCAAAATATGGGCGATCAAAGATGCGCGAACATTCGCAGATGGCAGTATCGGTTATTATTGGTACACCCATAATACAAGCAATTATTCTGTACCGTATAATTATCTCTTTGGCAATCGAAAAGAGCTGATCGTCTATGCGATACAAGGTATCCATATCGTTGAATGGATTCTATTTGCCTTGGCTGCGATTCGGTTGATTCGCAAGCGAAAATACGATGAAAATTTGTATCTTCAATTATGTTTATTCGGAAGTTTCCTGTTCTACGTCATCGTTTGGGAGGCAGAGCCGCGTTATGCCTTGCTGTTCACGGTACTGCAATTGACAGGCTGCATCTATGGGTTGCAAGAACTCTATGATTTAGCAGTTATTTTTACGAGAAAAGCGAAGAACGTGCGTCTGTATTATAAAGCGGGTATGTTGGGGATGACAGGCTTGTTGGCATTGACAGCAAGCATCGCTTTGAAAAATAATCAGACCGTCACACAAATCGTTGATGCTAAGCCTAATTATGTGATCGATCAGTCAGTCAGCATCAAGAAAACGATTGCCATTGTGCGCGCGACGCAGCAAGTTAAGCAAACTTTTACAGCAAAAAAGCCTTTTAAGGCTGTTCGATTTCGCGTCTTGAAACATCAGGGAGCGGCGCGCTATTTGGCATCCGTCACAGCGAATGGGAAAAGCAGCCGTTCGGTCATTGGGCAAAAAATCGTGAACAGTAATCGATTAAAGCGGAGTGGGCACGTAACGATTCCGATTCACCATTGGACGCACGCTTCGAATCACCGTTATACTTTGACAATCAAAAAGCTTACGGGAGTGCCAGATTCCAAATTATCGCTTGCAATGAATCAAAGAGGTTGGTACGAGCAAATGGATCTCTACTCAGGCGGGGCGCTTTATCTGAACGACCAAATACAGCACAAAAAAGATTTAATGTTTCAAGTCTACACGAAAGGGAATCATCCCTACTTAAGTGAGCCGGTTTATTTGACACTTTTGAGTATTCCATTACTGATTTTACTCATTGCAATGTACCGTTTCAGGGAATCCGTACGCAAGGGTTCGCGGGGAAAACGATCGGGATCATCAGGCAAAGGCATGAAGGCAATAGATGCCTAACATCCTGAAAATGGATTGTGACAGGCCAAAAAGCGATTTGCTGTTTTTTCAGCAGATCGCTTTTTAAATATGTTAAGAATATAGAAGATTTTTTCGCAAAAGATGCAGCGCCCGCGGCAAGCGAGCAGCTGACGTGTAGTCAAGATAAGCCTGTTGATCAAAAGCCGCATTTTAATTCATAGCTAAGGACAAGCTATAAATTTGGCCTATTCCTGGGTGATTGACTATTTAATAAAACTTCGTTAATCTAGCCATAAATGAGAAAATTTTAATCAAATTTTAAGAATATCTCATTTTCCTTTAATGACTAATTACGGACATTCTCCATACACTTAAGGGAGTCACATTAAGATGCTTCAAATCTGCATTGAAGGTACTTTGGCTGTGATTAAATCCTTTCGATGGCTACTGCAATCGAATAAGCGAGGAAGACAAAGTGATGGACTATAAAATCAGTGTGATTGTTCCAGGTTATCAAGTAGAGAATTATATCAGACAATGTCTGGATTCTATTGCCGGACAGAGTTTTAATCAGATACAGGTCATTATGGTCGACGATGGATCCCAGGATGGAACAGGCGCAATAATGGACCAATATGCGGAAAACTATGACCATTTCCAGGTGATCCATCAAGAAAATAAGGGTTTAGGGGCGGCTAGAAATGTAGGTGTAGCCTATGCCGAGGGTGAGTACCTTGCCTTTGTCGATGGCGATGATTATCTGAGCCTCGATGCCTATGAAGTCCTTTATCGGATGGCGCAGCATACCCATTCGGATATCGTTGTCGGTGGCGTGAATCGCTTCAATTCAAAGAAAAATATACGATCTTGGCTCCATAAAAAGGCAATCTACGATACCAAGGAAAAAACGCATATTACCCAAACACCTTCATTACTTTACGATACAACGGCATGGAACAAATTATACAAACGATCTTTCTGGGAAAAACATCAGTTTTCCTTTCCTGAAGGGATGCTGTACGAAGATATTCCAGTAACCATTCCTGCGCATTTTCTTGCATCGTCTGTAGATATTGTCGAGAAGACCATTTATTATTGGCGCATTCGGGAAAACGATGATCAGTCGATCACGCAGAGAAAAAATGATATTGGTAACTTTATGGATCGTCTGAAGGCGTTAGAGATGGTTCGTGCGTTTATGACGAAGCATCCGGTGCCCCAAGAAATCCGCCTTGCCAATCAATTTAAATATTTAATTGTCGACTATTATTTTTATTTGAAAGCCTTGCCGTCCGCGGATTCTGTTCATATTAATCAATTACAACAATTGCTTTCAAAAGAATTAAAAGAATTCGATCCATCCGTCTATACAAAATTGCCGGCACGTCTCAATCTCGCCTACCAGCTCGTCCTTCAGAATAAAATGGAAGACGTCATTCGATTGATGAAAATGAAGCGTAGACGGGATCTGAACTTTAAGCCCTATCAGAAAGACGGACATTGGTATAAGAAATATAGCTTTTCTGAAACGATGAAGCATCAGCCAATTTGTGTGGATCAGTCTCTTGAAGCAGTATCCAGAGTTCAGACCATGGGCTGGGCGGATAAGGATCATTTCACGATCACAGGTCACGCTTATATTGAGGGGATTGATTCCAAGAGCAGATCGCAGGTTCGCATGAGCGCGGTACTTGTGAATCTGGAAAATGGAAAACAGCTTGCCTTACCCGTGACGTTAACAAAAGATCCTTCTGTCACAAGAAAATGGGGGACCATCAAAACACGTCGATTCAATCCGCTGCTTCGGGTCTATGACTACGATTGGTCTCAATTCACGATAAAAATTGCAGCAAATGATAGTCTTGATCAATTAAATGTCGGCAGATGGGCGATTGAGTTAATGCTAATCGTTCAAGGGGTTGAGCGAACGATTCGACTCGGAAATCCGAACGATGAAACAATGGATGCAGTTTTTCGTGTCGTTGGTGGGAAAGCGTGGAAGATTCATAATAATGGGAACTATCAGCTGTCTTTAGACGTTTATGAACCTGATGTTCTGATTCATGATGGATCAGTAGTCAATAATCAGTTGGTATTGATTGGCCGCAAAAACAGGCAGGTGGAAGACATCTGTTTCAGCCTTTTTAATACAAAGACGAAGAAAACGACTGTTTTTGTTCCTGAAATTCACACGGATGCTCCGGATAAGCAATTTGAGTTAATTATTCCAAATGAAAAACTTGGTGAGATGACGTTTGATCAGACAGGCTGGATGGTCGGCTATCATCTTTCAGGACAACCGATCCCTTATCCGGTTTGCAATGCGCTGACTCATCCAGACTCCGTGCATCTGCTAGCGAACAGAGATATCTTGATTGAAACGGATGAAGAGCGGGTAATGATTTTTGCTTCAAAATGGCAACACCCAACGGTCCAATACTTGTCTCTGGCGGAACAGACACTGACGCTTGAGTTGCATCTGCCCGAAACATCTTTTTCCGATACACTAGCGATTGAAAAGAGATGGCTTATTTTCGAATCGCAGAATAATGCTGCACCCGTGACTTTTGATCTGCCCAATCGATTACCGGACGCGCATACTTACACCGTCCATGCCAACCTGATCGAAAAAAATGGCTCTTTTAAAATGTTTACGACTGGCGCTTGGAACCTCTATCTCGAAGAACTGCATGTGGATCAAACAGGCAGAAAGCAAGTGATCAAACGACCTGTGATTTTGTCCAATGTACTTCGTGAACAGGCGGCAATTTGTTACACGGAAGGGAAACTGTCATTTTGCTCGGAAATTGGCAGCCATTTTTCTCTGCAATTCCTAACCGAGATTAAGTGGTCTTTTCTCGATCAGTCGACGCGGCGGCGAAAGTTTATCAAATGGTACCTTTATCCGTTAATGCGCTTTCTTCCAATTAAAAAGAATGTCATTGTTTTTGAAAGCCTCTGGGGACGCGCATTCAATGACAATCCTAAAGCAATTTTTGACTCAATTAGCCAGACCTATGGAAAAAAATACAAATATATTTGGTTTTTGAATAATGAATACACACCGGTCACTGCTCCAGCACAGGCCGTACGAAAAAACAGTTGGCGCTACTTTTACTATCTTGCTCGCGGCAAGTATTTTGTGGAAAACACCAATTTACCGGATTTTTATGTGAAAAGAAAAGGCCAGATTGAAATGCAGACGCTCCATGGTACATTTATGAAAACCATGGGTCTTGATGAAAAAGTGACCTTTAATACCCGGAAGAAGCAAAATGCTTTGCTTAAACGCTCAGGGCGATGGGATTATCTGATTTCCCCGAGCCCGTATATGTCAGATATAGCGGCAAAGGCCTTCATGTTTCAAAACAAGATGGTGCCTTGCGGTTTTCCAAGAAATGATCTGCTTTACCAGAAAAACGATCCGCAATCAATTGCTGCGATTAAGAAGAAACTTCATCTGCCCGCGGATAAGAAAATTATCCTTTATGCGCCGACTTTTCGGCAAAGGGATCAGTTCGATCTTAAACTGGATCTGGAACAATTAGAAAAAAGTTTGTCATCTGAGTATGTTCTCTTACTTCGACTGCACTATTTTATTGCCAGTAAGCTTGAACGCGATGCTGCTAATGAATTTGTCTCTGATGTGTCCTATTACCCGGATATACAAGAATTGTTTCTTGTAGCCGACGTGATGATCACGGATTATTCATCGGTTATGTTTGATTACGCGCATCTCCGAAGACCGATGGTTTTCTTTGCCTATGATTTGGATCAATACCGGAATCAACTGCGCGGCATGTATTTGGATTATGAACAGACTGTTCCTGGCCCTATCGTTCAGACCAACGAGGAATTGATTGACGCTTTGTTAAACCTGCCAGGATCGCATGATTATCAGGAGAAATATGAGCAATTTATCAATAAGTTCTGTACATTCGGTCGTGGTGATTCTGCGAAAACAGCGGCAGAACAGCTTTTGAGTCCAGATATTGAATTACAGCCGGGCGAGCCTTTTTTAAGAAATTTAATTAAAAAGAAGACAAGCTTTGTTTACCCTGCGCTCTTTCGTCGTCTCGGACGTCTTCCCCGTAAGAAAATTGTTCTCTTTGAGAGCTTTTTCGGGAAGCAGTACTCGGATAACCCGAGAGCGATTTACGAATATATGAAAGCGCATTGTCCGGATTATCAATTGATATGGAATGTTCAGAAAGGCTACGAAGCGGTATTCAAGAAGGAAAAAGTGCCTTATGTGATCAAATACTCCTATCGCGGGTTGTTAAAATGGGCACAGGCGAAGTATTGGGTGAACAATAGCAGATGGCCATTATGGCTACCGAAGCCAAAGGATACCGTTTATCTGCAGACATGGCACGGCACACCATTGAAACGTCTTGGGGCAGACATTGAGCATATTACAATGCCGGGTATGACGTTGCAGAAATACCATAGCCAATTTACAAGTGAAGCAAGAAAATGGGATTATTGCCTGGCGCCGAACGCTTATTCATCAGAGATATTCAAGCGTGCTTTTGAAGTTCAAGGCGAGATGATTCCTTCAGGATACCCAAGAAATGATTTGCTTTACAATAAAAATAATCCTGAAGAAATAAGCCAACTCAAATCCAAATTAGGAATACCGAATGACAAGAAAGTTATTCTTTACGCACCGACTTGGCGGGATAACGAATATAAAAAAATCGGTCACTACACGTTTGAATTGAAGCTGGATTTAAAGCGAATGCAGGAGAAGTTTGGAACCGAAACGGTGCTGCTGGTTCGTCTTCACTATTTGATAGCTGATCAGATTGATCTCAGCGCTTTTAACGATTATGTGCTGAATGTTTCCGATTATCCCGACATAAGAGAACTTTATTTAGTTTCGGATTGCCTGATTACTGATTATTCATCTGTGTTTTTTGACTTTGCCAATTTAAAACGACCAATTATTTTCTATACGTATGATCTGGATGACTATGGCAACGAAATTCGAGGCTTCTATTTTGATTTGGAGAAGGAGGCACCGGGTCCGATTGTCAAAGACATGGATCATTTGCTTCCTGCCGTGCGAGAAGCGCTCGATTATAAGGGAACGAATCCTTACCCTGATTTTTATCAACGGTTCTGTGAATGGGAGGATGGTTCTTCATCAGAACGAGTCGTAAAGGCTTTGCTGTCTGGAAAAATCACAAAAAGACATGAGCCAATGAAAAAGCGCACAATTGAAGACAGTAAACAAACCGATCGACAACCTGTTTAAACAAGCAAAATTTTTATCATTGCTGTTTCATGCAGCGTGGATACAATAGAAGCAAACGGCGGCCGCTATGTAGCGACCGCCGTTTGCTCTGTTCTGAAGAGATAAAAAAGTATAAGGCTTTTTTGCCAAGTGACCCCCGCAGATCTCGCTTGTCCGAGGAGACGCGCGGCGCCCGCGGCAAGCGAGCAACCGAAGTGCATATAATGCAAAAAAAGACTTGGCTAAGCCAAGTCTTTCTGAGTCAATGTGATTGGAATTCTTACTCTCTGAGCTGTTTCTGTTTGGTGAAAAATTTATTGTAAGCAAAATAGCAGGCGATCATTGATGCGATACTTGTTGCTGAGAGAAGCATAAAAGTAACCATTATTTGATAACCGATCGCCCGAACCGGATCAACGCCGGCAAAGATCAGCCCTGACATCATGCCGGGCAGACTGACAATGCCTACCGTTTTTGCCGAATCAATCGTCGGCGACATGCCCGTTTTTATGCTGGCACGGATGATTAAATGCGAGGCTTGGCGAATGGTTGCTCCGAGCGCCAACTTTTCCAATATTTGCTGACGCTGATCGCGAAAACTCGCCGACAGATGCCGATAGGAAAGTCCGATCGCAATCATTGAGTTGCTGGCGATCATCCCAGTAATTGGAATCACCTGGGAGGGAATAAAGCGCAGCGATCCTGTGGTGAGCAAAAGACAGAGTGTGAGCGTTGTACTGCTGAAAATCGCAAGAAAAGAAAGCAGCAGAGCCCCTGGCAGGTTTTTCATCCGTCCGGCGGCGTTCCAGGCGGCATTAAAATAGATAATCAGGACGCAGGATAGAGTTAAAATCATTTGATTCGCATTGAAAATATATTTTAATAGAAAGCCAACGATAATTAATTGAATCACTGCACGGATTACACTGTAGATAATATCTTTTTCCAACCCGAGTCGTTCTTTGTACGCAATCGCCAAGGCAACAAGGACGAGTGAAAATGAGAAGATTAGCGAGGCTGCGTTAACCGATAATTGGCTCATTTGATCCGGCCATCCTTCCGTGAGAAATTGTGATTAAACGGCTGGCATTGGCGATTTCCTGATCATTGTGTGTCACTTCGAGGATAGCGACACCTTGATTGAGGTTTATATCTGTGACCAATTTCCGGACGAGCGTACGACTTTGATTGTCCAAAGCACTGGTTATTTCGTCGAGAAGCAGAATTTTCGGTGTAAAAAGCAGGTGACGCAAAAGACCAATTCTTTGTTTCTCTCCGCCGGATAGATTTTTCACAAGCGTATCCAGAAAGCCAGAATTCAAACCGACTGCTTCAAGCAAGCGTGCCGCATGACTCGGATTAAAGGATTCCTTTCGTATCTGATAGGGAAAGGCTAAATTATCTCTGACCGTTTCGCCGAACAGAACAGGATTTTGATAGCAATAGGAAACTTCTTTTCTATAGTTGATCGGGTCGTACGTATGGATATTTTTTTCTTGAAAGATAATTTCTCCGGAAGAAAGCGGAATTAATCCCGCAACGAGTTTTAGAAGCGTGCTTTTCCCGCTTCCGGAAGGTCCGGTAATCGTAACATGCTCTCCTTTGTCAACAGAAAAACTGATGTGTGAGAGATCGATGTCTTTGCGCGAGAATCCGGCATCATTTAATGTTAATAAGGGCATAGAAGCCTCCACTACTTGAATTAGATTGAAAAACAATGGCAAGTTTATTTTATAACAATTCAAGACGAGATTTATACTGATTGTTTTATTTTTCGACAAATTATTCCATATTGTGTGAAGTGCCCGCGGCAAGCGAGCAGTCGAAGCGCACTTGTTGAAAAAAAAAAGATCAGGCAAAGACTTGTTTTTCTAAAAAGATAAGATGAGTTTTTTTGCGTAAAAAGGAGCGAAGGCGCGAGACGCCTGCGGGAAAAGCGAGCCAAGTGAGACCCCGCAGATTCTCGCTTGTCTGAGGAGGCTCATGGATCGCCCGCGGCAAGCGAGCAGCCGAAGCGCATTTGTTGCAAAATAAAGATCAGGCAAACAACATTAAATTGGAATAAGGTCAATGTTATAATAAAGACATATTGATGGGGGGATTTGTCATTGGTAACGATTCGCGATGTGGCGAAACAGGCTGGCGTCTCCGCTTCGACTGCGTCACGAGCCTTGCGTAATAGTCCGTTGATCAGCATGGCTACCCGTGAAAAGGTGAAGCGCATTGCAGAAAAATTGAATTATACGCCGAATTTCACTGCACATAATCTCGCAACGAACGTGAACAACACAATTGGCATTGTCTTCCCCGTGGATAAAGGCGATTTACATAAAAATCCATTTTATATTGAATTAATTGAGGGCATTAACCAAGTGGTCAATCCGCAGCAGATTTTTGTGACGGTCGCCATTGGCAATACCGTTGAAGAACTGTTGCAAAATATAAAAATGATGATTGATAACAGCCGAATTAATCAATTTATATTGCTCTACTCAAGTGAAGATGATCCGATTTTGAGCTATTTGCAAGAGCGAAAGGTTGACTATACATTAATTGGTAAACCTTACAGAGATGCGAATCGTATTCCTTATGTAGATAATGATAATGTCAGTGCCGGATTGGATGCAACAGAGGTGCTGATTCGTCAAGGTCACCGAACCATTGGTTATGCTTACACGAGTTCAAGTCGGCTTGTGCAGACCGATCGTCTGATTGGTTTTCATGAAGCATTACGTCGTCACACACTTTATGGTTACGATTTGTTGTTTGAGGATGAAGTGGACGACAAAGCGATCCGCGGTTTTCTGCAGAATCATTCGGAGGTATCCGCGATACTTGCTAGCGATGATATTTTGGCTTTTCTCGTTCAAAAAGCGGTGCAACGCGTTGCACCAGATAGACAGATTAAATTGATGGGTTTTAATGACTCGTTATTCGCGGAACTTGCTGAACCGAAAATCAGTACGGTACAGATTTATCCGAAAAGGCTTGGCCGCGCGGCTGCGCAATTGATGCTACAGATGCGCGCTCATGACCGAAGTGAGCCAGCAGCAAAGATAATTGTTCCTTATAAATTAGTTATCAGATAGCTTGGTTTCATTTGAAGCTTAACGAAAAAGACGTAGAAATTAATGAAAACGCTTTATTTATGGCTTGACGATGCAACCGGTTGCATCTATTCTTAACAGAGAAGGAATAGATATAAAGGGAGAGGGGGAGTCGCGATGCAACGAATTTTTGAAATCGATCCATGGGAAGTGCGAACGCGCCAGTTTGATAAAAAAAATAAACGGCTTCAGGAAAGTATGACGAGTATCGGAAACGGTTATATGGGGATGAGAGGTTTTTTTGAGGAGGACTACAGCAGCGATACGCTGCGGGGCATCTATATCGGCGGCGTCTGGTTCCCCGATAAAACGCGGGTTGGCTGGTGGAAAAATGGCTACCCGAATTATTTCGGCAAAGTGATCAATGCTGTGAATTTCATCAAAACCAATCTGCGTCTTAATGACGAACCCGTGGATCTGGCGACAGACGTCATCCGAGATTTCAGCCTTTCCCTTGATATGCGACAGGCGATTTTGAAGCGTTCCTTTATCGTGACGAAAGGTCAAGCGCAACTAAAGGTGTCGATTGAGCGTTTTGTTAGCGCCGCGCAGAAAGAATTGTTTGTCGCTGGTTATCGATTTGAAAATGTTGGCAACGCGGCTTTCAAGGTAAGCGTGAACACACAGATCGATGCGGCGGTGCATAATGAAGATGCCAATTACGGTGAATCTTTCTGGATGGTCTTAGATAAAACACAGAATCGAACGAGTGGCGAGTTGACTGCTAGCACAAAAGAAAATCCATTCGGCACCCCGCGTTTCATCGTTGGGAATCAGATGATCCATGTGACCGATTTAGCTGCTGAAGAAATGGGCGGGCTGCCGCTAGCGGTTCAGAATCAATTCAGCAAAGAATTGGAACCGGGCGGCTGTGCTTTTTTTGAAAAGCGTGTCATCGTGGTCACGTCGCGTGATTACGCCGATCGGTCGCGATTAACCGAAGCCATGCATCAGCTTTCCAATCCTTTAAAGAGCCAATCTTTGGATGAATTGAGAGCAGCGCATACACAAGTTTGGCACAATCGTTGGGAAAAGTCCGACGTGACGATTCATGGTGACGATGCCGCGCAGCAAGGAATCCGTTTCAACTTGTTTCAATTATTTTCCACCTATTACGGCGAAGATGATCGACTCAACATTGGACCGAAGGGTTTTACTGGTGAAAAATATGGCGGCGCCACGTATTGGGATACTGAAGCTTTCGCACTCCCAATGTATCTAGGTGTCACCGATTCATCAGTAACGCGGAATTTGCTGATGTATCGCTATATACAGTTGGATGGTGCCTTTATCAACGCAAAGCAGCAAGGACTGAAGGGCGCCTTATTCCCAATGGTCACGTTCAACGGCATTGAATGCCACAACGAATGGGAGATTACTTTTGAAGAAATTCACCGCAATGGCGACATCGCTTTTGCGATTTATAACTATACGCGCTATACCGGCGATCGATCGTATGTCCTCCATGAAGGCAGCAAGGTTCTGACGGAAATAGCTCGTTTTTGGGCAGATCGTGTCCACTTTTCAGCGCGAAAGGGCCGCTATATGATCCATGGGGTCACTGGACCTGACGAATATCAGAACAATGTGAACAATAATTGGTACACGAATTATCTGGCAAAGTGGACATTGAATTACACATTGAAGATTCTCGATCAAGTGTCGCCCGACCAAGCCGAAAGATTAGCTGTTTCTGAATGGGAGAAGCAGAAGTGGCGCGAGATTGCAGACAAAATGTATTTGCCGGAAGATAAAACGCTTGGTATCTTCGTTCAGGATGATGATTTTCTCGATAAAGAGTTAAAGCCAGTGCGTGATTTACCACTCGATCAGCTGCCACTCAATCAGCATTGGTCTTGGGATAAAATTCTTCGCTCCTGCTATATCAAGCAGGGAGATGTACTGCAAGGCATTTGGGATTTTATCGATGAGTTCACGCCGGAACAGAAGAAGGCTAATTTCGATTTCTATGAGCCGCTGACGGTTCATGAATCCAGTCTGTCGGCTTCAATTCACGCGATTTTGGCAGCTGATTTGAAGTATGAAGACAAGGCAGTTGAAATGTACGAACGGACGTCGCGTTTGGACTTGGATAATTATAATAACGATACGTCTGACGGTTTGCATATCACGTCGATGACGGGTAGCTGGCTAGCGATTGTCCAAGGCTTCGCAGGGATGCGTGTACGAAGCGAACAACTCCATTTTCGGCCATTCTTACCTAGAAAATGGCAGCGCTATCAATTTAGAATCAATTTTCGCAATCGGATTATTGACGTAGCAGTTGCTAAAGAGGGCGCTATCCTGACTTTAATTTCGGGTGAAGCATTGACTGTTTTCGTCAATGGAAGAAGTGTGCCACTCGGTTCGGATCCGGTCAAAGCTTGAATCATTTGTACGAGGTGCAACTTTTTCATAAGAAGGTATTGCTGATGGATTTATCGCAAAAAGTGTTGGGCACGATGAACGGCGCTCCGGTCAGGCAATTCACATTGACCAATGATCGCGGGTCATCGATTGTTTGCCTGTCTGCAGCCGCAGCATGGAAAAATTTTCTTGTGAGCGACGCAAATGGAGAACGGCACGCGCTGCTTTTTCAATTCAAAGATTGGTGTCAGTATGTGACCAATCCTTTTCATGTTGGGCATTCTATTGGCCCGGTCGGCGGACGAATAAAGGACGGCTGTTTCACGATTGGCGCAGCGACCTATCGTGTGCCGGCCAATGAAAGAGAGAACTTGATTCATGGGGGTTCCGGCGGCTTTTCTGCTTGGAATTGGCAGGCGGTCACAGAGCAGCAGCGCGACTTCGTCCGTGTGGTTTTTCACCGTATGTTTTCGCCCCAGGATGACGGATTTCCAGGAACATTGAACGCTCAGATTACCTATACACTAACAAATTCTGACGAAGTTGTGATTCAGTTCAGCGGAGCGAGTGACGCACCAACGCTCTTTGATCCGATGACACATGTCTATTTTAATCTTGGTGATGCCCAAGAGAGTATTCTCGACCATCAGCTGATGATTCGGAGCAGTCGGCATCTTGAAGTTGATCAACAGAAATTGCCGACGGGTCATTTCATTGAAAACAGCGGGACAGCGTTTGATTTTTCTCGACCACGGATTTTGGGTGACGCTTTGAAAATGCTGCACAAGGACTCAGGGCGCGGGCAATTTGACGATGCCTTCGAACTTACTGGCGGTGATCAGCCGGCTGTCGTGCTTCTAAATAGAGCCGCGCATCGGCAAATTAGTGTGACCACCGATCGTAATTCGGTTGTTGTCTTTACCGCGAATCCAGATGCGTTTGGTCAATCAAAAGGGTGGGAAGCCGATCATCCATTCAACGCGCTGGCGATTGAGGCACAGACGCTACCGGATGCGGTACATCATCCGGCATTCGGCTCAATTATTTTACAAGCAGGGGTGACTAAGACCTATACGGTGCGTTATCGGTTTCAGGCGATATAAGGGGGGAAAAGAAATGGTCGATTTTCAGAAGATAAAAGGATTTATCTTTGACTTAGACGGTGTGATCACGTTGACCTCTAAATACCACAGCCGTGCCTGGCGCGAACTCGCCGATGAATTAGGCGTTCCTTGGACAGCGACACTTGCCGAACGTTTGAAAGGAATCAGTCGTATGGATTCACTGGAAATGATATTGGACGCTGGTGGGAAAACAAATGGCTACAGCGATGCAGACAAGGAGCGACTCGCTGCCAAGAAAAATAGCAATTATCTGGCGTGTCTGGAGCAGATGACTGACGCAGATATTTTGCCGGGCATTACAGATTTCCTTGAGGAATTGATGGCACATGACTATAAAATCAGTCTGGCCTCCGCATCGAAAAATTCACCCAAGGTGCTCGAAAAATTAAATCTGGCTAAGTATTTCGCAAATATTGTTGATCCAGCCAAATTATCAAAAGGTAAGCCTGATCCGGAAATTTTCCTGCGTGCGGCTGAGCAGCTCAGTCTGAAGCCTGACGCATGCATCGGGATAGAAGATGCTTCAGCTGGTATTCAAGCGATTAACGCAGCCGGCGAGCTATCAATTGGAATCGGCGATGCGGAGACATTACGAGAAGCGGCGATTCATTTTACAGCGACAAAAGAATTGACACTTGCAGCTATCAAACGAGCGATGCAATCGATCGCATAATCAAGAAAGCAACGAAACTTTCAAAAAGGACATGTGAATGAAAAAAGAGAAAAACTTTTGGTTTTAAACAGAACCCTCCATATTATACGGCAAGAATGTATATGATTTTACAAGCGAAGGCGTTCGGCGCCTCTTGGGAACGACCGGAGCGCAACTATTGAAAAAAGCTTTTTGTTCTAAGTTTTTCTAATACCCGCGACTTATCCTGCAACCATTCGGACGATGCGATTGACAGAAAATGATGTGATTAATATAATCATCAATAAAAATAAAAAAATTAATTATTTTATTCACATCATATCGGCGTACTCAGCCGAGTGGACAAGGAAGCGAGTGAGGAGCAGTGGAACAATTATGGCTGAAACGAAACGGATCGTGTCATACAAGCCGTTGGACCGGCGGCGAGACGACAGAATTTTTTATCTACCCTGAAACAGGCAGTTATGCGGATAGACTGTTTGACTTCCGGATCTCTTCGGCAACTGTGGCGCAGCAACGTTCTCAATTCTCAAGCCTTTCTGGATTCTATCGCTATCTGATGCCGCTTGACCAACCCATCACGTTGATTCATGAAGGGCACGGGGTAAAAGAACTGGATCCGTTTGAACTGGCGCCATTTGATGGTGGCTGGGCGACAGAATCTGTCGGCAAGTGCCGGGATTTTAATATCATGGTGAATCAAAAGGAAGGCTGGCAAGCGAGAGTCGATCTGATCAGGGATAGCGGAACCATGACAAGTAGCTGTCTATTCACAGGCTTTTATGTATTGAGCGAGGCGATCACGATAACGAGCACGTCGCATGACTTCTCTTTCGTTTTGAATACGGGGGATTTTTTATTGCTGAAATCAGACCATCCACTCGCTTTTTCAATTAGCTGTTCTCAATCATCGTTTAAACTTATAAAACTCGGTCTGGAAAAGGGTTAAAAAAATTAGTATCTATCAAACACGCTAGAGATAGTTGAAAAACCAACTAAACAGATATGGTTTTAATAAATTGAAATTGACCTGAATTTAATCGGGTTATATAATGAAAAAGAAAGTGAATAAAGTGATTCTTATCGAGAGTGGTGGAGGGACTGGCCCAATGAACCCGACAACCAGCATTCATTGAAATGCATGGTGTCAATTACAGGAGTGCGTGAGTCGCTCAGAAGATGAGAAGGCATTTTGAACAGGCCTTCTTGATATGCTTAAGAAAGTATGAAGATTTCAAAGGGATTTAAGTATAAGGAAAACTAAGGCTTGCCATTGTGTGCAAAGTACTTGGCTACGCCAGGTTTATCTCATCTTTTTGGCGTGTTCCTTCTTTATACACTAAAAGCGTAAGATTCGAATAGATTGAATTTCTTATCTGATTAAGGAGGTTTTTTTTATGGCTGAAGTTGAGAGTTTCACGTTGGATCACACGAAAGTAATTGCACCGTATGTCCGCTTGATTGCGAGCGAGCAAGGTCCTCAGGGTGATCAGATTCAAAATTTTGATTTGCGCTTTGTACAGCCTAATGCGAATGCGATCCCGACTGCAGGATTGCATACGATTGAGCATATGCTGGCAAGTCTGTTGCGGGATCGGTTGGATGGCGTGATTGATTGCTCACCATTCGGCTGCCGCACCGGGTTTCATCTGATCATGTGGGGGTCGCATGACACTGTTACGGTTGCCAAGGCTTTGAAGGGCTCGCTTGAATTCATTGCCGGCCCGGCAAAGTGGGAAGATGTTCAGGGGACAACACTTGTCAGCTGCGGCAATTATCGTGATCACTCGCTTTTCTCGGCGAAAGAATGGGCGAAAAAAATTCTTGATGAAGGAATCAGCTCCGATCCTTTTGTCCGCAAAGTGGTCAGTGAATCTTTGTAATTGTCATATTTAAGCAACAATGAAAAACGTTTAGCTATAATAGCCACAAATAGAGCCTGTCGCCAGACAGGTTTTTTTATGCGCTTGAATTGTATAAGATCGAAGCAGAATTAAGAAATACTGAGGCGCAGCCGCGTCGTTCGTTAATTGAGTGCTTCTTTCGTTAGTTGGCTCTAACCCAAAGCATGCGCCTGAAGCGTGTTTACTACAAATATGGACCGATCTTTTTGGGGATGCGCTGAAAAAGCACTGATATTTCTCCTGTAGATCGGGCATCCCTAATAGATGGAATGAGGAAGGGGATGCGCTTTTGTTATGAACAAAAAGAGAAGCCGTCAATTTTTTTTTCTATTTGTGACTGTTGTTTTTCTGATCGCTTTTTGGGGCCAATCCCGCGCCGTACAGGCAGAAACTAGCGATCCATTTTCGCTCCCTCATGCACTGTCTCCGGATCCAATCTACCGTATGACGACGCATCGTTCAAATGAAAAAATAGTTTACCTTACGTTTGACGACGGCCCATCACCGATGACGGAGCAGTTGCTCGACCTACTCGATAGGTTTCATGCAAAAGCTACTTTTTTTATGTTACAACCGAGTATTTTAAAATATCCGCAAAGTGTGCGGCGGATGCGCGACGAGGGGTTTGCGCTCGGACTTCATGGTGTTTCGCATAACTTTAGAAAACTTTATCGTTCGAAAAAGTCGGTAATTCAGGAGATGACAACGGCTCAGAAGGCGCTGCAGCAAGTGGCACAGGTCCAGGCACGATTCATTCGCACGCCGTACGGAAGTTCACCATTTATGAAACTAAAATATAGAAAGGCAATGGTTGAGCAGGGGTTCATCATGTGGGATTGGAATATTGACAGTCAGGATTGGCGCTTGCAGAACTGGCGTTTTAATACACGGACGATTCAGAAAGTCCAGCAACTGGAAAAACAAAAAGAGACGCCTGTTATCCTGCTCCATGATATGCCGACGACAGTGCGGGCGATTGAACCGCTTTTGAAGTACCTTCACGATCGCCATTATGAGATGCGGGCGATTACCCCGTCCATGCACCCGCTTCAGTTTCGATTGCAGTGAGGACTTTTGATGGTTGATGGCTATTTGGACGGTCATTGAAACAACGCGTTGATCAAAAAGAAGCAATGGCTTGAATTGACAATCGATCGAATTAGCCCTATAATTATACCCATAGGGGTATTAAGGAGGCGCTTTAATGAATTATACGCCGCAAATGAAGAATCGATTGAAACGAATTGACGGGCAGATACGCGGAGTTTTACGGATGATGGACGAAGGCGAGGACTGTCAGCAGATTGTGATGCAGATGACGGCGGCACGAACGGCTATGGATCGAGCGCTTGGTCTGGTCGTTGGCAGTAATCTCGAGGCTTGTCTTCGCAAACAGATTGAAAGTGGTGGTTCGACGGAAGAATTGATTAACGAAGCAGTGAAAATGCTCGTCCGCAGCAGATGACTTATTTTTTTTATTAAAATAAATACCCAACGGGGTATGGGAGAGCGAGAAAATGGGTTGGCTCATATTTAAATCACCTTACAAAAAGATTCGTACTGCTGATTTGAAGGCGAATTATTTGAACAATCGAAAAGGAAAATTCTTTTTAGACGTTCGGACTTCGGGTGAGTTCAGTAGGCAGTCGATACCGGTCTTTACTAATATTCCACTTCAATCGCTTGGCGGTAAGCTGGCGAAAATACCGAAGGATAAGGAGATCGTTGTGATTTGCCAGAGCGGCATGCGCAGTTCAATGGCTTGCAAAATGCTTGTTAAAGCCGGTTATCCAAATGTCACAAATGTTCAAGGCGGGATGAATCGCTGGTATTAATCATTTAGGAATGATTTTTGCCGACTGCAAGGGATCATTAGCATCAAGACCGATGCGCTTATCCTCAAACAGTACAATTGCGTGTTACTTGCATCAGACATATGCGTCTATTAAATAAGGGGGAAACAACATGTTTGAAGAAATCAGTCCAGAAGAAGTTGAACGTCTTGTCAATGAAAAGAGTGGAATCAGCATTATTGATGTTCGTGAGCCGAGCGAGTTTGCCGATGGTCACATCAATGGCGCTGTCAATATTCCAGTAAACTGGATTCAGTCACGGATGAGCGAAATCAATGCAGCGGAAGAACATATTATTGTTTGCCTGTCCGGGCAACGCAGTGCGCTGGCAGCTTCGATTCTCGCAGCGAACGGGTTTCACGTGAGAAATATGAGTGGCGGTATGATGAACTGGGCTGGAGAAGTCATCGCCTAAGGAGGGGCTAGGATGAAAATTGTTATTGTTGGCGGTGTTGCCGGCGGTATGTCGGCAGCAACACGTCTACGCCGTCTGATCGAAGACGCGGCGATCATCGTTTTAGAACGCGGCCCCCATGTTTCATTTGCTAATTGCGGACTTCCATATTATATCGGCGGGACAATTGAAGACCAATCGAAGCTTCTCGTACAGACACCGGAAAAATTGCATCAGCGCTTTAATCTTGATGTTCGGACGAATAGTGAAGTGCTAGCGATTGATCGCAAAGAGAAGAAAGTGAGGATCAATCATCAGGGGAAAGATTATGAAGAGACGTATGACCGTTTGATTCTATCAACCGGCGCGCGGCCGATGCGTCCACCGATTAAAGGGATTGAGCAGGCTGAAAATCTGTTCACATTGCGTGATGTGCCGGATGCGGCAGCAATCGTTTCGTTCATCGAGAATAATGATGTTCAGAAAGCATCGATTATCGGCGCGGGATTTATCGGTATTGAAATGGCAGAAAATCTAGCGGCACGCGGGATACAAGTGACAGTTATTGAACGGGACCGTCAAATTTTGCCGCCACTTGATCCGGAAATGGCTGCACCGATTGAAGCTGTGATCAAAGAAAATGGTGTCATGATACGGAAAGGAAAAACAGTCACAGCCTTTGAAGAACACGGAACGAAGCTTGTGCTCGATGACGGCTCACGGCAAGCGGCTGACCTTGTCCTCTTGTCGGTGGGCGTGGTGCCAGAATCGGGACTTGCGGAACATGCCGGTCTGGAATTGGGTGAACGCAAGGCAATTCTCGTTAATGATCAACTGGAAACGAGTGATTCGGCTATATACGCGATTGGCGACGCAATTGCTGTCAAACAATTGGTTAGCGGCGCACTGACTGTGATTCCGCTCGCTTCGCCAGCCAATCGTCAAGGACGCATGGTTGCCGACAGGATTGCTGGACTGACGCGGACGTACAAGGGAACACTCGGTACATCGATTGTGAAAGCCTTTGATTTGGCTGCGGCAGTGACAGGGTTGAACGAAAAACAATTGCGTCACGCCGGAACCGCCTATCAGGCGATTCACACAAGCCCACCGGACCATGCGTCCTATTATCCGGGCAGCAGGCAGATGACACTGAAGCTTCTCTTTGATCCAGAAAATGGGCGCCTCTTCGGTGCCCAGGCCGTTGGCGAGAAAGGCGTGGATAAAACGATTGACGTCTTGTCGACCGCGATTAAAGCAGGGATGACAGTCTCTGATTTGACAGAGCTCGAACTGGCCTATGCGCCACCGTTTAATTCGGCAAAAGCACCTGTCAACTTGATTGGCTATGCAGCGGAAAATCTGCTCGATCATGCGGTGGCATCTATTCAGTGGAATGAAGTCGATCACCTTGTAAAAGAGGGAGCCATGCTCGTTGATGTACGGACGGAAAACGAATACACCCATGGTCATATTCCGCAGTCTGTGAATCTGCCGCTCGACAGTCTGCGGGCACGGCTTGGTGAATTGCCGGATGATCGTCTGCTGATTGTTACTTGCCAAGTCGGTTTGCGTGGCTACCTGGCGGCGCGAATTCTGACGCAAAAAGGATTCCAGGTAAGCAATCTGGACGGTGGCTACAAACTCTATAAAACTGTATTTCCAGACAAAGTTGTTTTGTAAACAAAAAGCCAGCGGCGCACGGAAAATATCCGTATACCGCTGGCTTTTAACGATATTTAGAAGTACGTGTCATGCATACATGCGGCGGCGTTTGCCGATAACAAGTGAAAGAATTAGAAAGGCGACAGCGAACGCTAGGACGATAGCCATATCATTGAGGATTGATTTTGTTTCCGCCCAATTTCCAGCACCCAACCCTGCGATTCGATTATTAGCGGTCACATACCAATAAGTGGGTGTAAAGCTGGCAATTTTCAGGACGGTTTGATTCATTAATTCCTGAGGTACGAATGCACCGCTGAGAAAGGCACTGCCGAGCCCGATGACGTTTGCGATTGCCGAAAGCGCCTGACGATTGCTGACAAGATTTCCGATTAAATAACTGATGCTTGAGAGACACAACGTAAAAACAACTGAGTTCAATAGATAATAGCCGATTGGGGCTGTTATTTGATTTTTTAAATTCAGAAAGATGCCCAGTCCAGAAAAACCAGTCCAGCAGAAGAGCGCAAATATAATAATAGCCAAAAAAATTTGCAAATTGACGCTAATTGAATGAATCGGTGAGCAAATGATCCGCCGGTTGATGTCCTGTCTATTCAGCACAATGAAAACAGCAGCGATTCCAACGATCATGACAATCGTTAAACCATAGGCGACAAAATTGAAATAACCGGTGATAAAATTACTGTCCGCGCTTGCCGCGTGTTGGTCGTGCATCACGACGGGTGTACTCGTGGATAGATCACGCTTCACATGATCAGCAATCTGCGTTTCGCTGAGATTCGGCTCGTGCGCAGCGTAAACGGTAGCCAGATGCCAGTATTGGCGTACAATACTATCAATATAGGCATTTTCGGCTGATCCAGGTACTACCCGTTTTTCCATCTTCATGGTGCCGTCGTTTAGAGCATCTTTTGTAAAACCTTTAGGAATCACGAGAATATAAGTCACTTTGCGAAAGAAAAGTGCGTCCTGCATTTTTTCAGTTTGATCGGGTAACGTGACAAAATCAGCATTTTTCGCGAGTGCCATGCGGAAGCCTTCGGTGAGTGGCGTTTTTTCTTTACTAATTAAAGCAACTTTCGCCCGCTCTTGTGTAAATCCTTTGGATAAGCTGGATTGTGAATAAGAAAATGCGAAAATACAGCTGAGCGAAACAAAGATAACCAGGAAAACACCAATCGATGACCAGTTTTTCCGGAAGATTTTCAGACATAGTTTAAAGATTGGCATATTTGCGCCTCCTGATCATCAAATAAGTTCCGAAACCGAAGACAATAGTAAAGACAGCGATCATAGCGAGATTGATCAGATAACGGTTCAGCGAATCATAATAATAGAGGGAGTAAAAGGCATCGGTGAGTAGATTGGCCGGGTTCAGCCAGGCAAGTGCGGGCACATACTCAGCAACTAAGTATTTCATGTCGCCAATCATCATTCCAGCGAGAAAGCATCCGGCCATTGTCACCGCCGTCAAAACGGCGAATTTCAAATTTTCGCCTTTTCGCGTGATCGCACTGACAAAGGTGCCGAATGTTAAACCGAGCATCGAGCCAATCCATGCGGTCAACAGTACAAGTCCTGTCCGCGTTCCGAAATCGATACCAAGGATAAAATGGAGAAAAGCGAGCAAGATTAAAATCTCACCATAGATAATCAGCAAATCCGCGCAGCAACCCGCCAAAAAGAGCTTCAGTTTATGCACAGGCGCAAGATTAAGCCGCGCCGCGCGAGACGACAAATCGGCCTGCGTGTCGCAAACTTCTTTATTGCCCCAAAAACTGCCGTAGAGACAGGCCATCGCAATCAGCGTGTAGAAATAATTCAGCACGTTATTTGGTTTCGCGCCACCCGTATTCACTTCTTTGACGCTGTTCCTCTGTTGTGACAAATCATCGAGCAGACCTTTTTGAATCGCCTCAGGATTTGCTTTAGCAATGTCGGCAAAGGCTGAGCTGTTTTGGCGATAGTGATCGGCGAATGTTTTCATAATGCTCTGGCTTATTCCCGTTTCCTGTACATAAAGCCGGATTAAGGGGCCATCTGTAAAATAACCTTTTATTTTTCCTTTTTTCAGCCATTGATCCGCTTGATGTTTCGAGGCTGTTGTCTTCAGATTAAAGAGCCGGTCTTTACCAAGAGACATTTGGTGAACCGTTTGTTCAAAGATTGCGTCATTTGCCCCTCCCCCCGTGACGAGTGCAGCACTGATCGGTTCGAACTTCTCATCATTGTTCAAATTCATAAACGCCATATTAAAAAAGGTTCCTAATAGGATTGGAAAAACAAGCGTCCAGAAAATAAGTAGTCGATCGCGAAGCAAGCATTTCAGCCGGTAGCGAAAGAGTTGGAGAAACATCTTGATCCCCCCTTAATCCCGTAATTGTTTTCCTGTGATTTCCAGGAAGACATCATTCAATGTTGGCAGTTCTGAATAAATTCGTCCAAAAGTAATCGATTCGTTCTTAAAAAAGTCGAGAACCGCTGCAAGGTTATTGGTTTCTTTTTCGGATTTAATCACAAGACGCTCATCAGCATATTCGGCGGTGATCACGCCGGGCAATCGGCGTAATGCGGTCATTTGATCAGAGCTGATACTGAATGTCTCGACAGTGATCTTCTCGCCCATCGAGATCATGGCTTTGAGTTCTTCTTTGGTTCCAGAAGCAATGACCCGCCCTTTATCGATGATCACAATCTGTGTGCAGATTTGTTCCACTTCTTCCATATAGTGAGAGGTATAGATAATGGTTGCGCCTTGTTTGTGCAATTGCTTAATACCTTCCAGAATTTTATTACGGCTTTGCGGGTCGACAGCTACGGTTGGTTCATCAAGGATGATCAGTTTCGGCTGATGAGCGATGCCGCAGGCGATATTCAGCCGGCGCAAGAGTCCGCCGCTTAATTTTTTCGGGTAGAATTTGCGGAATTCACCGAGCTCCACGAAATCGATTGCTTCATCAACGAGCTGCTTCCGTTGCTTCTTATCAGGGACATAAAGGCTGCAGAAATAATCGATATTCTCATAGACGGTTAGTTCATCAAATACCGCCACATTCTGCATCACGATGCCAATATTGCGTTTGATACTGTACGCATCAGGCTTCATTGTCTTTCCAAAAATTTTCACTTCCCCTTTATCGAAGCTCAGAAGCGAGAGGATGCAGTTGAGCGATGTGCTTTTTCCAGAACCGTTCGGGCCGAGTAGGCCAAAAATTTCACCTTCTTTGACTTCCAGTGACAGATGATCAAGTGCTACCAAATCGCCGTAGCGTTTAACAAGATTCTGCGTTTCGACAATTGTCATCGCTTCGTCCTCCTTGTTCTTCATAATTTGATTTTACTCGAAAGTCCGCTGCATCCGTAAGTGACTGGGATCATCAGTTGACATGACAAATGTCATACGCATTGTTAACAACGGGAAAAAATGATTAAATGAAGGCATCAATGTCACAAATGGAGAGGGAGAGAAGCGTGTGGCACCGATTCGCGGTTATGCTGATTTAATTGACAGAGGTGTTCTTTTCGTTATCTGTTTTGCTTCCGTCGCAGACAGCGTTCGGGTTGAGATGATGCTTAGTGCGATTATTGCAAGCGGCCTGCTTTGCTATCTGCAGCGTGATCAGCTGCGCCTGGCAGTTATCTGCAGCTTCTTTATCTTTGCAACGTTCTTCCCAGGAGCGGGTGCGTTCCTGCCGCTGATTCTTTTTGATTGCTTATCGAGGCGTTTTGCGCCTATCGTTCTTCTTTCACTGCTGTTTCCGCTTGCCTCACTTTGGCAAGTGAAGGGCGCAATGCATCTATTGATGACCAGCGCGCTTTCGCTTGCTGCTATTTTGCTCAGCTTGCGCGCAGCGTCACTCGCGCGTCTTCGGACAGAATATTACGAGTTGCGTGATACAACCAAAGAACTGACTAGACAGCTTATGCAGCAGAACAGGGATTTGTTGACGCGTCAGGATACTGAGATCACAGTCGCAACGCTTGCGGAGCGCAACCGGATTGCACGCGATATCCACGATAGTGTCGGTCATCTGCTTTCAAGCGCGTTGCTTCAAGTTGGCGCCTTGCTTGCGATCAACCGCGAGACTGCTTTCGGTGAGCCGATTGCCGCTTTGAAAAACACCTTGTCTCAGGCGATGGATAGCATCCGCAACAGTGTGCATCATCTATACGATCAATCGATTAATCTGCAGGATCAGATGAATGAACTGACAATGACTTTTAATTATTGCGCGCTCGATTTTGATTATACCGTTCGTCATGTGCCTGAACGAAAATTGAAGGAGGCGATCCTGGCCATCAGCAAAGAAGCCCTAGTTAATATTGCGCGGCATTCTAATGCGACACATGCCCGGTTATCGTTGCGTGAGCAACCGGCATTTTACCAGTTAATCATTGCCGACAATGGCATAGTCACTCATTTCGATCCAGACAATGGCATTGGATTAAAAAATATTAGCAACCGTGTGGCGCGTTTTCATGGACAATTCAATATTCAATTAAAAAATGGTTTTGAATTATTTATTACCGTGCCGAAGGAGACGCAGAAATGATGAATATTTTAGTTGTTGATGACGATCCGCTTGTTTGCACATCGCTGAAGACGATCATCGAAACAGACACATCGCTTCGTATTTGCGGAATTGGAAATGATGCGGATCAAGCCGTCTCACTTTATCGCCGGTATCAGCCGGATATTCTGTTAATGGACATTCGCCTGGGTGAGAAGACGGGGATTGATGCAGCGAAATGCTTGTTTTCTGAGTTTCCTGGCGCTCGAATATTGTTTCTGACGACATTCTCTGATGATGCCTATATTGTCGAAGCACTTCAAATCGGCGCAAAAGGCTATATACTGAAACAAAATTTTGAAAGCATTATTCCGTCACTTAAAGCTGTTGGCAGCGGTCAGCGTGTCTTTGGGGATGAGGTGATGAATAAAATTCCGTCTCTAATCGAGAAGAAAAAGAAGCCTAATCTCAATTCCTTTGATTTGACGGCGCGCGAAGCAGCAGTCCTCGCGCTAGTTGCTGATGGTTGCTCCAACCGTGAAATTGCCGGTCGGCTGTTTCTCAGTGAAGGGACTGTACGCAACTATATCAGTACTATTCTGGAAAAGCTTAACTTGCGCGATCGGACGCAGTTAGCTGTTTTTTACTATAAGCATTGCTAGACGTTTGATTTCGCGCCGTGCGCCTACTTGTTTCTACTGACTGACAGTTTTAAGCGAATGCCGAAGCGTATTTGATGTAAATAAGGTTCAGTCAAATATATTATTCATATAATTCTAAAAATAAATATTAAACAGAATACTCTGGTTGACGTCCCTCTTTATTGTCAGATAATGTGACAATGAAGAGGGATATTATATTACCGAAAAACCCTTTTAAAGCAATGATTTTTGACCAAATTAAATTGTAAAAAAATAATCAAAAAATCAGCTAGTTTCCTTGCATGAAACAAGCAATATTGTATATAATATAGTTGTTGAAAGCGTTATCAAAACATTTTAAAAGGAGTGTTTCTTATGATGGCAGCAATCGGTATTTTCGGAACGGTTTGTACAATTTTACCAATGGTCGCAGCAGTTTGCTGGGATAAATACCAACAAAATCACGGCGGCTTCACTGCTTGAGATGAGAAAAGTAGATAAAGATTCCCCTTAATGGCGTCATGCGACTGCATGGCGCTTCTGTTTTATGCTCCCTCTGTTTCACGCTAATTTTGTTTCGATACATAATTAAGAAGACTCCGAAGATGTGTATTGTTGCCATATGAAAAGGGCGTCTGACAATCAATAAATGATTGTTCAGACACCCTTAGGATCAATGATTACTCCTGAAGCATCAATAGCAGATGATCGCGCCAACGATAATGAGCAGAATGAAAAGAACAACAATCAAAGCGAATCCATTTGGTTCACAGCCAATATCCGTACCTGTTTGACACATGTCCCTCCACCCCCCGTCTAATCAACAATTTATTATATGTAGGCGCACTGCCTTTTGGGAATATGTTCGTTGACGCCTGTACTCTGTATTGTGATCCACCAGTAAGCAAATGATAAGACAAATGGTTTCGCATCAGGTAGACTAAAGGTGAATTAAGTGGAAGGAGTGTTCTATTGATGACAGAACAGAAAAAAGTGCTGATGATTACCAAACAATTCTGTCCCTATTGTGTTCGTGCAAAAGCAGTTTTGGATCATGCGCTCGATGGAAAATATAATGATCAAATTGAAACCGTTGTGCGCGAAAAAGATGAGGCGCGTTTCAATGTATTGAAGGATAAATACCAGTTTCTTACTGTGCCAACATTTGTTGATTTATCAACTGGCAAAACACTAAGCGATTCAAAAGAAGAGACGATTACACCATTCATGAAAGAAGCTTTGGGTTAACAAAAAGCAATTGATCAGGCAGGTGGGTATTATCCAACCACCTGTTTTTTTATGCGCTTGAACTGTATAAGATTTTGCACAAAAAAATGCATATCACCTTTCTGAGGCTCGCGGTGCGCCCGCGGCAAGCGAGCAACCCGAGCGCGTTTATTACAAAAAAGATTTTGATAAGCCTAGTTTTTCTAATGTCCGCTTTTAGAAATACATTTAATTTAAGCGGAATAAGAATAAAATAGCTCAGCCAGTATCCAAAGCGCATTGAAGCAAAAAAGGAAATGGATAAGCTAAGTTTGGCTTAAACCCGAAATGGATCTGGTGAAACACGCAACTCCTGTATTAAATGTTCTTTAAGAATGCTGATTTATGATAAGATTCTCATGTTACGGTTAAGGAAACAGCCTTCCTAAATATGCTTTTTTTCGGTAGGATGGACATATAACATTTATTAAGTGTCAAGGAGACGGAGAAATGAATTCACTGATTTGGGTCATTGAGTTTTTCCTGCATATTGATAAAGTTCTGCTGCACGTGGTTAATCAATACGGAACGTGGACTTACGCCATCCTTTTTGGTGTTATTTTTGTTGAAACAGGTGTAGTCATCTGTCCTTTCCTTCCCGGGGATTCGCTCCTGTTTGCTGCCGGCGCGATCGCGGCACATAACAATTCGGGGATTAATATCGGCTTGCTCTTGCTACTCGTCTTTTCAGCGGCTGTTCTTGGCGATAATATCAATTATTGGATTGGACGAACGATCGGAAAAACACTGGAGAAGCATCACTTATTTAATCGAATGATTAATGCGGAGAAGATGGCAAAGGCTGAAGCTTTTTTTAATCGTTACGGCGGTTTCGCTATTTTTCTCGGACGCTTTATTCCCTTTATACGAACGTTTATGCCGTTTGTTTCCGGTGGGAGCCGCATGCGGTATCCGTACTTCCTCTTATTTGATGTGATCGGCGGCGCTGTTTGGACATCGGTTGGTTTATTCGCAGGTTTTTTCTTCGGAAGAATTCCTGTAATCCAACAACATTTTTCGCTGATCATGGTGTTGATCGTCGTGATTTCACTGCTCCCGGTTTTCATTGTGTGGATCAAACAGCGGTTTGGTGGAAAATTTAGCAAGTAAACGACTTCAGAGAGAATGCTTCGATGGACAGACGCAACGGGGGAACGCTCCCATTTTTTTCAAGAGATAGGAAAGTATAAGGATTTTCAAAAAAATGTAGCGCAGGTGCTCTGGGCCTTGCGGGAAGAGCAGGACAAGGGAGACCCCGCAGATTACTGTCTGTCCGAGGAGGCTCCCGTCCTGCCCGCGGCAAGCGAGCAACCGAAGCGCAATAGTTGAAAAAGGACTTGGCTAAGCCAAGTTTTTCTTATAGGCTCTGTTTCTATGACAAAAGGCAATGTGCTCTGGCGCCTTGCGGGAAAAGCAAGCAGCGGGAAGGCGATGTTTGCAAAAAAAAGAATTGGCTAAGTCAAATTTATCTCAGAGAATAAGAGAGCCATTAAATCAACTGTGAAGTGAGTAGAGGAACAAGTCATGAAAAAAATAAACCGATCAATATCTATCTTTGCATTAGTCATCGTGCTTTTTTTCGCAGGTAAAGTGCTCTCTCCTGATAATCATCAGGTGCGATCTGACAGTTCCGCATCGAGTTCTGCCCAAACCACGATGGGCACTGTTCAAAACGGCATATCCGAGGTCAAATCGCCTCTGTCCGGACAGAAATCAATAAAAAATACGTCATCATCCCGTCTTTCGTCTCTCGATTATAAATCCGGGTCAAGCGCGGTGATCATCGTGAACCATGACAAGTCAACGCTCAATCCGAAAGACTGGAAAGAAAATAAGGTGATATACAGCAATCTTGATTCATTGAACCGTACGTCACGACCGAACACAGCGTATCTGGAACAACGTAATTTAGCCAATGACTCGCTTAGGGTTCGTCAATATATTCGCCCGACTGGCTGGCACCAGAAATTTGCCAAGGGTGAAGCCATACTTAACCGCGGGCACTTAATTGCCTATTCACTGTCAAAAGGAATTCGTTCTACGGGAAGCTATAATCCATCACTGAAATCGGGCGATCAGAACAATCCGAAAAACCTTTTCACCCAGACCGCTTATTCAAATCAAGAGCTACAAACCCGCTATGAAAACAAAGTGCGCAGCGCACTGAAAGCAGGGAAAAAAGTCATCTATCAAGCACAGGCTATTTTTAATAAAAATGATTTAATGGCCAAAGGGGTAGAGCTGCAGGCAGTTTCAACGGATGGATCGCTGAATTTCAATGTCTTTATCTTCAATGTTCAGCCGGGATTTCAATTCAATTATGCGGATGGTACATCACGTGTGGATAGAAGTATGGTCATTCCGGCACCGGCAAATGAATTGAAGTAGATACAAAAGTTGACACAATTTAGTGTTTCAATTATATTGAAATTAATTATATGAACGGAAGGGTGAACCAAAGGCCAATGAAAAACTAATCCTATTTTCAAAACCGGTAACTGAAGATATTAGTGGGCGTCAATTTTTTCTGTACACGTGTCTTCAGAATGATGGTTTCAGGATAGGATTGGTATTGGTACCAGGCAAAAGACTGGTTTCTTTTTTGTGTTCGCCGATAACACATGCCTCCTATTCTGATTGAATTGGGGGCATTTTTACGTCCCCGGAAAACTGAAGAAATGGGGATGATTCTTTGATTTTATTAGAAGCGCAACACATCAAGCATTATGTAAAAGATCGATTATTATTGAATGTGGATCAGCTGTCCATTCAACAAAAGGATCGTATTGGCTTAATTGGACGAAATGGATGCGGGAAGACAACATTGCTCAATATGCTTGCAGAGAAGATCGTTCCGGAAGAAGGAACAGTCACTCAACACACTTCATGTACATTGCTGCCGCAGCTAAAAAAGACTGATACAACAAAAAGCGGTGGTGAAGTGACTCAGGAATACATTCAAAAAGCGTTTTTTAGTAATCCGGAGTTGCTGCTTGCGGATGAACCAACGACTCATCTAGATACCGATCATATTGAATGGTTGGAAAAGAAGCTAAGCGACTGGCAAGGCGCTTTTGTTATTGTCTCGCATGACCGTGCCTTTTTGGATGCGCTTTGCACAACGATATGGGAAATTGATGATGGAAAAATAAAGATTTACAAAGGCAATTACAATGATTATGCTGCGCAAAAAGAAAGAGAGCGTTCAGAACAACAATCGGCATATGAAAATTATGAGAAGAAGAAGCGGCAATTGGAAGAAGCATTAATACGCAAAGAGCGAAAAGCGCAACGGGCAACAAAAAAACCGAAAAATGTAAATCTATCGGAATCAAAGGGACAAGAGCCTTATTTTGCAAAAAAACAAAAGAAGCTGCAGAAAACGGCTAATGCCATTGAAACACGATTGGAAAAACTGGAAGTGGTAGAAAAAGTAAATGCGCCACAACCGCTTAAAATGAATTTGCCCGATGCAGAAACGATTAGAAATCGGATGATTATTCGGGCAGAGGATTTATCCGGCAGCATTGACGAACGGATACTTTGGCAAAACACGAGCTTTTTTGTCCGCGGCGGTGACAAATTGGCAATTATTGGGCCTAATGGAAGCGGAAAGACAACGCTGATCAAAAAGCTGATCAACCAAGAGGTTGGCATTACGACTTCCCCATCAATAAAAATCGGGTACTTCAGTCAAAATCTAAATATATTGGACGAAGAGAAATCGATTCTCGAGAATGTCCAAGCGACATCAAAGCAGCAGGAAACGCTGATCCGCACGGTGCTTGCCCGAATGCATTTTTTCAAAGAGGATGTCTCAAAGCGTGTTGGGGTTCTGAGCGGTGGCGAACGTACCAAGGTTGCTTTGACCAAGGTGTTTTTAAGTGATTTGAATACGTTAATTTTGGATGAGCCGACGAATTATCTTGATATGGAGGCAGTTGGCGCTTTAGAGGCGCTTCTCAAAGCGTATGAAGGCAGTGTGCTCTTCGTTTCCCATGATCGCAGGTTTATCGAAAATATTGCGACACGTATTCTAGAAATCCGTCATCAGACTATCCGGATTTTTGAAGGAACCTACCGGCAATGGCAACAAGCGAAACCGATGAATCATAATGAGAAAAAAGAGAAACGTCTTCTGCTTGAAACAAAAATAACGGAAGTGCTCAGCCGCCTGAGCATTGAACCGTCCGAAGCGTTGGAGCAGGCGTTTCAGCGGCTTCTGGAAGAAAAACGGGCGATGAAGGATTAAACTAGGCGCGCACGAGCGCCGGTGGTCAGATAAGTGCGCGCATCAGATTTCAGTTTATCTGCGCAAGACGCGCGGCGCCCGCGGCAAGCGAGTAGCCCAAGCGTAGATATTGCAAAAAAGGACTTAGTTTCAGCCAAGTCCCTCAATAGCCCAAATTTTTGTGAATGACAAGACGAATCGTATTCGCGTACAACAAAGGATGCCTCAAAGCCGATTGACTTCGACTTTGAGGCATCCTTTTCCGTTATACATGTATTTGATACGTCGAAAATTTTAAAAGGAATGAAGTGTGCTGGGTTAGATACCGAGAAAATAACGGGCAAACAGCGCGGCACAAGCAGCACCAAAGAACGGAGCAATACCCGGTACAAGAATACCGTACTGCCAGTCATTGTTTGCTTTGCCTCCGGGAATCGGCAGGATTGCATGCGCGATACGCGGGCCCATATCACGGGCAAGGTTCATCGCGAACCCAGTCGGACCCCCCATACCCATACCGATTGCCCAAACGAGAAGACCGACAGTAATCGGAACAATGCCTGGTGTGTGAACTTGGGCGATAGCGAGAATGGCCGTAATGAAAATAAATGTATCGATAAATTCGACAAAAAAGTTTCGTGGCAGATTACGCACATTCGGATTTGTTGAAAAAATGTTGCGAATCTTGACACGGTCCATATCTGCAGATGCTTTAAATTGGTCGTAATAGGCAATAAAAACAACGATGGATCCGAAAATACCGCCAAGCACCTCTGCGATGCTTAAAGGAATCACATTAGACCATGGTATATTTCCCAAAACTGCCTGTGCGACAACCATTGCAGGATTGATATTGACGTTCCCAAATATAAATAGAGAAATCGTGATGCCGAATCCCCATGTTGTAATGGCAAAAATGTGTCCTGAACCTTGATACTTAGAAGTTTTCAGAACCTCGCAACAGTGCACGCCGACACCGAAAATGATCATCAATGCTGTTCCCAAAAACTCCGCGATTAATTGGTGCATATTTTTAAACTTCCCCCTGATGAATGTCTTTTACAGAAAGAGTATAGCGATTCTCTTCTGTATCTTCTTAACCAAAATGTAGATAAGATTTAACGAAAATTAATAGAATACGTTTACAAAATGCACATTTTTTGACTTTTTACGTCGTTTTCGACATATTTCAGCAATCTAACTGTAATTTGTAACAAGATTTTTATAGAGCAGTGCTCACGGATCTGATATACTCCATTTATGCCTACTTTCAGCTTTGTCTTTGGCAGAAACGATTTAACAGTTTCTTTAATCCGAATAATGTAAGAAATGAACCAGAATATAAGGAGCAGATAATCCACTTGAAACAAATTTATTTTTATTTTGCTTCGTTTAATGATGAACTATACCGTAGCGGCTCCGATGCTATTTGTTTACTGGTTCCTATTGCCGGGGAAAGTGAATGGACAACAGCAAATGCTGTTTACTCCGTGAACCATACCCATCTTTGTCTCTTGACTGGACGTAATGGCCGGTTTCGAGCGTGCTCAGATATGAATGAGAATTTAATCATCCAACTGCCGCAGGACTATATACAGGCGTATATTAAAACGGATACAACGAGCCAGGAAGGTATTGTCTGGAAGCTTGATGCCGATCTGCAGCCGATTAAAGAAATGATGATACGTGAAGTGGATGCGCATAACGAGGAAGAAGCCATTCTCTTGATGAACTATTTGCTCCATAAAGTGGCGAGACAGACGGTCACAACCTCCCTGCTCTATATTCAAAAGCACTTTACAGAGAAAATTGATATCCGCGCATTGGCCGAAATGGAACATTATACGCCTTCCTATTATTGTGATTGGTTCAAAAGAAAAATGAAAATGACGCCGCTGGAATACATTCACTTTCTCCGTATACACCGGGCAAAAGAATTGCTTCAGGACTCGCGGCTCAGTGTTTTGTCGATTGCCTGCCAGCTTGGCTATGAATACAATGCGTCTTTTACTAGAATGTTTAAAAAATATGAACGGATTTCCCCATCTAAATACCGGTCAGCACAGCATACGAAATAGAGCAATTCGCTAACCTTTTGACTTTTCCCTATGCTAAACTGTTAATCAGAATGATTCTTACAGATTTGGGGGGAGAAGTTGTGTTTACAGTAAAAATTCCGGTCCGTTTCGTTGACTGTGACGGAATGGGTCATGTGAATAACGCGGTTTATCACACTTATTTTGAAGAAGGTAAACGAGAAATCTTCCGCTTATTCACACCTGACCTAAGCCTTGATGATTTTCATGTGATTGTGGCTTCGACGCATTGCGATTATATTCATGAAATCAGCTACGGGGAGACGGTTACCGTTTATACTTGGGTCAGTACCATCTCGCGTTCAAGTTTCGATATTGACCACGCGATCGCGGATGAAAATGGGAATTGGCATGCGCGTGGTCGTGTAACGATGATTGGTTATGATTATCGCCGGAAAGAGGTTGTCCCGCTATCGGATTCAATCAAAGCGATTCTCGATCAACATCATCAAGGGCCAAATGGCGTTCCAGCCCTGCGTCAGTTACGTAGTGAAGGATTATCTGTCTCCTATAGTTAAGATGAGATTGAAAAAGCAGTTTGCCGGAGAGTGGGCGAACTGCTTTTTTGCATGTTAGAAAAGCATAGGGTTTGTACAAAGATAAGAATGGATAAGATTTTGGGCGAAAAATATAACGCAGTGCGCTGGACCCAGTGGGAAAAGCTTACAAAATCGGCGATAACAGACGTGAGACCGATTCCTTGAAACGGATCATCAACGAGCGTCTGTTATAATCCTCGATGGCCAATTCTTTCGACAGCCGGCAGTCACTGAGAAAAATGGTTGCCAAATTGCTCGCCGTGTCTTCATGGTAAATAAACGCATTGACCTCGAAATTCAGACTGAAACTGCGGTAATCGATATTGGATGTGCCAACAGTTGCAAGCCGCCTGTCGACAACAATCGTTTTGGCATGCAGGAAGCCATTTTGATAGAGGAATACATGCGCACCCGCTTCGAGCAGTAAGCCAATATTGGAGAAGGTTGCCCAATAGACAAATGGGTGATCCGGCTTGTTGGGTATCATAATTCGCACATCGACATTGGACAGTGCTGCAACGGAAATCGCGTTAAGCAGACTCTGATCGGGAATCAAGTACGGCGTTTGAATATAGACGCATTCTTTGGCGGAAAGAATCATTTTAATGATCGCGTTTTTAATCTGTTCCCAGCGTCGATCGGGGCCACTTGAAACAATTTGAATACCGACTTCGCCGTAGTGATCCATTTGATTCAGATGATAGTAGCCTTGAAACGGCACCTTTTCGCCTGAAGCCTGATTCCAGTCCAGTAGGAAACGTGCCTGAATGCTGTTTACCGATTCCCCGCAGATTCGTAGATGCGTATCCCGCCAGTAACCGAATTTTGTACTCAGCCCGAGATATTCATCGCCAACATTGAAACCGCCGATATAGCCGATTTGTCCGTCAATAACCACGAGTTTTCGATGATTGCGATAGTTAATGCGCATATTGAGCAGCGGCAGATGACCTGGAAAGAAACGTTGAAATTTTCCTCCAGCGTTGACAAGTTCGCGGACCGCTTTTTTTGACAGCTGGCGCGAACCCTCATCGTCAACGAGGAGACGGACGATAATGCCCTCCCGTGCTCTTGCGGTTAGTGCATCAAGAATTTCATGACCGAGAAAATCGCTGCGGAAAATATAATATTCAATATGAATATGGTGGTGAGCCTTGTGAATGTCGCGTAGCAATTGGCGAAATTTGTGTTCCCCATCTGTATAGATATCCAAGCTGTTGTTTAATGCCAGCGGTGCCTCATCGTTATTGAGATTCATATAAATCAATCCATGGTAATCGCGGAGAACTGGCTGAGTAAACGGATCACGTTTCTCCGCGATTGCCCGCATTTGACTGGCAACCCGCTCTTTTGTCCGCTCATGGACAACGTGATCCCACTTGAATATTTTTCGGCGACTGAGGTTCTGACCGAAGAACAGATAAAACAAGAAGCCGATAATGGGGATGAAATTAAGGATCATGAGCCACGCCCACGTTGAACTGACACTTTTGCGTTCAAGAAAAACGATCGTGAAGCCAAGCAAAATATTACTAACTAGGATAAAAGCCAATAAAATAGTAGTGAGCGTCATTATATTCTGTCCACGTCCTTTCCGGCATAAGTGCTTCTAAGAGGGAGCCGTAGACTAACCATCCTTTTCTGACAGCAGGCGCATCAGCAATGCAACGCGTTGTGCGTGTCAAAAGCGTTGTTGTCACATCTTATGGTTCAACAGCTGATTTCATTAAGAAAAAAGGGAAGGAAAAGTCTGGTTAATAAATTATAACCCATAAAGCAAATAGTCATCTAGATTAAGAATTCCATTGCCTTTATTTCAGCCGAATGGGTGGGAGAGAAAGCTGTGAAAAGAATGCTATCAGAAAAATAGACTCTGATTGGATTTTAAAACGAGCCGCAGGCTATAATGATAGGGAGATGGGCAGTTTCGTTTTCATATGATATCAGCGGTCGCGGAAAGGATCTGTTGCGAGGAATGTTAAAGAAACATGGGTCGATTATTTTTTGGACAATTGAGCTGCTTGGGCTCGCACTGCTGATTTTTGTCCTAACAAAAATTTCTTTCATCTTTATACCGGTCGTCACACTGATTACGACTTTCTTTTTTCCGATCCTTGTTGCGGGTTTTCTCTTTTTCCTACTCAGTCCTTTTGTCGGTCTGTTGGAGCGACTAAGACTTCCTCGAGCACTCAGCATTGCGATCATCTATTTGATTTTAATCGGACTGATTACCTTGCTCGTTGTCACATTTGGACCGACGCTTGGTCATCAGGTGAAATCTTTGTTTAGCAAGCTTCCCGATTATATTGTCGGCATTAGGCATTCAATTGATCAACTCGCTAATACACAGGGCTTTAAATGGTTGATTCATCAGGATTATTACTCGATTGATAAGATTCAAAAGAACGTGACTAATATGCTTAATGACTATAGCAAACACGCTGGATCTAGCTTTTCTAGCTTTTTCAGTGTGATCGTAAATCTGACACTTACCGTTGTTACGGTTCCATTTATCCTTTTTTATATGTTGAAAGACGGTGATCGATTGCCAAGCGCTGTCATGCGCTTTTTTCCACGCCACTACCATCATGAAGTGAACGAGATTATACAAGATCTCAGTTCAACACTCTCTTCCTATATCCATGGCTTGATTATTGTCGCGACCTTTGTCGGTGCGACGTCAAGTATTGGATTTGCTGCAATTGGTCTGCCATACAGCCTGTTACTTGGCCTGATTGTCGGTGTGACGAATATTATTCCCTACATGGGCCCCATCCTTGGTGCCGCGCCAGCGATCATTGTGGCTTCAATGGATTCTCCGGTCAAGGCACTATTTGTCCTGGTGATTATCGTCACTGTTCAGCAATTAGACGGTCACTTGATTTCACCGCTTGTGATGGGCAAACGCTTGAATATCCATCCACTGACGATTATTGTTCTGCTGCTTGTTGCCGGCAAATGGATTGGACCAATCGGGATGATTCTCGCTGTTCCTTCATATGCCATGGCAAAAACAGTGATCATGCATGCGATCCGACTGATTCGCTTGAGGAGGCAAAGCAAGGATGATACGCTGATTAAAGATGAATAGTTTCATTCTTCATCCGGTTTGCGGATGATCTGGCGCGACAGACGAATGAATTGCTTCATCGCGGGATTATTGTTCTTTTTCAAATGAGCCATGGAAAGTACTGCGGGCATCGGATGTTCGCTGATTTCACGATAGACAACTTCTAGGTTGAATAGTTTTTCCGCTGTCGCGGGTACGACACCGATGCCGATACCGGCGGAAACAAGTCCGACTACCATTTGATATTCCGTTGCTTCTTGGACAATTTTCGGAGAAAAGCTCTCATTTTGGAATAACGAGAGAAATTCATCGTACAGGCCTGGCCATATTTCCCGGGAAACGACGATAAATGACTGGTCGCGTAAATCTTCCATTGTGATTTCTTTTTTACTGGCTAGTGGATGATTTTTCGGAAGTGATAAAGCAGCAACACCTTTTTTTACAGGTTCAGCTTCAATAAGCGAATTGCTGACTGGCGGATGCAATAAGCCGATGTCAATACGCCGCCCGATCAGTGCAAGAATCTGATCAGGTGTCGACAATTCGTGAAGGATAACAGAGACATCGGGATACATCCGGCGGTATTCTCGGATAAAAGCAGGTAGGATGTCATAGCTTGCCGATCCGACAAAGCCGATAACGAGTTGACCAAATTCGCCTCTTTGCGCGCGCTGTGCTGTATCAATCGCCTGATTCAACTGACTCAGTACCTTTCGCGCCTCTGACAAAAATAATTCGCCAGCTGTTGTCAGTTCGACATGACGTTTGTTTCTTTTGAATAGCACAACACCCATTTCATCTTCCAATTGCTGAATTTGTTTGCTGAGTGGCGGCTGCGTCATTTGCAGTCGGGCAGCAGCTCTACCGAAATGAAGTTCTTCTGCAACCGTAATAAAATATGTGAGATGGCGTAATTCCATAATTAATCGCCCTTCCGAAAGAATGATAGGTCTATTATAAATGATTACGTTTTCAAAAATCAATTGATACATACTAGGTATTACACGATAAAGAATAATATATTTCACAATATATATTTGATGCGTTACAATGAGTTTAGTCACAGAGAAGTCGAAAAATCGTAAGAACTTGTCCATGAGAAATGACTCTTGAGTCTTTTTGAAAAGATAAGTAAGAATGTATCAGATTTTGTACACCCAATGTAGCGCGCGAGACGCCTGCGGCAAGCGAGCAGCCGAACCGTGTTTGTTACAAAAGGAATTGGCAAAGCTAAGTTTTTCTAAATAAAAAAGGAGTGGGAGTAAATGGCAGAAATTCGCAAGGACGAAGCAACGAAGGAGAAGCTTGCGACCGGTGCCGAATTGGTTGTTGACTGTTTGATTAAGCAAGGCGTTAAATATGTGTTTGGTATTCCGGGCGCAAAGATTGATGCCGTTTTTGACGTGTTGAAAGATCGCGGACCAGAACTGATTGTCTGCAGGCATGAACAGAATGCGGCATTTATGGCGGCGGCAGTTGGACGCTTGACCTGTAAAGCCGGTGTTTGTTTGGTCACATCGGGCCCAGGCGCATCGAACCTGGCAACCGGTATAGTCACAGCAAATGTTGAAAATGATCCGGTTGTTGCCTTAGCCGGTGCGGTTCCACGTGCGGATCGGCTGAAACGCACGCATCAATCGATGGACAATGCCGCTTTATTCCAACCAATTACAAAATACAGTGCGGAAGTTGTTGATCCGAAGAATGTTCCGGAAGTGATGACCAATGCGTTCCGGGCGGCAGAATCGACCCAGTCAGGTGCAAGTGTAGTAAGCTTTCCTCAGGACGTCTTGGTTGATCAGACGACAGTCAACGCGCTTGGTCCACTCGAAAGTCCGAAATTAGGTACAGCATCTGAAGAAGCAATTGACCGAGCAGTTGAGGCGCTCAGTCACGCCAAAATGCCGGTGATTCTTGCAGGTATGCGTGCGAATCGTTTCTCGGTCGTTGCCGCTGTTCGCTCCTTGCTGCGGAAAATATCTTTCCCAGTTGTTGAGACGTTTCAAGCAGCTGGTTTGATTCCTCGCGATATGGAAGAACGTTTCTTCGGACGCATAGGTCTGTTCCGCAATCAACCAGGAGACCTATTGCTCGATAAAGCAGATGTCATTCTGACGATTGGCTATGATTCTGTTGAATATGATCCAAAATTTTGGAATAAAAACGGCAAACGGACGATTATTCATCTTGACGAAGTTCGCGCAGACATCGATCACTACTATCAGCCGGAAATTGAACTGGTTGGCGATATCCCAGCAACGGTTGCGCGAATTCAAGAAAAGCTCTCTAATCTCTCCATCACTGAAGACAGTCTGCAGTTCCTTGATAAAATGCGCAAGCGGCTTGACGCCCGGGATGAACCGCCGAAAACAACGCATGGCAATCAAGTTCATCCGCTTCAGCTGATTCATACCTTGCGTCAGTTAATCAGCGATGACACAACGGTCGCTTGCGATGTTGGTTCACACTATATTTGGATGGCGCGTCATTTCCGTTCCTACGAACCAAAGACGTTGTTGTTCAGCAACGGCATGCAGACCCTTGGCGTTGCCCTTCCATGGGGAATGGCCGCATCATTGGTTAATCATCATGCAAAAACTGTTTCGATGTCTGGAGACGGTGGATTCCTTTTCTCCGCAATGGAACTGGAAACAGCCGTTCGACTCAAACTTCCGATTGTTCATATCGTTTGGCGCGACGGCACTTACGACATGGTTGCTTTTCAGCAACAAATGAAATATGAGCGGACTTCCGGCATCGACTTCGGTGCTATAGATGTTGTCAAATATGCAGAAGCATTCGGGGCAAAAGGATTGCGCGTCAATTCGCCTGACCAGCTGGAAGCGGTATTGCGTGAAGGTCTGGAATACGAAGGCGGACCTGTGGTTATTGATGTTCCGGTTGACTACAGCGATAATGTCGCACTCGGCAAGAGCTTGCTGCCAAATCAGTTAATGTAAGTTTATTTCAGTGTTTGTGCTTGGAGGGGGCAATGAAGATGGCTAAGGATTTTGGTGAAGTATTTCAATTATCCACAATGACATCACTGCTTGACGGCGTTTATGATGGTGCGATGTCTTACGATGAGTTCAAGATGCATGGCGATTTCGGCATCGGCACTTTTGATCACCTGGACGGCGAAATGATTGGTTTTGATAATCAATTTTATCGCCTGCGCGGTGATGGAACGGCTACTCCGCTGCAGAGTACGGATATGACACCGTTTTGCTCGCTAACTTATTTTAAACCGCAACAATCGAAGACATTCGAAGAACCGCTTGATAAAGCTGCTTTTGAAAAAGAATTGCAGAAATTGGTACCGAGCAGCAATTTGTTCTATGCATTCCGGATTGATGGTGTGTTTAAAGAAGTCAGCACACGTACGGTAGCTTATCAGGAAAAACCTGTTCCGATGACAGAGGCGGTCAAATCGCAACCGGTTTTCCATTTTAAAAATGTGGCAGGAACTATTGTCGGTTTCTGGACACCGGCGTTTGCCCAAGGGATTGCGGTTTCCGGCTACCATTTCCATTTTATTGACAAAAACCGTCAAGGCGGCGGTCATGTTATGAATTATGTGCTCGATCACGGAACGGTGCAGATTGATCAAAAGACACATCAAAGCCTTTACACACCGACGACTGAAGCCTTTTTAAAGGCAAATCTCTCACGCGATGATCTGGAAAAAGAAATTAAGGTGACTGAAGGGTAATTGTAGCGAATGTCATAAGCTTAATATTATAGGAAATGCAGGCCCTGTGAGGAAAGCTGGAATAGGGACCTGCATTTTTTGTGCAGGCATTACTAGCGTTGCATAAAATTTAAAGTCTTAAATATGTGAATAATCAGAATTAGTTTTGGCCTTCTTGAATCAAAAAACTCAATAACCACTCAAGAGGTGATCCTATCCATATTTACAATATTATCCAATTAATTCAAGGGCAACAGCGACTGGACCCTTTTTCTAAGTAATCTTTGGCTTCCTTTGAAATTTAATACGCTGAATCAGTTTTTTCCCGGATTGCCAAAGCAATGCCTTTAACCATCGGTTAAGTTTAAGCAGTGAGTGCTTTGTATCTGTTTCCTGTTGAATGAGTACCATCAAACAGTGATAAATCAAGGCAAGATATAT